>DASUMP010000270.1:0-42131 GCA_036277635.1 Acidimicrobiia bacterium | reverse complement strand
CAACCCAGTCACACGAACAAGGGGAATCCTCAGTGTCTCAGATGTTGGCCAAGATCAAGGCCCGTCGGGAGAACGAGGAAGGTTTCACGCTCATCGAGCTGATGGTCGTCGTGCTCATCATTGCCATTCTGATCGCGATCGCCATCCCGACCTTCCTCGGTGCCCGCGAGCGGGCGCAGGACCGCGCTGCGCAGTCCTCGGCTCGCAACGGCCTCACCGCTGCCAAGACGGTCTTCACCGACCGTGACTCGTACCTGGTCACCGACCTCGCCACCACGATCACCGCGCTCGGTGACGTGGAGCCGAGCCTGACCTTCCAGACCGGCTCGTCGGACAGCCCGAACGTGCTGGACGTCGACGTGACGGCCGCCGGTGACGCGATCAGCATCACCGTCAAGAGCCGCTCCGGCGACTGCTTCAGCATCATGGACATCGCGCAGGGTGCCAACGCCGGCACGTACTTCAGCTCGGCGGCGGCGGCGGGTACGCCCGCGGTCTGCGCAACGCCTGCGGCCTCCTCGGCGGCCCCGGGTGCCGGCTGGACCGAGGACGGCTGGTAAGCCGACTTCACCAGTCAGAAATGTGATCGTGGCCCGGGGTTCGCCCCGGGCCACATCGCGTCCGGCGCGTGTTCGTCCCCGCCGCCGAATCCGTCACCTCGACGGCGGCGCGGCCGATACTGCTCCTCGTGACCGCGTTCGTCGTCGTCGTGTGTGCCGCGCTCGGGCTCGCGGTCGGCTCGTTCCTCAACGTCGTGATCTGGCGGGTGCCCCGCAAGGAGTCGGTGGTGGCGCCGCCGTCGCACTGCCCGTCGTGCGACACGCCGATCGCGCCGCGCGACAACGTCCCCGTGCTGTCGTGGGTGCTCCTGCGCGCGAAGTGCCGCCACTGCGGCGCGCGCATCTCCGCGCGCTACCCGCTCGTCGAGCTCGCGACCGGCGTGTTGTTCGCGCTCGTGGCGCTGCGCTTCGACGACTCGTGGGCGCTGCCCGCGTACCTCGTGTTCGCCGCCGCGCTCCTCGCGGTGTCGATCATCGACCTCGAGCACTACCTCATCCCGAACCGGATCGTGTACCCGGTCGGGTTCCTGCTCGTGCCGCTCTTCGTCGTGGCCGCCGCTGGTGACGACGAGTGGGGGAGTCTCGGCCGCGCGCTGCTCGGGGCGCTCGTCGCGTTCTCGGCGATGTTCGTGGTGCACGTGATCTCGCCGCGGGGGATGGGCTTCGGCGACGTGCGCCTCTCGTTCCTGCTCGGCCTCGCGCTCGGCTGGCTCGGATGGGGCGAGCTGCTCGTCGGACTGTTCCTCGGGTTCCTCTACGGCTCGATCGTCGGGATCGGGCTCATCGCGACCCGGCTGCGCACGCGCAAGCAGCACATCCCGTTCGGCCCGTTCCTCGCCGCCGGCGCGCTGACGATGGTCCTCGTCGGCACGCCCATCCTCGACTGGTACCGCGACCTCACCGCCACCTGACCGCCTCGACGCGATCCCCGCTTTGTGCGCTCCACGCGTCGTCTCGCGACGCGTTCACCGCACAAAGCCGGAATTCGGTGCGGTGCGGTGCGGGGGCGAGGCGGGCGGGACGCCGGAGACGGACATGGGCCGCGCGGCCTATTTCCCTGTTCAGTCACCCGGGGTGGGGTGCCGATAGCCACAGCATCAACACCGGTACGCGCTTCTCCCACCAGGACGTTCGCCCGTCAGGTCGAGCGATCGCTGGCAGCTCTCGACCTCAGGTCGAGACTGGCCTCAAGTTGAGGTTCCCGTTGACGATTGTTGTTTCGGACACTTACTGTGGCCCGAGTCGATCAGAGGGGTTCAACGTGACGGTTGAGCACCGGCTACTCACGGTTCGTGAGGTCGCCGACGCCATGCGGGTCTCCACAATGACGGTCTACCGACTGATCCGCGCGGGCCAGATCCCCGCGATCAGGGTGGGCAAGCACTTCCGGATCCGAGAAGCCGACCTCGACCAGTACCTCGAGGTCCGCATGGTGCGAGGGGGTGGCGCATGGCCCGCCGCCTGATCGGTCTCGACGTCGGGACGAACGCAGTCACGGTCGCCGAGGTCTCCTCGGGCGCGCCGGCATCGCTGCGCGCGTTCGGACAGGTCGCGCTCCCGCGCGACGCGATGGACGAAGGCGAGGTGGTCGACGAGGCCGCCGTCGCCGAAGCCGTCGGTCGTCTGCGCGCCGAGGTCGGACTGCGCAAGGTGCCGGTGCGACTCGGTGTCGCCAGCCCGCGCGTGATCGTCCGCCAGGTCGAGATGCCGGTGATGTCGAAGGAAGACCTCGCCGGCGCGCTGCGCTTCCAGGCCCAAGAGCTGATCCCGATCCCGATCGACGACGCGGTCCTCGACTTCGTGATCCTCGAGCAGGGCACGGTGTCGGAGGCGGAGCCCGACGGCGAACCGCTCATGCGCGTGCTGCTCGCCGCCGCGCAGCGCGTCACCGTCGAACGCCTCGTGTCGGCCGTCGAAGGTGGCGGCTTCCCCGTCGAGGCCGTCGACCTCGTCCCGCTCGCACTCGTGCGCGCGCTCGCCCGACCGGCCACCGGCGAAGCCGGCGCCGAGGGCATCGTGTCGTTCGGTGGCGGCGTCACCTGCGTCACGATCCACGAACAGGGCGTGCCGCGCTTCGTGCGCGTGCTCGGCACCGGTGGACGCGAGCTGACCGACGCGATCACGAGCGAGCTCGAGCTGCCGTTCGAGAGCGCCGAGTCGATCAAGCGCCAGGTCGGCACGTCGAACGACGAGAGCGTCGTGCGCGCCCGCACCGCCATGGAGCGGCCGCTCGGCTTCCTCCTCGACGAGGTGCGCAGCTCGATCGACTACTACCGCAACCAGCCGGGTGCCGCGCGCCTGCTGCGGGTCGTCACCACCGGTGGCGGCGCCCAGCTCCCCGGCATCAACGACCGGCTCGCGTCGCTCGTCGGCGTCCCGGTCGAAGCGGCCCGCCCGCGCGAGCTGCTCGCCGTCGGCGACATCGGCTTCTCCGAAGACGAGCTGCCCGGCCTCGATCCGTACCTGCCTGCCGCGGTGGGCCTCGCGCTCGGTGGCTCCGACCGCGGCATCGTCATCGACCTGTCGCCCCAGCGGGGACGTCGGCGACGTTCGACCACGACCTCGGTGTCACGGTCGCGCACGGTCGCGGGTGGCGCGGCCGCCGCTGCGGTGCTGGTGGCGCTCCTCGCGGTGCCCACCCTCGCTCGCCAGAACGAGATCAACGACGCGAAGGACGAGCGCGACACGGTGCTCGCCCAGAACACCCGGATCCAGAACGACATCCAGCAGCTGAGCGAGGCACAGGCCAAGGCCGATCAGCTCGACGCGCTCGAGGCCCAGCTGAACACGCTGCTTGCGAGCGACGTGTCGTGGGCGCGGATGCTGCAGGAGATCTCGCGCACCATCCCCAACGACGTGTGGCTCACGTCGTTCCAGGCCACGCTCCAGCAGGGTCCGGTCGGTGGGGTGGGTACGACGGTGCCGACCGAGGACACCGCGGGCGAGACGACCGACACCCCCACCGCGCCGCCGGTCACGCCGGCGATCAGCGGCACGGTGTCGATCACCGCCAACGGTCTCGGCTTCCCGTCGGTCGCGGCGTGGCTGCAGCGCATCGCCTCGATGCCGTCGTTCGCCGACATCTGGGTGCCGCAGGCGAACTCGGCGACCGAGAACGAGCGTGAGATCGTGACGTTCACGTCGACCGGCACGATCACGGACGCCGCTCGATCCAACCGGCTCGAGCAGCTGACGCAGGAGGACGGCCAGTGAACCGCCGAGGAGTAGCGCTGTTCGCGGTCGCCGCCGTGGCCATCGTCGCGTTGTGGTGGACCCTCGTCTACTCGCCGCGCGGCGACCAGCTCGACGACGCGAAGGTCGAGCTCGAGACCGCGCAAGGCGAGCAGCAGGCGCTGCAGGCGCAGCTCGCGCGGCTCGAGGACATCAACGAGAACCTGCCCGAGATCGACGCCGACCTCGCCAAGCTCTCCGGTCTCGTGCCGCCGACCGCCGACCTCGCCGGCTTCATCCTCGGGATGAACGACCTCGCGAACCAATCGGGCATCGACTGGATCTCGGTCTCGCCGACACCACCCGCCGCGCAGGGCACCGGCTTCGCGACGATCGGGCTCAACATCACCGTCGAGGGTGGGTTCTTCCAGGTCCTCGACTACCTCAACCGGCTCGAAGACTTCGACCGCCTCGTGGTGGTCGAGGGTGTGAACGTCACCGGTGGCTCCACCGGCGGTGAAGGGACCGACGGCGCGGTCGTCGACTCGTCGGGACTCGCCGTCAGCATGACCGCGCGGATGTTCACGACCCAGCAGCCCGGCGTGGCGACGACCACCACGACGGCGCCGGCAGCGACGACGACGACCACGGGGGCAGCGCAGTGACGAAGCGTCGGGTTGAGCGCAGCAGGATCATCGGCGCGGGCCTCGGACTCGCGGTCACGCTGGTGCTCGGCGCGTGCGGCGCGGCCGACAGCGGCGGCGACGCGAGCGCGGACCTCGGCGGTTCGGGTCCGTCGGGGACGACCACGACCGCACCGCCGTCCGAGCCGATCGACACCTTCGAGGTGTTCGCGACCCGCGACCCGTTCGACCCGCCGTTCGACACGACGCCGGTCGACACCGGCGGTGGCGGCACGACCCCGACCACGAGCGGAGGCGGCGGCGGTGGCGGCACCACGACGCCGACCACGAGCCCGAGCTTCGATCCCGACGGCGGTCAGGTCGTGTCGGTGCTCGACGTCTTCGAGTCCGACGACGGCACGCCCCAAGCGCGCGTGCAGGTCGGCTCCACGGTGTACACGGTGGGCGAGAGCCAGGTGTTCGCCGACAGCTACCGGGTCGTCGACCTCGACCCCGACGCGGGCTGCGGCACGTTCCTCTTCGGCGACACCCAGTTCGAGCTCTGCGAAGGCGAACAGGTCATCAAGTAGCGACCCGGCGCGGCCGCGCGTCACACGCGCGGCCGCTCGCGTCCAGCCCCGGGTGACACGGTCGGGTGCCGTATCCTGGGGCTGATTCCGGCCGGAGGTCGTCGTGCTGCGCTTCCTGACCGCCGGCGAGTCGCACGGTCCGGCCCTCGTGGTCGTCGTCGAAGGCTTGCCCGCGGGACTCCCCGTTCTCGTCGACGACATCGCCCGCGAGCTCGCGCGCCGGCGTCTCGGCTACGGGCGCGGACCGCGCATGCGCTTCGAGGTCGACGCGCTCGAGCTCGTCGGCGGGATCCGTCACGGGCGCACCCTCGGTTCGCCGGTCGCGGTGCTCGTGCACAACACCGAGTGGACCCGCAGCGACAAGTGGCACGCGGAGATGTCGGCCGCGCCCGGCGCAACCGCGACGCCGCTCCACCAGCCGCGTCCCGGGCACGCCGATCTCGTCGGCATGCAGAAGTACGGCTTCACCGACGCGCGCGACGTGCTCGAGCGCGCGTCGGCGCGCGAGACCGCGGCGCGTGTGGTCGCCGGGACGCTCGCGAAGCTGGTGCTCTCCCACCTCGGGGTGCGCGTCCTGAGCCACGTCGTGCAACTCGGCGCCGCGTGCGCGTCGTCGGGGCTCCGGCCGACCCCCGACGATCTCGACGCGGTCGACGCGTCGGAGGTGCGGTGCTTCGACCCCGCCGCCGCGACCGCCATGGTCGCCGAGATCGAAGCGGCCGCGAAGGCGGGCGACTCGCTCGGCGGCGTGGTCGAGGTGCTCGGCTACGGCGTGCCTCCTGGCCTCGGATCGCACGTGCACTGGGACCGGCGCATCGACGGGCTGCTCGCGCAGGCGCTCATGAGCATCCAGGCGATGAAGGCGGTCGAGATCGGCGACGGTCTCGACGTCGCGGGCCGGCGGGGGAGCGAGGCCCACGACGCGATCGCGTGGGACGACGACACCGCCGACTACGTCCGGTTGAGCGACCGCGCCGGCGGCGTCGAAGGGGGCATGACCACCGGCGCCCTGCTCGTCGCGAAGGTCGCGATGAAGCCGCTCGCCACGCTGAACCGTCCGGTGCTGCAGACCGTCGACGTGGAGACGAAGGAGTCGACGGTGTCGTTCAAGGAGCGCACCGACGTCACCGCGGTGCCCGCGGCGGGCGTGGTCGCCGAGACCATGACCGCGTGGGTCCTCGCACAGGAGGCGCTGCGGAAGTTCGGTGGCGACTCCATCCCTGAGATGGTCCGCAACCACGACGCGTACCGAGCGTCGTTGCGGTGAGCGCCGCGACCCGGCGGCACCTCGTGCTGGTCGGCCTGATGGGCGCGGGGAAGACCACGGTCGGGCGGGTGTGCGCCGAGCGCCTGGCGCGGCCGTTCACCGATACCGACGACGTCGTGGTCGCCGCGGCGGGCGCGTCGGTCGCCGACATCTTCGCTGCGGAAGGCGAGCCCGGGTTCCGCGCGCGCGAGCGGCTCGCGGTCGCCGACGTGTGCGCGTCGCCCACGCCGCTCGTGATCGCGTGCGGCGGCGGCGCGCCGCTCGATCCCGACAACCGGCGGCTGCTGCACGAGCACGGCGTGGTCGTGTGGCTGGAAGCGCCGCCCCGCGTCCTCGCCGCTCGGGTCGCGGGTTCCGACGACCGCCCCCTCCTCGCGGGCGACGCGCCCGGCGCGCTCGAACGGCTGCACGCGCTGCGCGAGCCCGCGTACGCGGCCGTCGCCCACGTGCGGGTCGACACCGACGGCTGCACCCCCGACGACGTCGCGACGCGCGTCCTCGAACAGTACGAAGCGCAGCGCCACGCCGACCAGCGGAGCGTGTCGTGACGCGCGTGCCGGTCCACCTCGGCGCCCGCTCCTACGACGTCGTCGTCGGCGCCGGCGCGCACGACGAGCTCGCGACCGTGCTCGCCGACGTCGCGCGCGTCGCGGTGGTGAGCCAGGCCGTGATCGCCGAGCACCACGCGCCCGCGATCCGAGGCGTGCTCGACGGGGCCGGGATCGCGCACGAGGTGTTCCTCATCGGCGACGGCGAGGAGCACAAAGACCTCGCCACCGTCGAGCGCCTCTCGCGCGACCTGACCACGTGGGGACTGCGTCGCTCCGACGCGATCGTGGCGCTCGGTGGGGGGATGGTCGGCGACACCGCCGGCTTCGCCGCGGCGATCTACGCGCGCGGCGTCGACGTCGTGCAGGTCCCGACGTCGCTGCTCGCTATGGTCGACGCCGCGATCGGCGGCAAGACCGGGGTGAACCTCCCCGAGGGCAAGAACCTCCTCGGCGCGTTCCACCAGCCGCGCGCGGTCCTCGCCGATCCGCGTGTGCTCGCGACGCTCCCCGACGCGGAGTACCGCAGCGGACTCGGCGAGGTCGCGAAGTACGCGCTCATGGGCGACGCTGAGATCGCCGCCGTCATCGAACGATCGGCCGACGCGCTGCGCGCGCGCGACCCCGACGTGCTCGCGACGGTGATCGCCCGCAGCGCGGCGGTGAAGGCGGCGGCGGTGAGCGCCGACGAGCACGAACGCACCGGCGCGCGGGCCACACTGAACTATGGACACACGCTCGCGCACGCGCTCGAGACGGTGGGGGGCTACGACCTGCGCCACGGCGAAGCGGTCGCGATCGGGCTCGTCTTCGCCGGGCACCTCGCGGGCGCGATCGAACGCATCCCGCCCGCCGCGGTCGAGCACCACGCGCGCGTGGTCGGCGCACTCGGGCTCCCCACTCACGCACCGCCCGGTCTGCGCGCCGACGACCTGCTCGTCGTGATGCGGCGCGACAAGAAGTCGACCGGCGGGCTCTCCTTCGTCCTGGCCGGACCGAACGGCGTCGAGGCCGTCGCCGATCCCGACCCGAGCGCACTCGACACGGCGTTCGCAGCCGTCGGGATCGACGTGTGACCGGCCCCCCGCGAGACACGAGGTGACATGGCGACGATCCTGCTGCTCTCCGGACCGAACCTGAACCTGCTCGGCGAGCGCGAGCCCGACGTCTACGGCACGACGACGCTCGCCGAGCTCGTGCGCGCCGCCACCGACGCCGCGTCCGCCCACGGCCACGAGCTCGAACACGTGCAGTCGAACCACGAAGGCGAGCTGGTCGACGCGGTGCAGGGCGCGCGTGGTCGGTGCGCGGCGATCGTGGTCAACCCGGGCGCGTACACGCACTCGTCGTTCGCGTTGGCCGACGCGCTCGCCGCGTTCGACGGCGTGAAGGTCGAGCTGCACCTGTCGAACCCGCACGCCCGCGAGGAGTGGCGGCGCACTTCGGTCGTCGCCCCCTACGTCACGGGCACGGTCGCCGGGTTCGGCGCCGCCGGCTACCGGCTCGCGGTCGACGCCGCGGTGTCGGCACTCGCCGAGGGAGACGCCCGATGACGATCGCACCCGCGCTCGCGCCCATGGACGTCGCGGGTCGCTTGCCGCGCCTGCGCGCGCTGCTCGAGTCGCGCGACCTGCCCGCGCTGCTCGTGACCCGCCTGCCGAACGTGCGGTACCTCACCGGCTTCACGGGCTCGGCGGCCGTGTTGCTCGTGACGCCCGACGACACGCTGTTCGTGACCGACGGCCGGTACCGCGACCGCTCCGCCGACGAGCTCGCCGCGGCCGGCGTGGCCGCGCGCATCGAGATCGCCGCGACGCCGGCGTCGCAGCAGGAGATCCTCGGCGCGGCGGTGGGCGGGCTCGTCCGGCTCGGCCTCGAAGACCAGGCGGTCACGTGGGCCCAGCAGCGGCAGTTCGCCGAGTGGTTCCCGGGCGTCGACCTCGACGCCGCGGGCACCCCGGTCGAAGAGCTCCGCCGGGTGAAGGACGCCGGCGAGGTCGACCGGGTCCGGGCCGCGTGCGCGATCGCCGACGACGCGTTCGCCGAGCTGCTGCCCCGACTCGCGCAGGGTGTGACCGAGCGCGAGTTCGCCGTCGCGCTCGAGTTCGCGATGCGCGCACGTGGCGCCGAGCGCAACAGCTTCGATCCGATCATCGCCGCCGGTCCCAACGGCGCGAAGCCACACGCGGTGCCGACCGATCGCCCGGTCGGGGCCGGCGAGATGGTCGTGTGCGACTTCGGGTGCGTCGTCGAGGGCTACTGCTCCGACATGACGCGCACCGTGCTCGTCGGCACCGTGAGCGACGCGGCGCGCGAGATCTTCGACGTCGTGCTCGCGAGCCAGCGCGCCGGACGCGACGCGGTGCGCGCCGGCGTCGAGTGCGCGGAGGTCGATCGCGCGTCGCGCGCGGTGATCGACGACGCCGGATTCGGCGACGCGTTCTTGCACTCGACCGGGCACGGCGTCGGCCTCGAGATCCACGAGGCCCCGCGGGTCTCGTCGGTGGCCCGTGATACTTTGCTCGTCGGCGACATCGTGACCGTCGAGCCCGGCGTCTACCTCACGGGTGTGGGCGGGGTCCGCATCGAGGACACGGTCGTCGTCACGGAGTCCGGTGCCGAGCCGTTGACCCGAACCCCCAAGGACCTAGTGCTGTGAGCATCTCCACGAACGACCTGAAGAACGGCATGGCCCTCGACCTCCCCGAGGGCCTCGTCACGGTCGTCGAGTTCCAGCACGTGAAGCCGGGCAAGGGGGGCGCGTTCGTCCGCACGAAGCTCAAGAACGTCCGCACCGGCGCGGTCCTCGACCGCACGTTCCGCGCCGACGAGAAGGTGCCGCTCGCGATGATCGACAAGCGCGAGATGCAGCTCCTCTATCGCGAGAGCACGAACCTCGTGTTCATGGACAACGAGACCTACGACCAGCTGACCGTGCCGGCCGATTCGCTCGGCGACGCCATCCAGTACGTGAAGGACGGCGACACCGTCGTGCTGCCGATGTACAAGCAGGAGATCGTCGGGATCGACCTCCCCGCGGCGGTCGAGCTGGCCGTGGTCGAGACCGAACCCGGCGTGCAGGGCGACCGGGTGTCGGGCGCACGCAAGCCCGCGACGCTCGAGACCGGGCTCACCGTCCAAGTGCCGCTCTTCGTCGAGGTCGGCGACCGCGTAAAGGTCGACACCCGCAGCGGCGAGTACCTCACGCGCGCGTCGTGACCTGACGTGTCCACGCGACGCGAAGCTCGCGAACGCGCCCTCGGGCTCGCGTACGAGTGCGAGCAGCGCGGCGTCGATGCCGACGACCTCCTCGCCGAGCTCCCGGTCCCGCCCGACGCGTACGCGATCACGCTCCTCACCGGCGTGCAGGAGCACCGCGACGAGATCGACGCGTTGTTGCGCAAGTACTCCGAGCACTGGGCGCTCGAACGCATGCCCGCGATCGATCGCGCCCTGCTGCGGTTGGGCACCTACGAGCTGGGCTGGCAGCTCGACGTCCCCACACCGGTGGCGATCTCCGAGTCGGTCGAGCTCGCGAAGCAGTACTCGACGAAGGACTCCGGTCGCTTCGTGAACGGACTCCTGTCGCGGCTCGCGGAGCAGGTGCGCGGGAGTGCGTGATGGCGAGCACCGGCGCGCCCGACACGATCGTCGTCCCCGACACCGTCGAAGAGCTCCTCGGCGACGACGACGTCGAGCTCGAGCGGCCGTGGATCGTCCTCGTCTGGAACGACCCGGTCAACCTCATGTCGTACGTGGTCTTCGTGTTCCAGAAGCTGTTCGGGTACTCGCGTGAGAAGGCGACTCGACTGATGTTGCAGGTGCACCGCGAAGGCAAGGCGGTCGTCGCGAACGGCACCCGCGAGAAGTGCGAAGCCGACGTCGCGCGCCTGCACGCGCACGGGCTGTGGGCGACGATGCAGCGCGACGACTGATGGACCGCCGTCGCTTCCGTCGGCTGCGCGACGGCCGGCTCGCGATGCAGCTGCACACGGCGGAGGCGACCCTGCTCGCGCATCTCGCCGACGAGCTCACCGAGCTGCTCGAGACGCCCGACCCGAACGACCCCGCGATCGATCGTCTGTTCCCGCGTGCGTACCTCGATCCCACCGAGGAGGAAGCCGAGCAGTCGTTCAGCGCGCTCGTCGCACCCGACCTGCTGCGGGCGCGGCTCGACGCGCTGCGCGCCCTCGTGGCGACCGTGCGCCCGCTGGCTGACGGACCGGGCTCCGACGCGATACACACCGTCGAGCTCGACGCCGAGGCGGAAGCGCAATGGCTCGCGGTGCTGAACGACGCGCGCCTCGCGCTCGGCACGCGCCTCGGCGTCTCCGACGACCGCGACGAGATCGAGCTCGATCCCGACGACCCCCTCGTGCACGCGTTCCAGGTGTACGACTGGCTCACCTACCTCCAAGGCGAGCTGGTGGAAGTGCTCCTCGGCGAGCTCCCCGACGTCGACGACGACGACGCCTGAGCCTCCCCAGCGCGAGCCGCAGCGCGCCGACGCGCGCGGTGTATGGTGCGGCCGTCCGTGAAAGAGGTCCCGAGAGGCCTCTACGGGAGGAGCAGCAGTGGTGCACGCGCCCGACGCGCCGCCGACGACCGACGCCCCCGCCACCCCTGGCGGGGGCCGTGTTGTGTTCCGGGCCGGCGTCTTCGACGCCCCCACGCTGCGCCGGGCGCTCACCCGCATCGCCCACGAGATCGTCGAGCGCAACCACGGTCCCGACGGGCTCGTGCTCGTCGGCCTCTACACCCGCGGCGTGGCCCTCGCCCAGCGCCTCGCGGCGAGCATCGAGTCGTTCGAAGCCGCGCCGGTGCCGACCGGCGCGCTCGACGTCGCGTTCTACCGCGACGACATCGGCTTGCGGCCGGTCCAGCCGCTCGGCCCGACCGAGGTCCCCGACGTCACCGACCGCACCGTCGTGCTCGTCGACGACGTGCTGTTCACCGGGCGCACCGTCCGCTCCGCGCTCAACGCGCTGCTCGAGCTCGGAAGACCCCGCGCCGTGCAGCTCGCGGTGCTCGTCGATCGGGGCCACCGCGAGCTGCCGATCCGCGCCGACTACGTCGGCAAGAACCTCCCGACGAAGGTGGCCGAAGACGTCCGGGTGCGGCTCGCCGAGGTCGACGGCGGCGACGACGGCGTCGAGATCTGGGGTCCGCCCGAGTCGCGTGCGTCGGGAGAGGACGGTGCCTCGTGAAGCACCTGCTGTCGATCGACGACCTCGGCGGCCGCGCCGGCATCGAGGAGATGCTCGATCTCACCGACTCGTTCGTCGAGGTGACGCGACGCGAGATCCCGAAGGTCCCCGCGCTGCGAGGCAAGACCGTGGTGTCCCTGTTCTACGAGGACTCCACACGCACCCGCCTCAGCTTCGAGACCGCGGCGAAGCGGCTCGGCGCCGACACGATGACGTTCTCGGTCGGCACCTCGTCGGTGAAGAAGGGCGAGAGCCTGCTCGACACCGTGCAGACGATCGAGGCGATGGGCATCGACGCGATCGTGGTGCGGCACGGCGCCGCCGGTGCCGCGCACCGCATCGCGTCGTGGACCTCGGCGTCGGTGGTCAACGGCGGCGACGGGCGCCGCGAGCACCCCACGCAAGGGTTGCTCGACGCGTTCACGCTGCGACGCCACCGGGGGCCGTCCCTCGACGGCTGCCGGGTCGCGATCGTGGGCGACATCCGCAACTCGCGCGTCGCGCGCAGCGGCGTGCGCGTGTTCGACGCGCTCGGCTGCGATGTCACGCTGGTCGGCCCGCCCACGCTGCTGCCCGAGTCGCTCGTCGGCTGGCCGGTGCACGTGTCGTACGACCTCGACGACGTCCTCGGCGAGGTCGACGTCGTGTACCTGCTGCGCATCCAGCGCGAGCGGATCGCCGACGCCCGATTCCCGTCAGTGCGCGAGTACGCGCAGCGGTGGGGGCTGAACGCGGAGCGGGCGGCACGCCTGAAGCCCGACACCCTGGTGATGCACCCCGGTCCGATGAACCGCGGCATCGAGATCGCGGCCGAGGTCGCCGACTCGTCGCGCTCGCTCGTCACCGAGCAGGTGGCGAACGGGGTCGCGGTGCGCATGGCCGTGCTGTGGACGCTCCTCGGCTCGGGAGGTCCCGTTGTCTGAGGTGCTGCTTCGCGGCGGACGGGTGGTCGACGAGACCGGCGAGCGGATCGCCGACGTGCGCGTGCGCGCCGGCGTGATCGCCGAAGTCGCGGCCGACCTCGCGCCCGCGCCCGGCGAGCTGGTGCTCGACGCCGAGGGGTGCGTCGTGGCGCCCGGGCTCGTCGACCTGCACACGCACCTGCGCGAACCGGGACGGGAAGAGGCCGAGACGATCGACACCGGCGCCCGGGCCGCCGCGCTCGGCGGGTACACGGCGGTGGTCGCGATGCCGAACACGACGCCGCCACTCGACGACGCCGCGGTCGTGCAGTCGGTGCTCGCCACCGGTGCGCGCAGCGTGTGCGACGTCGCGGTCGCCGGGTGCATCACCCGCGGCCGTGCCGGAGTCGAGCTCGCACCGCTCGGCGAGCTCTACGACCTCGGCGTGCGCATCTTCACCGACGACGGCGACTGCGTCGCCGACGCCGGCGTCATGCGCCGCGCGTTCGAGTACGCGAGCGCGTTGCCGGGGGCCGTGATCGCGCAGCACGCCGAAGATCCCGCGCTCGCGGGGTGCGGCCACATGCACGAAGGTGAATGGTCGAGCCGGCTCGGTATCCCCGGGCGCCCGTCGGAGGCGGAGAGCACGATCGTGGCGCGCGACCTCGCCCTCGCGCGTGCGACCGGCGGGCGGTACCACGTGCTGCACGTGTCGACCGCGGCGTCGGTCGCGCTCGTGCGCCAGGCCCGCTCCGAGGGCGTCGCGGTGACCACCGAGGTGACGCCCCAGCACCTCGTCCTCACCGACGAGCGGTGCTCCTCGTTCGATCCGGTGTTCAAGGTCAACCCGCCGCTGCGTCCGGGTCCCGATGTCGACGCGCTGCGCGCCGGTCTCGCCGACGCGACGATCGACGCGATCGCCACCGACCACGCGCCGCACGCACCCGAGACCAAAGAGATGCCGTTCGAGGAGGCGCCCCCGGGCATGTTGGGGCTCGAGACCGCACTCGCGATCGTTGTGACGCACCTCGTCGAGCCCGGCGTGCTGTCGCTGCAGGCCGCGCTCGGCGCGCTGTCGTGGGTGCCGGCGCGCATCGCCGGGCTCGACGCCCGCGGCCACGGCCGACCGGTGGCGCCCGGCGAACCCGCGAACCTCTGCGTCGTCGACCCGAGCGCCCAGTGGGTCGTCGACGGCCACCGGTTCGCGAGTCGCTCGCACAACACGCCGTTCGAGGGGTGGAAGCTCACGGGGCGGGTGCGGCACACGCTGCTCGCGGGCGAGCCGGTCGTGCGCGACGGGGAGGCGCAGCGATGACACAGCCCACCGACGACGCGCTGCTCGTCCTCGCCGACGGCACGACCTTCGAGGGTTGGGCGGTCGGCGCGCGTCCCGCCGGCGGCGTGGCGGCCGGCGAAGTCGTGTTCAACACCGCGCTCAGCGGCTACCAGGAGATCATCACCGACCCGTCGTACGCGGGGCAGATCATCACGTTCACGTATCCGCACATCGGCAACTACGGGGTGAACGACGCCGACGACGAAGCGCGCGCGCCGCACTGTCGCGGCGTGATCGTGCGCGAGCTCACGCGGCGGGCGAGCAGCTGGCGGGCCCGGGAAGACCTCGACGGGTTCCTCGTCCGCCACGGCGTCGCGGGCATCGCCGGCATCGACACGCGACGATTGACCCGCCACATCCGCGACGCCGGCGCGATGCCGGGCGCGTTCGGCACCGCCGAGCGCGACGCGCTCCTCGCCGCGGCCCGTGCCGACGGCGGCACCGACGGGCGCGACCTCGTGGCGCAGGTGACCGCGGCCGAGCCGTACACGGTCGGGCGCGCCGATGCGTCGTACTTCGTGGTCGCGTACGACTTCGGGATCAAGCGCTCGATCCTCGACCAGCTCGTCGCCGCCGGCTGCCAGGTGGAGGTCGTGCCCGCGTCCACGCCGGCCGCCGACGTGCTCGCCCGGGAGCCCGACGGCGTGTTCCTCTCGAACGGGCCCGGCGACCCCGCCGCAGTCGTGGGCGCGCGCGACAACGTGGCCGCCCTGCTCGGCGAGGTGCCGCTGTTCGGGATCTGCCTCGGTCACCAGATCATGGGACTCGCGCTCGGCGCGACCACCTTCAAGCTCCCGTTCGGCCACCACGGTGGCAACCACCCGGTGCGGCACCTGGAGAGCGGACGGGTGGAGATCACGAGCCAGAACCACAACTACGCGATCGACGCGTCGTCGCTCCCCGCGAGCGCGGTGGTCACCCACCTGAACCTCAACGACGGCGACGTCGAAGGTGTGCGCAGCGACGAGCTGCGTGCGTTCTCCGTGCAGTACCACCCCGAAGCCGGTCCCGGTCCGCACGACGCCCGACACCTGTTCGCGGAGTTCGTCGAGCTGATGGGGACCGCGTGAGCCCGATGTCGAGGATCCGCTGATGCCGCGCCGTGACGACCTCGAGACGATCCTGATCGTCGGCAGCGGGCCGATCGTCATCGGGCAGGCGTGCGAGTTCGACTACTCGGGCACGCAGGCGTGCCGGGTGCTGCGCGACGAGGGCTACCGCGTGGTGCTCGTCAACTCGAACCCGGCCACGATCATGACCGACCCCGAGTTCGCCGACGCCACCTACGTCGAGCCGCTCGACCTGCCGTCGCTCACGCGGGTGATCGAGCGGGAGCGACCCGACGCGCTGCTGCCGACGCTCGGCGGCCAGACCGGCTTGAACCTCGCGGTCGAGCTGCACGACGCCGGGGTGCTCGAGCAGTACGGCGTCGAGATGATCGGCGCGCAGATCGAAGCGATCCGCACCGCGGAGGACCGTCAGCGCTTCAAGCAGGCGATGATCGAGATCGGTCTGCACGTGCCGCCGTCGGGCATCGCGTACACGGTCGACGAGGCGCTGCGAGTCGCGGAGGAGGTGGGGTACCCGGTCATCGTGCGTCCGGCGTTCATCCTCGGAGGTGGCGGCACCGGCATTGCGCACGACGCCACGCAGATGGTCGCGATCGCCGAGCACGGTCTCGACGCGAGCCCGATCTCGGAGATCCTCATCGAGCGCTCGGTGTACGGGTGGAAGGAGTACGAGCTCGAAGTGATGCGCGACCACGCCGACAACGTGGTCGTCATCTGCTCGATCGAGAACCTCGACCCGATGGGCGTCCACACCGGCGAGTCGATCACCGTCGCGCCCGCGCAGACGCTCACCGACGTGGAGTACCAGGCGATGCGCGACGCCGCGTTCGCGTGCATCCGGCGCATCGGCGTCGAGACCGGCGGCTCCAACGTGCAGTTCGCGGTGAACCCGCAGACCGGCGAGATGGTCGTCATCGAGATGAACCCGCGGGTGTCGCGGTCGAGCGCGTTGGCGAGCAAGGCGACCGGGTTCCCGATCGCCAAGATCGCGGCGCGGCTCGCCGTCGGCTACCGGCTCGACGAGGTGATGAACGACATCACGCGCGAGACCCCCGCGTCGTTCGAACCGTCGATCGACTACGTCGTCACGAAGTTCCCGCGCTGGGCGTTCGAGAAGCTGCCGGGCGCGTCGCCGGTGCTCGGTACGCAGATGCAGTCGGTCGGTGAGGTGATGGCGATCGGCCGGACGTTCGCGGAGTCGCTGCAGAAGGCGGTCCGCTCGCTCGAGACCGGGCGCCTCGGGTTGAACTGCGATCCCGCCGAAGCCGAGTACGACGCCCTGACGGTCGACGAGCTCGTGCAGGCCGCCGCGGTGCCCACCCCCGAGCGGCTGTTCCAGGTCGAGGCCGCGTTGCGCCGGTTCGTGGCGGTCGAGCGCATCCACGAGGTCACCGCGATCGATCCGTGGTTCTGCGACCAGATCCTCCAGATCGTCGAGGAGCGCGACCGGCTCGCACAGCTCGGCTTCGCCGGCATGGGGCGGCGCGACTGGCGGCGGGCGAAGCGTCTCGGCTTCGGCGACGCGCAGCTCGCGTACCTCTGGGACGTGCTGCCCGCCGAAGTGCGCGCCGCGCGCATCGCCGCCGGCGTCGGGATCACGTACAAGACCGTCGACACGTGCGCGGCCGAGTTCGCGGCCTTCACGCCGTACCACTACGGCACCTACGAGGACGAAGATGAGGTCGCGCCGGTCACCGGGCGCGCCGTCGTGATCCTCGGCAGCGGTCCGAACCGGATCGGTCAAGGCGTCGAGTTCGACTACTGCTGCGTGCACGCCGCGTTCGCGCTGTCGGCCGCGGGCTACGAGACCGTGATGGTCAACTGCAACCCCGAGACGGTCTCCACCGACTACGACACGAGCGACCGGTTGTTCTTCGAGCCGCTCACCGTCGAAGGCGTCCTCAACGTGTGCGACGCGCTGCGCGCCCGCGCCGAAGACGGCGGCGGCGAGCTGGTCGGCGTGATCGTCAGCCTGGGCGGCCAGACCCCGCTGAAGCTCGCGCACGCGCTCGAGCACGCGGGGATCCCCGTCCTCGGCACGTCGCCGTCGTCGATCGACCTCGCCGAGGACCGCGAGCGCTTCAACGCCCTGTGCGACGAGCTCGGCATCCCGCAACCCGACGGTGGCATCGCCGCGTCGCCCGACGAAGCGATCGACGTCGCGCACCGCATCGGCTACCCGGTGCTCGTCCGCCCGTCGTACGTGCTCGGCGGGCGCGCGATGGAGATCGTCTACGACGACACCGACCTGCGGCGCGCCATGCAGGAGCTCGCTCACACCGGGAGCCTCGGTCGCGAAGGCGGACTGTCGGCCGAGCGCCCCGCGCTCGTCGACCGCTTCCTCGAGGACGCGATCGAAGTCGACGTCGACGCATTGCGCGATCACACCGGCGAGGTGCTCATCGGCGGCGTCATGGAGCACATCGAGGAGGCGGGAGTGCACTCGGGCGACTCGGCGTGCGCGATCCCGCCGCCGACGCTGTCGGGGCCGATCGTCGCGCGAGTCGAAGAGCACGCTCGCGCCCTCGCGACTGCGCTCGAGGTCGAGGGGCTGCTCAACGTGCAGTTCGCGGTGAAGGACGACACCGTCTACGTGCTCGAAGCCAACCCGCGCGCGAGTCGCACGGTGCCGTTCGTGAGCAAGGCCACGGGCGTGCCGCTCGCGAAGGTTGCGGCGCGCGTGATGCTCGGCGCGACCCTCGCCGAGCTGCGCGAGGAAGGGCTGCTGCGCCCGCCCGCCGAAGGCGGGCACATCTCGGTGAAGGAAGCGGTGCTGCCGTTCAACCGCTTCCCGGCGGTCGACACGCTCCTCGGCCCCGAGATGCGCTCGACCGGCGAGGTGATGGGCATCGACCGCACGTTCGGGATGGCGTTCGCGAAGAGCCAAGCGGGCGCGGGCAACACGCTGCCGATGCAGGGCACGATCTTCTTGTCGCTCGCCGACCGCGACAAGGAGCCGGGCGTGGTCGCGGCGCGCCGCTTCGCCGAGCTCGGCTTGTCGCTGATCGCGACCGCCGGCACCGCGGCGGCGTTGGAAGCCCACGGCATCCCGGTCCAAGCCGTCGTCGCCAAGGTGGGGGAGCCGATCGGCGTCGACGCCGTCGACCTGATCTCGTCGGGCAAGGTCGATCTCGTCGTGAACACGCCGCGCGGGCGCGGGCCCCGAGCCGACGGGGTGCACATCCGGCAGGCCGCGGTGCGCCACAACGTGCCGTGCGTGACCACCGTCGCCGCCGGCCTCGCCGCCGCGCAGGGCATCGCCGAGCTCGCCCGCAGCACGCCCGAGGTGCGCTCGTTGCAGGAGTACCACCGCGACGGCCAGCTCCGCCTGGGCGTATGAGGCGACGGCGGCGCGCGCTGGCCGAGGTCGACCTGTCGACCGATCTCGGCGGCCTGACGCTCGCCAACCCGATCGTGGCCGCGTCGGGGACCTTCGGGCACGGCGACGAGGTCGCCGCGAGCTGCGATCCGCGCGGGCTCGGCGCGGTCACCGTGAAGTCGCTCGCGCCCTACCCGTGGCCCGGCAACGACGGGCTGCGGGTCACCGAGGCACCTGGCGGCGGGATGCTCAACGCGATCGGCCTGCCGGGTCCCGGAGTCGACGCGTGGATCGAGCACGACCTGCCCGCCCTCGAAGCGCGCGGCGCGCGCATCATCGTCTCGGTGTGGGGACGCACCGTCGAGGAGTTCGCGCGCGCTGTCGCGCCGTTGCGCGCGCACGCCGATCGACTGCTCGCGATCGAAGTGAACGTGTCGTGTCCGAATCTCGAAGACCGCGCCCACATGTTCTCCCACTCGCTCGACGCGACGAACGCGGCGACGCGCGCGGTGGTCGCCGAGCTCGCCGGCGCGCTCCCGGTGTTCGTGAAGCTGTCGCCGAACGTCACCGACATCCGTGAGATCGCCGGTGCCGCGCTCGACGGCGGCGCGACCGGCCTCACGCTCATCAACACCGTCATGGGGTTGGTCGTCGACGCCGACACGCGCCGCCCGAAGCTCGACGCCGGCGGCGGCGGGCTCTCCGGTCCGCCGATCGCGCCCGTCGCGTTGCGCGCCGTGCACGACGTGACGCGCGCGTACCCGGCGACTCCCGTCATCGGCACCGGCGGCGTGTCGACCGGCGCGGGCGCAGTCGCGATGCTGCTCGCGGGCGCGAGTGCGGTGGGCGTCGGCACCGCGACGTTCGTCGAGCCGCGCGCCACGTTGCGCGTCGCGCGCGAGCTCGGGCGCTGGTGTGCCGAGCACGGCGTCGCGCGGGTGCGCGACCTCGTCGGAGCCTTGGAGGGACCATGAACGCGGCGACCACTCGCATCGACCCCGCGATCCGGCAGCGGCTCGCGCTCGTGCTCGACCTCGACGACGCCGATGCGGCGATCACACTCGCGTCGTCCCTCCAGCCCTGGTTCGGGGTCGCCAAGGTCGGCCTCGAGCTGTACACGGCGGTGGGGCCGGCAGTCGTCGCTCGGCTCCGTGACCAGGGGTTCGACGTCTTCCTCGACCTCAAGCTGCACGACATCCCGAACACGGTGGAGCGCGCCGCCCGAGTCGCGGGCCGCCACGGCGTGTCGTATCTCACGGTCCACGCCGCGGGCGGCCTCGCGATGCTGCGCGCCGCGGTCGGCGGTCTGGCCGACGGCGCACCGGCGACCGGTGAGCGGCCGCCGGTCGTATTGGGCGTGACCGTGCTCACGAGCGACGCCGACGCGAGCGCGTTCGACGAACGCCTCCAGGTCGCGCTCGACGCGCGCGTGGGCGGCATCGTGTGCGCGGTATCGGAGCTCGCGCGCGTGAAGCGCGCGCATCCCGAGCTCGTCGTCGCGGTGCCCGGCATCCGCGCGCGCGGCGACGACCACCACGACCAAGCGCGGGTCGGCACGCCGGGCGAGGTCGCGGCGCTCGGCGCCGACCTGCTCGTCGTCGGTCGCGCGGTCACCGCGGCCGACGACCCGCGCGCCGCGGCCGCGCGCGTGCACGCCGACATCGCCGCGTCCGTGGTCTCCTGACTCGAGGTCGCGCGGCACGCGATGCCGGGCCGGCCCGGGTGATCCGCACAGACCCGTGTGTATGCTGACCCGATGCCCGGATCGGTGTGATCCGAGTGTCCGATTCGTTCCCGATGCTCCCGTCGCCGTCCGGTGCCGGCCGATCCCCGGAGGAGTGCCGCCGATGCCGCAGCCCCCGCCGCTCACCCCCGAGCAGCGCTCGCTCGCACTCGCGAAAGCGGCCGTCGCGCGACGCCAGCGCGCCGAGGTGAAAGACAAGCTGAAGATCGGTTCGCTGTCGCTGGGCGAGCTGTTCGAGCAGGCGGATCGGGCCGACACCGAGGGCGAGATGCTCGCGAAGCTCAAGGTCGTCAACGTGCTCGAGTCGCTGCCGGGAGTGGGGAAGGTCCGCGCTCGGCGGCTCATGGAAGAGCTCGACATCTCCGAGAGTCGACGCCTGCGCGGCCTGGGCGCGAACCAGCGTCGCGCGCTGCTGGACCGCTTCCCGCGGGGGTGAACGGCCCGGGCGTGCTGCTCGTGCTCGCGGGCCCGTCCGGGGTCGGCAAGGGCACGATCGGGGCCCGACTGCGCGCGGAGCACCCCGACCTGCGGTGGTCGGTGTCGTGGACGACGCGGGCCCGCCGCGACGGCGAGCGCGACGGCCACGACTACCACTTCGTCGCCCGCGACGAGTTCGAAGCGCTGCGCGACGCCGGCGGGTTCCTCGAGTCCTTCGAGGTCTTCGGCGACCTGAAGGGAACGCCCCGCGAGCCGATCGAGGCCGCGATCCGCGACGGCGCCGTGATGTTGCTCGAGATCGACGTGCAGGGCGCCCTCGTCGTCGAAGCCGCGTACCCCGACGCGACCCTCGTCGTCTTCGTCCGGGCACCGTCGCGCGAGGTGCAGCGGGCCCGGCTCGTCGAGCGGGGGACCGACACCGCCGAGTCGATCGAACGCCGCCTCGCCGAGGCCGACCAGGAGGAGGCAGTGGCCGAGGCCCGGGGATGGCCCGTGGTCGTGAACGACGACCTCGGTCGGGCAACGGCCCAGGTCACTGCTATTCTCGACCACCGCCGCCCGGGTGTGTGAGCGATCCTCCCGATCGCTGCGAACGCCCGTCCCGGCCCCGATCGGTCCCGTCCCTTCCCTCCTTGGAGCTCCCGATGGCAGAACGGCGCGCGTCGCTGATGGAACCCCGCATCGAGCAGCTCATGGGGCAGATCGACTCGAAGTTCACCCTGGTCACCCTGTCGGCCATGCGGGCGCGTGAGATCAACGACTACTACAACCAGCTGGGCGAGGGGCTCGGGCGCATCGTGCCGCCGCAGGTGAACGCCGTGTCGGGCAAGCCGCTCTCGCTCGCGCTCGAAGAGATCCGCGCCGGCAAGATCATCGCCGAGCACTTCGACCCCGAGGCCGAAGCCGCCGCCGCGGCCGCGGCCGCACTCGAGCAGGCCGAGGGCGACGACACCGCCTGAGCGGTCTCGGGAGCGTCGTATGCGGGTGGTCCTCGGCGTCTCGGGCGGCATCGCCGCGTACAAGGCCGTCGAGGTGTGCCGACGTCTCGTCGACGCCGGCGTGCACGTCGTGCCGGTCCTCACCGACGACGCGCAGCGCTTCGTCGGCGCCGTCACGTTCTCCGCGCTCGCGTCGGAGCCCGCGCAGACCTCGCTCTTCGACGGTCCCGATCCGATCCCGCACACGCGCCTCGGCCAGTCCGCCGACCTCGTCGTGGTCGCGCCCGCCACCGCCAAGCTGCTCGGCAAGTACGCGGCCGGCATCTCCGACGACCTCCTCACCGCCACGCTGCTCGCGACGCGCGCGCCCGTGTTGGTCGCGCCGGCGATGCACACCGAGATGTGGGAGCACCCCGCCGTGCAGGAGAACCTCGCGACGCTGCGGCGGCGCGGCGTGCACGTCGTCGACCCCGAGAGCGGCCGGCTCGCCGGTGGCGACGACGGCACCGGGCGGTTGGCCGCGCCCGAGCGCATCGTCGCGGTGGCGTTGGAGCTGCTCGGCGCCGGTGTCGCCGCGAGCAGCGCGCTCTCCGGTCGTCGTGTGCTCGTGACTGCGGGCGGCACGCGCGAGCCGATCGACCCGGTGCGGTTCCTCGGGAACCGGTCGTCGGGGAAGATGGGGCACGCGATCGCGCGCGCGGCGGCAGCGCGCGGCGCGCAGGTGGTGCTCGTCACCACCATGCCCGCGCGCGCGCCCACCGGCGTGGAAGTCGTCGCGGTGGAGACCGCCGACGACGTCCACCGCGAGGTCACCGCGCGCGCGGCCGCCGCCGACGTGGTCGTGATGGCCGCCGCGGTCGCCGACTTCCGGCCCAAGGTCGCGGCCGACCACAAGATCAAGAAGGGCGACGGCGTCCCCGACATCGTGCTCGAGCCCACGATCGACGTGCTCGCCGCGCTCGGACGAGAGAAGCGAGCGGGTCAGGTCCTCGTGGGCTTCGCGGCGGAGACCGAACGGCTCCGCGAGCACGCGGCCGAGAAGCTCGTCGCCAAGCGGGTCGACCTGATGGTCGGCAACGACGTCGCCGCGCGAGATTCGGGGTTCGAAGTCGACACGAACCGCGCGGTGCTGCTTGACTCGAACGGTCGTGCGGAGGAGCTCGGACTCCTCACCAAGGATGCGCTGGCCGCGGCGATCCTCGATCGGGTCGCCACATTCTTCGTCGGCGCCGACGCCGACGAGCACACGAAGGAGCACGGGTGAGCAACCGTCACACGTTCACGTCGGAATCGGTGACCGAGGGTCACCCCGACAAGATGGCTGACCAGATCAGCGACGCGGTCCTCGACGCCGTGCTCGCCGACGACCCGTACGGGCGCGTCGCGTGCGAGACGATGGTCACCACCGGGCTCGCGGTGGTCGCCGGCGAGATCAGCACGTCGGCCTACGTCGACATCGCGCGCCTCGCCCGCGACACGATCTGCGGCATCGGGTACACCGACGCGGCCTACGGTATCGACGGGCGCACGTGTGGCGTGATCGTCTCGATCGACGAGCAGTCCCCCGACATCGCGATGGGCGTCGACAAGGCGCTCGAGCAGCGCGCCGGCGCCGGCGACGACTACGACGAGGTCGGCGCGGGCGACCAGGGGATGATGTTCGGCTACGCGTGCGACGAGACCGACGATCTGATGCCGATGCCGATCTGGTTCGCGCACCAGCTCGCGCAGCAGCTCGCGTCCGCGCGCAAGACGGGCACGGTGCCGTTCCTCCGTCCCGACGGCAAGACCCAGGTCAGCTTCGAGTACGAGGACGGCGTGCCGGTCCGGCTCCAGACCGTGCTGATCTCCACCCAGCACGACCCCGGCGTGTCGATCGACGGCGACCTGCGGCCGGCGCTCATCGAGCACGTGATCGCGCCGGTGCTGCCGCCGCAGTTCCGCGACGACCCCTATGAGGTGTTCGTCAACCCGACCGGGCAGTTCGAGCTCGGCGGTCCGCACGCCGACTGCGGCCTCACCGGCCGCAAGATCATCGTCGACACCTACGGCGGGATGGCGCGCCACGGCGGCGGCGCGTTCTCGGGCAAGGACCCGACGAAGGTCGACCGCTCGGCCGCGTACGCGGTGCGCCAGATCGCGAAGTCGGTCGTCGCCGCAGGTCTCGCCCGTCGCTGCGAAGCGCAGGTCGCGTACGCGATCGGCGTGGCGCGTCCGGTGTCGATCATGATCGACACGTTCGGCACCTCGGAGATCGCGCCCGACAAGCTCGAAGCGATGGTGCGCGACGTCTTCGACATGCGGCCGGCGGCGATCATCGAGCGGCTGCGGCTGCGGCGTCCGATCTTCAACCGCACCGCGGCCTACGGCCACTTCGGACGCACCGACGGCGACGGGTTCACGTGGGAAGAGGTCGAGCCGTACGCCTCCGAGCTGCGCGCAGCGGCGGGCGCCTGATCCCGACGGACGCGGCGCCTGCACCTCGGGTCTGCCGGGTCGCCCCCGACGTCACCGCGGTCGAGCGCGTCTTCGACTACCTGGTCCCCGACGCGCTCGCGGCGCGTGTCGAGGTCGGCGCGCTGGTACGGGTCGAGCTGCACGGGCGGCGGGTCGGCGGCTGGGTCGTCGCGCTCGACACCGACGCCGACGTCCCGCTCGCGCAGCTGCGACCGCTGCTCGCGGTCGTCTCGGTCGGACCGCCTCCCGACGTGGTGGAGCTCAGCGAGTACGTGGCGCGCCGATGGCACGGACCGCGCGTGGCGGTGCTGCGCTCGGCGTCGCCGCCGAACCGCGTGCGCGAGCTCCCCGCGCGCGACCTCTCCGACGGCGTCGGCCAAGAGTCGGGCGCGGCGTCCGACATCGACGCGCTGGTCGCCCGGGTCGCCGACGCCGTGCGCGAGCGGCCCGTCGGCGTCGTGCGGTGGCCGCCGCTGCTCGACCGGCGCCGGCTCGTCGCCGCGCTGCTCCCCGCGCGCGGCTCAGCCGTCGTCGTGGTCGCCGACGCGCCGCGCGCCACGGCGTTCGCCCAGTGGCTACGGGCTCGGGGGCGCGACGCCGTCGTGCTGCATTCCGCCACGAGCGACGCGCAGCGCACGGTCGCGTGGGCGCGCGCCGCGGCGGGGGACTGCGTCGTGGTCGGCGGTCGGTTGGCGGCCCTCGCGCCGGTGCGCGACCTCAGCGGCGCGATCGTGCTCGATGACGCCGACGAAGCGCTGCAAGAAGAGCGGGCACCGACCTGGCACGCGCGCGACGTCGTGGTCGAACGTTGCGCTCGCGCCGGGGTGCCGTGCACGATCGTCAGTCCGGTCCCGACGCTCGATGCCTTGGCGCTCGTCGACGCGCCGGTCACGGTCCCGAGCGATATCGAGGCGCGCGGGTGGCCGCGCCTGGAGGTCGTCGATCGCCGAGAGCTCCCCCCGGGCGCGGGGTTGTTCTCGCCCGCGTTCGTCGACGCGCTCCACGACGCGATGGCGAAGGGCGGACCCGCGGTGTGTGTCGTGAACCGCCGGGGGCGTCTGCGTCTGCTCGCGTGCGACGCGTGCGGCAGGCTCACGCGGTGGGATCGCACGGGGGCGCCGGTGTGGTCCGACGCGGGCGCACCCGACCCCGCCGGCGGTGCGGCGCGTCCCAGCGTCTGTCCGTACTGCGGGGCGACGCGCCTGCGGGTGCTGCGCGCCGGCGTCACGCGCGTACGCGACGAGTTGGCCGCGTTGGTGCCGCGCGCGTCGGTCGTCGAGCTCGACGCCGACATCGACGAGCTCGCGCCCGACGCCGACATCGTGATCGGCACCGAAGCCGTGTTCCATCGCGCCGCGCTCCGGCGCCGTCGGCCGCCGCTCGTGGCGTTCCTCGACTTCGATCAAGAGCTGTTGGCCGCGCGCTACCGCGCCGCGGAGCACGCGTTGTGGCTGTTGGTGCGCGCTGCGCAGCTGCTCGCGGCTCGTCCGCGCTCCGACTCGCGGCTGCTCGTGCAGACGCGCGATCCCGACCACGACGTGCTCGCCGCCGCGACCGGTGACGTCGACCGCGTCGTCGACGGCGAGCGGGCGCGCCGGCGCGCCCTCGGACTCCCGCCGTTCGGCGCCCTCGCCGAGCTGCGAGGTTCGCGCGACGCGATCGACGCGGTCGTCGCGGCGCTCACGCCGGCGCCGATCGGGGTGCGGGTGCTCGGTCCGGCTCCCGACGGCGACGGCGCGCGTGTGCTCGTGCGCTCCGACGACCACGACGGGCTCGCCGCCGCCGTCGATCTCGGCGTGCGAGCCGGGCGGGGCCTCGGTCGGGTGCGCACGACCATCGATCCGCCGCGCGTCTGACCCAGGGGCACGCAGGTGGCGGTGCCCGTTGCGCTCGGGCATCCGCGAGGGTGGCCGGTAGCATCGGCGGATGCCGACGTACGCGATCCGGGTGTTCGGTGACCCGGTGTTGAAGCGTCCCACCGCGTCGGTGGCGCAGATCGACGGCGCGTTCGTGCGCCTCGCCGAGGCCATGTACGAGACGATGTACGACGCGCCCGGCGTCGGCCTCGCGGCGCCGCAAGTCGGCGTGCAGCAGCGGTTCTTCGTCTACGACGTGGGCGAGGGACCCCGCACGCTCGTCAACCCCGAGGTCGTCGACACCGCGGGGGAGTGGAGCTACGAGGAAGGGTGCCTGTCGTTGCCGGGCGTCGCGCTCGAGCTCGTCCGCCCGAAGCTCGTGACCGTGCACGGTCTCGACCTCGACGGCAACGAGGTCACCATCGAAGCCGACGAGCTCCTCGGCCGGGTCTTCCTCCACGAGATCGATCACCTCGACGGCGTGCTGATGCTCGACCGGATGGACGACGACGAGCGCAAGGCCGCGCTCAAGGTGCTGCGCGAGCAGGCGCTCGCAGGAGTCGCGCTGGCTCCTCGCCACGCGCTCTGATCCGCCGGCACGCATGCGGCTCGTCTACCTCGGGACCCCGGCCGACGCGGTGCCGCCGCTGCGCGCACTGGTCGACGCCGGACACGAGATCGTGCTCGTCGTCACGCAACCCGATCGCCGGCGCGGGCGAGGCGCGGCTGAGCAGCCGAGCCCTGTGAAGGCGGCGGCCACCGAGCTCGGGTTGCGCGTCGTCACGCCCGCACGCGCGCGCGACGTCGTCGACGAGGTCGCGGCCACGGGCGCCGAGCTCGGCGTCGTCGTCGCGTTCGGCCAGCTGCTCCCGCAGTCGTTGCTCGACGCGCTCCCGCACGGGTTCGTGAACGTGCACTTCTCGTTGTTGCCGCGCTGGCGGGGTGCCGCGCCGGTGGAACGGGCGATCCTCGCCGGCGATGCGGGGACCGGCGTCGGTCTCATGCGCATCGTCGCCGCGCTCGACGCCGGCCCGGTGTTCGCCACGCGACGCGTCGCGATCCGCCCCGACGACACCGCCGGCGACCTCCACGCGCGGCTCGTCGACGCGGCGGTGGAGCTGCTGCGCGACGAGCTGAACACCGTCGTGACCCGCGAGCCGGTGGAGCAGCAGGGCGAACCCACGTACGCAGAGAAGCTGACCGTCGACGAGTTCCGGCTCGACCCGCACCGACCCGCGGTCGAGCTCGATCGCATCGTGCGGGCCGGGAACCCGAAGCCGGGGGCGTGGTGCACGGTCGGAGGGACGCGCGTGAAGGTGCACCGCGCGCACGTCGTCGACGGGGCACCCAACCGCCGGGTCGGCGCGATCTCGACATCGGCGGAGCTGCAGACCGCGGCGGGCGCGCTCGCGCTCGACGAGGTGCAGCCCGAAGGCAAGGCGCGCATGGCCGCCGCCGACTGGCGCCGCGGGCTGTCCGGCGACGTCGCGATCGACCCGGTCCCGGAGTCCGCGTGAGCGGGTCGCGCCTCACGCCGCGCGGCGTCGCGATCGCCGCGCTCGTGCGCGTCGACGGCGGCGCGTTCGCGAACCTCGTGCTGCCCGAGCTGTTGCGGCGCACCGGTCTCGACGCGCGCGAGCGCGCGTTCGCGACCGATCTCACCTACCGGGCGGTGCGCGCGCAGCGCGCGTCCGACCACCTGCTCCACCGCGTGGTGAGCCGGCCGCTCGCCGCGCTCGATCCCGAGGTCCGCGCCGCCCTGCGGTTGGGCACCTCGCAGCTCCTCACCGGCGTCCCCGCGCACGCCGCGGTCGGTGAGACTGTCGCCGAGGTCCCGGCGCGGGCGCGCGGCTTCGCGAACGGGGTGTTGCGCTCCGTGAGCCGGCTCGGGCCGCCGTGGCCGCTGCCGAGCGGCGACGACGACGAGAGCCTCGGCATCCGCACCTCGCACCCCGACTGGATCGTCGCCGAGCTCGCCGCCACCCTCGGACGGGCCGACGCGGCCGCGGTGCTCGAGCTCGACAACGAGCCGCCCGCGGTGACGCTGCGGGTGAACCCCACACGCGCGACCGTCGACGACGTCGTCGCCGAGCTGCGCGCCGCCGGCATCGACGTCGAGCTCGGCGCGCTGCTGCCGTCGGCGCTGCTCGTGCGCGGCACCGGCGACGTGTCGGAGCTGCCTGCCGTGCGTGAGGGTCGGGTGACGCCGCAGGACCAGGGCAGCCAAGCGGTCGTCGCGATCGTCGGCGCGCGGTCGGGTGAGCGGGTGCTCGATCTCGCCGCCGCGCCGGGCGGAAAGTCCACGGGCATCGCCGAGCAGATGGGCGACGACGGCGTCGTCGTGGCCGCCGACCTGCACTCGGGCCGCACGGGATTGATCGCGCGTGCTGCGGCGCGCCTGGGGCTGCGGTCGGTGCACCCCGTCGTCGCCGACGCGCGCCGGCCGCCCGTGCGCGCGGTGTTCGATCGCGTCCTCCTCGACGCGCCGTGCTCGGGGCTCGGCGTGCTGCGGCGCCGCCCCGAAGCCCGCTGGCGGGTCACCTCCTCCGACGTCGACGATCTCGCCAACCTGCAGCGCGTGCTCCTGCGCGCCGCGGCGGCCACGGTGCGACCCGGCGGTCGTCTGGTGTACTCGGTGTGCACGCTGACCGAGCGCGAGACGCTCGGCGTCGACGAGTGGGCGGCCGACGCGCTGGCCGACTGGCGGCCGGTTCCGCCGCCGGGTGAGCCGTGGCGCTCCTACGGGCGCGGAGCGCTCCTGTCGCCGACGGTCGCGGGCAGCGACGCGATGTACGTGCTCGCGCTCGACCACCCGAGCACCTAGTGTCGGCCGGTATGAAGATCGCGCCGTCGATCCTCGCCGCCGACTTCGCGGTGCTGGCCGAAGAGGTCGATCGCGTCTCCGACGTCGTCGACCTGCTGCACGTCGACTGCATGGACGGCCACTACGTGCCGAACCTCACGATCGGACCACCGGTCGTGAAGTCGTTGCGCAAGCACACCGACTTGTACCTCGACTGCCACCTGATGGTCGCGAACCCCGGCGACTTGCTCGACGCGTTCGCCGACGCCGGTGCCGACCAGTGCACCGTGCACGTCGAGCTCGGCGACCCGCGCCCGCTGTTCGACCGCATCCGCGCCCTCGGTATGCGTGTCGGTCTCACGTTCGAACCGGACACGCCCTACGACGCGGTCGCTCCGTACCTCACACACATCGACGTGCTGCTCGTGATGAGCGTGAAGACCGGGTTCGGCGGCCAGCCGTTCATCGACGCCGTGCTCGACAAGGCACGCGCCGCGCGCCGCGACATCGACGCGGCCGGACTCGCCGTCGAGATCGAGATCGACGGCGGGATCAACCTCGAGACCGCGCCCCGGGCTGCGGCCGCGGGCGTCGACATACTCGTCGCCGGCACCGCGATCTTCGCGGCCTCCGACCCGCGCGCCGCCGCGGTCGCGCTGCGCGACGTCGCGATGGCCGCGACGGGATCCTGAGCGGGCCGGTCGATGGCCGAGCTGGCGGCGAAGGTGCTCACCGTCTCCGACGGCGTCGCCGGCGGCACCCGCGACGACCGCTCGGGTCGCGCGCTGGTCCAGCATCTCGAAGTCCACGGCTTCCGCGTCGTCGAGCACCGGGTCACCGCCGACGGCGTCGAGCCGGTCGCCGCCGCGCTGCGCGACCTCACCGACGGCTTCGCCGGCCTCGTGGTCACCACGGGCGGCACCGGCTTCGGCCCCCGCGACCTCACTCCCGAGGGCACCCGCGCCGTCATCGAGCGGGAGGCCCCCGGCCTCGCCGAGGCGGTGCGGCGGGCGAGCGACGCCGGCGAGCGCGGCTTCGGGATGCTGTCGCGGGCCGTCGCCGGCACGCGGGGCGCCGCACTGGTCGTGAACACCCCCGGTTCGGCGAGCGGGGCGATCGAGGCCCTCGACGTACTCCTGCCCGTCGTGCCCCACGCCCTCGACCTCCTCGCCGGCGGCCACCCCCACTGACCCCCACGTTCATTGCGGCGATCTCCTCGACGACGAGGGAAATCGCTGCAACGGACGGCGGGAAGCCGTTCCGGCGTTTTTAGAACCTGTTCCATTTTCGGCGCGATCCGTGTACGCTGGCCTCGACAATCGAAGCCCTCGGGGTTGGGTGCAAGTCCCGACCGGCGGTGACCACCTGCGGGTGGGAGCCCGCGAACGCACGGCTGCCAGCCGTGCGCCGATCAGGTGCGAGTCCTGGGCCGACGGTGAGAGTCCGGATGGGAGAGGGCGGTTCCACGGCGTGCCCACGCGCGCGACCCCGGTCGCTGGCGTGGCCGGGCGTCGCCGTGGCCGCGTCTCGCCGCGTCCCGCCCCGCATCGGAGCCGGAGGAGCGGTGCGCGACGACGACGCGATGACACGAGCGCTCGAGCTCGGTGCGTCGGTCCGCACGCGCACCGCGCCGAATCCGTGGGTCGGCTGCGTCCTCGTCGCCCCCGACGGCGTCGTCGTCGGCGAGGGCGCGACCGAGCCGCCCGGCGGGCGCCACGCCGAGCGCGTCGCCCTCGACGCCGCAAGTGATCGTGCTCGGGGCGCGACCGCGTACGTCACGTTGGAGCCGTGTGCGCACACCGGCCGCACCGGGCCGTGCGCGCACGCGCTCGTGGACGCGGGCGTGGCGCGCGTGGTCGTGGCGATCGTCGACCCCGACCGCCACGTGGCGGGGCAGGGGATCGAGGTGCTGCGCGCCGCGGGCGTGACCGTGGAGGTCGGCGCCGGCGCCGAGGTCGCGGCCGCGTCGCTCGCGCCGTACCTGCACCACCGGCGCACGGGCCGCGCGTCGTGCCTGCTCAAGCTCGCGGTGTCGCTCGACGGCAAGGTCGCCGCCGCCGACGGCACCTCGCAGTGGCTCACCGGTGCCGCCGCGCGCGCCGACGTGCACCGGCTGCGCGCCGAGTCCCAGGCGATCGTCGTCGGGAGCGGGACCGCGCTCGCGGATGCGCCGTCGCTCACCGTGCGCGACGCGCCCGCTCCACCCCGACCGCCGTTGCGCGTGCTGCTCGATGGGCGCGGCCGGGTCGCGGCCGACGGGCCGTTGTTCGACCCCGCGCTCGCGCCGACGCTCGTGGCGACGACCGAACGCGCTCCGGCGAGCGCACTCGACGCGTGGCACGCGGCCGGGGCGAAGGTCGAGGTGCTCCCTGCCGCGCCCGACGGTGGTGTCGACCTGCGCTCACTGCTCGCCCTGCTCGGCGCGCGCGACGTGCTCACCGCGCTCGTCGAAGGCGGCGGCACGTTGGCCGGCGCCGCGCTCGCCGCCGGTGTCGTCGATCGTCTCGTCGTCTACGTCGCGCCGGTCGTGCTCGGCGAGCGCGGCCACGCCGGGTTCGCGACCGCGGGGCCCGACACGCTCGCCGACGCCACCCGCTTCGCGCTGGCGTCGAGCACGCCGCTCGACGACGACGTCCGCCTCGAGTACCGCCGCGTCGACGCGGAGGTCGGCTGATGTTCACCGGCATCGTCGAAGAGCTCGGCCGGGTCCGCGCGGTCACCCCGAACGCCGGCGGCGCGCGCGTCGAGATCGACGCGACGGTCGTCCTCTCCGACGCCGCGATCGGCGATTCCATCTCCGTGAACGGCTGTTGCCTCACCGTCGTGGAGCTGGGCGACAGCTGGTGGGCTGCCGACGCGGTCGTCGAGACGCTGCAGCGCACGAACCTCGGCGACCTCGAGCCCGGTGCGCCGGTGAACCTCGAACGACCGGTGCGTCTCGCCGACCGGCTCGGCGGCCACCTCGTGCAGGGCCACGTCGACGCCACCGGCACCGTGCGCGAGCGCGTCGCGCAGCCCGACGGCTCCGAGCTCGTCTGGTTCGACGCGCCGGCCGAAGTGCTGCGCTACGTCGTGCACAAGGGGTCGATCACCGTCGACGGCGCGAGCCTCACGGTCGCCGCACTCGACGCCGACGGCTTCGCGGTCGCGCTGATCCCGCACACCCTCGCCGTGACGACGCTCGGCACGCGCGCCCCCGGCGCGCGAGTGAACCTCGAAGTGGACGTGGTGGCGAAGTACGTCGAGCGCCTGCTCGGCGACGCGTCACCTCGAACAGGAGCACCGCAATGACCTTCGACGACGTCGAGGCAGCCATCGAAGCGATCCGGCGCGGCGAGTTCGTCGTCGTGGTCGACGACGAAGACCGCGAGAACGAAGGCGACCTGATCATCGCCGCCGAGAAGATGACGCCGGAGAAGATGGCATTCATGATCCGCTACACGAGCGGCGTGATCTGCCAGCCGCTCGAAGGCGACCGGCTCGACGAGCTGCAGCTGCCGCTCATGGTCTCGGGCAACGAGAACACCGAGGGTCAGCGCACCGCGTTCACGGTGTCGGTCGACGCCCGTCACGGCGTGTCGACGGGCATCTCGGCCGCCGACCGGTGCGCGACCGTGCACACGCTGCTCGACGCCAACGCGCGACCGGGCGACCTCGCCCGCCCCGGGCACATCTTCCCGCTGCGCTACCGCGAAGGTGGGGTCCTCAAGCGCGCCGGTCACACCGAAGCCGCGGTCGACCTCGCCCGCCTCGCCGACGCGTTCCCGTCGGGGGTGCTCGCCGAGATCGTGAACGACGACGGCACCATGCAGCGCCTCCCCGACCTCGAGCGGTTCGCCGCCGAACACGGACTCGTGCTGGTGACGATCGCCGCGCTGATCCGCTACCGCCGCCACCGCGAGAAGCTCGTGCGGCGCGTCGCGGAAGCCCGCATCCCCACGCAGTACGGCGACTTCACCGCCCACGTCTTCGAGTCGTTGATCGACGGCACCGAGCACGTCGCGTTCGTGCGCGGCGAGGTGTCGGGCAAGGACGACGTGCTCGTGCGCGTGCACTCGGAGTGCCTCACCGGCGATGTCTTCGGCTCGTTGCGCTGTGACTGCGGGTTGCAGCTCGACACCGCGCTCGAGCGGGTCGCCGCCGAGGGCGAAGGCGTCGTCGTGTACCTGCGCGGCCACGAGGGTCGCGGCATCGGGCTCGGCCACAAGCTGCGCGCGTACGCGCTGCAGGAGCAGGGTCGCGACACCGTCGAGGCGAACCTCGAGCTCGGCTTCCCCGCCGACTCGCGCGAGTACGGCATCGGCGCGCAGATGCTCGTCGACCTCGGCATCACCACCATGCGCCTGATGACGAACAACCCGTCGAAGTACGGGGGCATCGAAGGCTACGGCCTCGAGATCGTCGAGCGGGTCCCCCTCGTGACCGAAGCGAACAACGAGAACCTCTCGTACCTGCTCACCAAGCAGGAGAAGCTCGGCCACCTCCTCGACATGGACGACGACGGCAACCGCCAGGTGCAGGGTTGACATGGGGGAGTACGCGCCGAGCGGCGCGCTCGACGGCACCGGCATGCGCATCGCCGTCGTCGTCGCGCGCTTCAACGAAGACCTCACGGGCGCGTTGCTCGACGGCGTCGAGCGCGTGCTGGGCGACGCCGGCGTGACCGACCGCCACGTCGTGTGGGTACCCGGCGCGTTCGAGCTCCCGGTGGCAGCGCTGCATTTCGCTCGCTCCGGCGCGGCCGACGCGGTGATCTGTCTCGGCGCGGTGGTGCGCGGCGACACCCCGCACTTCGAGTACGTCGCGGGCGAGTGCGCGCGCGGCCTGCAGCAGGTCGCGCTCGACACCGGCGTGCCCGTCGTGTTCGGCGTGCTCACGACCGACAACCGCGAGCAGGCCCTCGCGCGCGTCGGCGGCACCGAAGGCCACAAGGGCGAGGAAGCCGCGGCGACCGCCATCGAGATGGTGGCGCTCCTACGCGCGCTGCCAGGATCGTGAGCTCGCCGAGGGTGTACGACCGGATCGGGCGCACGTACACCGCGTCCCGACGCACCGACCCGCGGATCGCCGCGCGCATCCACGCCGCCCTGGGCGACGCGCGCGCCGTGTGCAACGTCGGTGCGGGGGCGGGCTCCTACGAACCCACCGATCGCCACGTCGTCGCGGTCGAGCCGTCGGCGGTGATGGTGGCGCAGCGCAACGCCGACACTGCGCCGGTGGTCCGCGCCGTCGCCGAAGGGCTCCCGTTCGCCTCCGGCGCATTCGAGGCCGCGATGGCGGTGCTGACCGCGCACCACTGGCGCGACCTCGGCGCCGGACTCGCCGAGATGCAGCGGGTCGCACCCCGACAGGTCGTCTTCTACTTCGAGCCGTCGTGGTCGCAGCACGCGTGGATCATCCACGACTACTTCCCGGAGGTCGTCGACCTGCCGACCGAGCGCAGCGCTCCCGGCGCCGACGAATTCCGCGCGCACCTCGACGTGCGCACCATCGATCCCGTGCCCGTCCCGGCCGACTGCATCGACGGCTTCGGCGCCGCGTTCTGGAACCGGCCCGAGGCGTATCTCGACCCCGTCGTCCAACAAGGCATGTCATTCTTCGCGCAGCTCGACGACGACGCGCTCGCCGAGGGCACCGCACGGCTCGCCGCCGATCTCGAGTCGGGCGAGTGGGACCGCCGTCACGGTCACCTGCGCGACCTCGACGAGTACGACTGCGGCTACCGCTTACTCGTCGCGGGTCGCTGAGGGTCGCCGAGTAGCCTGCGCGTCCGATGCTGCGCCTGGTGCTCCCCAAAGGATCGCTCGAACGATCCACGATGCAGCTGTTCGAAGACGCCGACCTCGCGGTCGTGCGCGGCTCCGACGTGGAGTACCGCGGTGCGGTCGACGACCCGCGCATCACCGAGGTGATGGTGCTGCGCCCCCAGGAGATCCCGCGCTACGTGGCGCAGGGGATGTTCGACCTCGGGATCACCGGCCGCGACTGGATCGAGGAGACCGGCGCCGACGTCGTCACGCTCAGCCAGCTCCACTACTCGAAGGCGACGGCGCGCCCGATCCGCATGGTGCTCGCGGTCGCCGGCGACGCGCCGTACTCGTCGGTCGCCGAGCTCCCGCGCGGCGCGCGCGTGCACACCGAGTACCCGATCATCACGGCGCGGTTCCTCGAACAGCACGGCGTCGACGCCGAGGTGTCGTTGTCGTACGGCGCGACCGAGGCGAAGATCCCCGAGATCGCCGACGCCGTCGTCGAGATCACCGAGACCGGTCGCGCGCTGCGCGCCGCGGGCCTGAAGGTGCTCGACACGATCCTCGTGTCGCACACCGAGCTGATCGCGAACCCCACCGCCTACGCCGACCCCGCCAAGCGCCGCGCGATGGAGCAGCTCCAGACGCTGCTCACCGGCGCGCTCGAAGCGCGTGGGCGCGTGCTCGTGAAGCTGAACGTCGACGAGGCGAACCTGCAGGCGGTCATCGACCTCCTCCCGGCGCTGAAGTCGCCGACGGTGTCGAAGCTCTACGGCGAAGACGCGTACGCGGTCGAGACCGTGGTCGCGAAGACCGGCATCAACACCCTCATCCCCGCGCTCAAGGAGCACGGCGCGACCGGCATCCTCGAGCTGCCGATCTCCAAGATCGTCCCGTGAAGGGGAGCGACGGCGGGCCGGCGCGTGTGCGCGACGCGCTCGGCGGAGGCGACGGCGTCGTCGACGCGTTCGACGAGCGTCGCGGCATCGGCACGGTGCGCGCCCCCGACGGCACGACCTATCCGTTCCACTGCACCCAGATCGCCGACGGGTCGCGCACGATCGCGATCGGCACGGAGGTGCGCTTCGCGGTGATCGCCGGTCACCTCGGTCGCCTCGAAGCCGCGGCGATCGAGCGGCGCTGAGCGCGCCCGCGGGCGGTCAGTCGGTGGCGTCGGCGATCTGCGCGTAGAGGACCTGGATCTGCGCGAGCGCCTCGCGCAGCGTGCCTTCGTGTTCGTCGAGACGGACGCCGAGGCCGTCGACGAGGGCGGCCATCGCGTCGATCGCGACACCGGCCTGGGCGAGATCGGGCCCCGGTTCGACGCCGTCGGGCGACGGGGGTGCCCCGATCCCCAGGTACACGAGTGCGAGCTCGAAGAGCTGGACCGCGTGGTTCGCGACGATCGCGGAGGCGGGGGTCGCTCGGATCTGGGCCCGGACGTGGCGCAGCGCCTCGAGCTCCTCCGCGCTGAGCGCCGGCTCCTGGTCGTCGGCGCGCGGGCCGGTGGCGCCGTCGTCGACCGGCTCCGGCGTCGGCTCGTGCTCCCCCGACGGTGTCCACAGCGAGCTCACACTGGTATCCTCGCAGGAAACCCGAGGGAAGCGGGACCCACCGGCGACGGTGTCGGTCCCCACCCGGCCGGGCGGTCCGCCGCACCGTGTCCGGGTCCGTTGCCCGGCCGGTGCCACGCACCGGGATTGGCGGTGGACTTCCCGTGTCCACCGCCGCTTCGCGTCGGGGGACCTTCGGGCACCCAGCCGCAACGTGATGCCCTCGTCGCAGGGACGTCGCAGAGTAAGGAGTGATGCCGCAATCGCCACGGACGATGCCCGCATCAACGACCGCATCCGCGCTCGTCAGGTCCGATTGATCGGTGCCGACGGATCGCAGCTCGGCATCCGGCCCCTCCCCGAAGCGCTCACCGCCGCGCGGGAGTCCGGCCTCGACCTCGTCGAGGTGGCCGCGAACGCCGATCCTCCGGTCTGCCGGATCATGGACTTCGGCAAGTGGAAGTACGAGCAGGACCAGCGGCGCAAGGAATCGCGGAAGAAGGCCTCGAACGTCGTCATCAAGGAGATGAAGTTCCGGCCCAAGATCGACGAGCACGACTACGAGACCAAGATGAAGCACGTCGAGCGCTTCCTCGCCGAAGGGTCGAAGGTCAAGCTCACGATCATGTTCCGTGGCCGGGAGATGGCGCACCCCGAGATCGGGCGGCGCATCCTCGAGCGGGTCGCCGAGCGCGTGAACGAGCTCGCCGCGATCGAGGCGGCACCTCGCCAGGACGGCAGGAACATGACGATGGTCTTGAACCCGATCCGCAAGCCCGGCACCAAGCCGGCCCGACCCGCACACGACGCGCCGGCCACCGAGGCCGCGGGCGCCTGAGGTAGGAACCACCATGCCGAAGCAGAAGACGCACCGAGGCGCCGCGAAGCGGTTCGGTGTCACGGGCACGGGCAAGATCCGTCGCCGTCAACAGAACCGCTCGCACCTGCTCGAGAAGAAGCCGTCCACGCGCACGCGTCGGCTCGGCCGCATCGTCGAGGTCACCGGCGGCGACCGCAAGCGCGTCCAGCGCTTGCTCGGGAGGTAGTCATGGCTCGCGTCAAGCGCTCCGTCAGCGGTCGCAAGCACCGCCGTGCCGTCCTCGAGCAGGCCCAGGGCTACACGGGTGCTCGCAGCCGGCACTTCCGCAAGGCCAACGAGCAGGTCATGCACTCCGGCCAGTACGCGTTCCGCGACCGCCGGGCGCGCAAGGGCCAGTTCCGCCGTCTGTGGATCGTGCGCATCAACGCCGCGTGCCGCCAGCACGAGATCTCGTACTCGCAGTTCATCGCGGGGCTGAAGGCCGCCGAGGTCGACGTCGACCGCAAGGTCCTCGCCGACCTCGCGGTGCGCGAGCCGGCGGCGTTCGAGGCGCTCGTCGTCACCGCCCGCCAGGCGCTCGACGCGGCCTGACCGTCGCGGCGCGGCCACGACTCCGCGCGCGGCGCACGATGCCCGGTCCCGCTGACCGCGCGGGCGACGAGCCCCCGCTCGGGGCACGCCACCCCCACGTGCGCGAGCTGCGGGCGATGCTGCGCGACCGCCGCGCGCGCGACAGCGCGCGGCGCTTCGTGCTCGAGGGCCATCGGATCGTCGCCGCCGCGCTCGACCACGACGTCGAGCTCGACGAGTGCCTCGTGGGGCCCGAAGCGACGGCCGATGCGCTCGAGGTCGTCGACCGGTGCCGGTCGCGCGGCGTGCGGATCCGCGTCCTCGGCCCCGGTGTCGCCGCCCGCCTCGGCGACACCGTCACGTCCCAAGCGGTGCTCGCGCTCGCGCCGCTGCGCCGCCACGGCGTCGACGCGCTCGGCGGTGCCGATCTCGTCGTCGTCGGCGACCGGATCTCCGATCCCGGCAACGCGGGCACGATCGTGCGCAGCGCGGCGGCCGCCGGCGCGCCCACAATCGCCCTCGGGGCCGGATCGGTCGACGCGTACAATCCGAAGGTCGTGCGCGCCTCGGCAGGTGCGCTGTTCGGCGTCACGGTGGTGGAAGGGGCGACGACGGTGGAGATCCTCGAGTCGGCGGCCTCGCACGGGCTGCGGCGGCTCGGCGCCGTCGCCCGCGGCGGGACGCCCCTCGACGACGTCGACCTCACCGGCCCCACGGCGCTCGTGGTCGGTCACGAAGCCCACGGGCTCGCGCCGTCGTTGCCGCTCGACGGTCGGGTCACGATCCCGATGCGCGAGACCAACGAGTCGTTGAACGTGGCCATGGCCGCGACGGTCGTGCTGTTCGAGGCAGCGCGCCAACGGCGCGAGGCGTCCACCCGATGAGCAGCCCCGCGACGCTCGCGGACGCGTCGAGTGCCATCGACGACGTGCGCCGGCGCGCGCGCGACGACGTCGCCGCGGCGGCCACGCTCGCCGACCTCGCGGCCGTCGACCGCGCGCTGCTCGGCAAGGGGTCGGTGGTCCTCGACCTGCGCGCCGCGATCAAGACGCTCCCCGCCGACGAGCGCCCCCAGCTCGGCGCGCTGCTCACCGACCTGCAGCGCGAGGTCGAGGGCCTGCTCGACGCTCGTCGCGCCGAGCTCGACGCACTCGCGCGCGAGCAGTCGGCGGTCACCGAACGCGTCGACCTCACCCTCGGCGGCGCCGGCTACCGCCGCGGGCACCTGCACCTCGTCACCCAGGTGTGGCGTCAGCTCGAAGACGTGTTCGTCGGGCTCGGCTACCAGGTCGCCGACGGACCCGAGGTCGAGACCGACTGGTACAACTTCGAGGCGCTCAACTTCCCGCCCGGGCACCCCGCGCGCGCGATGCAAGACACGCTCTACGTGCGGCTCGGCGAACCCGAAGAGGTGTTGCTGCGCACGCACACGTCGCCGGTGCAGATCCGCGTGATGGAGACCCAGCCGCTCCCGATCTACTCGGTGATGCCCGGACGCGTGTACCGCCGCGACACGCTCGACGCCCGGCACGCTCCCGTCTTCCACCAGATCGAAGGGCTCGTCGTCGACCGTGGCATCACGCTCGGCGACCTGCTCGGCACCATCGAGACATTCGTGCACGCGCTGTTCGGTCCGAACATCGCGGCGCGCTTCTTGCCGTCGTTCTTCCCGTTCACCGAACCGTCGGTCGAGTTCGCGATGACGTGCGTCTTTTGCGAAGGCGCCGGCTGCACGGTGTGCTCGCGCACCGGGTGGATCGAGCTCGGCGGCGCCGGGATGGTCGACCCCAACGTGTTCGTGGCCGTCGGCATCGACCCCGAGGAGTACTCGGGGTTCGCGTTCGGGTTCGGCATCGACCGCCTCGTGCAGCTCATCTACGGCGTCGACCACGTGAAGACGCTGTGGGACGCCGACGTCCGCTTCCTCCGTCAGTTCTGACCGTCCGACCATCCGAGGTCCCGATCGCCCATGCGCGCGCCGCTCTCCTGGCTCCGTGAGTTCACGCCGCTCGACGCGCCCGTCGCCGCGATCGCCGACGCCCTGAACCACCTCGGCCTCGAAGTCGAGGAGATCGACGAGCCCGGTCGCGAGATCGCCGGGGTCGTCGTCGCCCGCGTCCTCGACGTGGTGCCGCACCCGAACGCCGACAAGCTGCGCCTCTGCGACGTCGACTTCGGTGACGGCCACACGCGCGTCGTGTGCGGCGCGCCGAACGTGGTGCCCGGGATGGTCGCGCCGTTCGCGCCCGCGGGTGCCACGTTGCCGGGCGGCTTCACGCTGGAGCGCCGCAAGATCCGCGGTGTCGTCTCCGACGGCATGTTGTGCTCGGCCGCCGAGCTCGGACTCGGCGACGACCACAGCGGCATCCTCGACCTCGACACCACACTCGAGCTCGGCACCGACGTGCGCGCTGCGCTCGGCCTCGACGACGTCGTGTTCGACCTCGCGATCACCCCCAACCGCTCCGACGCGATGTCGATCGTCGGCATCGCGCGCGACCTCGCCGCGCACTTCTCGCGGCCGTTCACGGTGCCGGTGCCGCCCGCCGCGCCGGTGGTCGAGTCGGTCGCGGGTGCGACGGTGGAAGTGGAAGCGCCCGATCGCTGCCCGCGGTTCGTCGCGCGCGTGGCTCGGGTCACCACCGGGCCGTCGCCGGAGTGGCTGGCGCGCCGCTTGCGCCTCGCGGGGATGCGGCCGATCAGCAACGTCGTCGACGTCACGAACTACGTGATGCTCGAGCGCGGCCGGCCGCTGCACGCGTTCGACTTCGACCGCCTCCCCGGGCGCGGCGTCGTGGTGCGCCTCGCCGCCGAGGGCGAGACGATCGTCACGCTCGACGGCGTCGAGCGGCGCCTGCGCGCCGACGACCTCCTCGTCTGCGACGCCGAGCGGCGCCCGCAGGGCATCGCCGGGATCATGGGCGGCACCGAAGCCGAGGTCTCCCACACCACCACGTCGATCCTCTTGGAGTCGGCCTACTTCGAGGCGTCGGGGATCGCCCGCACGTCGAAGCGACTCGGGCTGCGATCCGAGGCGAGCGCGCGCTTCGAGCGCGGCGTCGACCCGAACGGCACGGCGTCGGGCGCCGACCGCGCCATCGACCTGCTCGTCGAGGTCGCGGCGGCCGAGCCCGAACCCGGCGCGATCGACCGGTACCCGCGGCCGATCGAGCGACCGCGCATCACCGTGCGCACGGCGCGCGTCAACGCGCTGCTCGGCACCGCGATCGACGCCGACCGCGCCCGCGCGCTGCTCGAACCGCTCGGGATCGACTGCGAGGGCGACGGCAACGACTTCGTCGCGATCGCCCCCACCTTCCGCCCCGACCTCGAGCGGGAGATCGACATCGTGGAAGAGGTCGCGCGCCGCATCGGGCTGGACGCGATCCCACGTTCGGTGCCCGCGAACGCCGCCAAGGTCGGCCGTCTCACGACCGCCCAACAGGAGCGCCGGCTCGTCGCCGACGTGCTCGTCGGCGCGGGCTACGACGAGGCCTTCACGCTCTCGCTCGTCGCGCCCGCCGACCTCGAGCGCGCCGGTGTCGCGACCGATCGGGTCGTGGAGGTCGAGAACCCGCTGCGCGCCGACGAATCGGTGCTGCGCCCCGCCATCCTCCCGGGGCTGCTGCGCGCCGTCGCCACGAACGCCGCCCACGGCGAGCCCGACGTCGCGCTCTTCGAGCTCGGCCACGTGTTCGCGCCCCCGAACGGCGCGACGCTCCCTGACGAGCGCGACCACCTCGCCGCGGTGCGCAGCGGATCGCTCCGGCGCCGCCCGCACGAAGCCGATCGGCCGGTCGTCCCCGCCGACGCGCTCGACGCGCTCGACGCGCTCGCCGGCGCGCTGCGCCTCGCCGACCTCCGCATCGAAGCGGCGCCGGGCCCCGGGTTCCATCCGGGGCGCGCCGCGCGTGTGCTCGTCGACGGCGTCGAGGTCGGCCACGTCGGTGAGGTCGCCCCCGACGTGCGGCGGGCCCTCGCGATCGACGAACCGGTCGTCGCGTTCGAGCTCGACGTCGCCGCGCTCCTCGCCGGCCGGCGCCGCGACCGCGCGTACCGTCCGGTGTCGCGCTACCCGGCGTCGACCGTCGACCTCGCGTTCGTCCTCGACGACGCGACCCCGGCGGCCGCCGTGCGGGCGACGCTCGCCGACGCCGCTGGCGACCTGCTCGAAGACGTGCGCGTCTTCGACGTGTTCCGCTCCGACGCGCTCGGCGCGGGCAAGGTGAGCATCGCGTTCGCGCTGCGGTTCCGTGCCCCCGACCGCACCCTCACCGACGAAGAGGTCGGCGCGCTGCGCCAGCGCGGCATCGACGCGGTCGTCGCCGCCCACGGCGCGCAGCTGCGGGGCTGAGATGGGCGAACCGGTCTTCACGCACCGCATCCGGGTCCGCTACGCCGAGGTCGACCAGCAACAGGTCGTCTTCAACGCGCACTGGCTCACCTACTTCGACGAGTCGTGCACCCGCTTCATCGAGCACCTCGGTTGGGGCGCCGACACCTGGACGCGCGACTTCGACGTGATGCTCGTGAAGGCGGTCGTCGAGTGGCAGGGCCCCGCCCGCTTCGACGACTGGGTGGAGATCGCCGTCGCCCCCACCCGTCTCGG
>DASUMP010000269.1:0-4269 GCA_036277635.1 Acidimicrobiia bacterium | reverse complement strand
AGCTGCGTGAGCTTGGCGCCCACCTGCTCGAGGTGCAGGCGCGCGACCTCCTCGTCGAGGTGCTTCGGCAGCGTGTACACCTTGCGCTCGTAGAAGTCGCGGTGCGTGAACAGCTCGAGCTGCGCGATCACCTGGTTCGAGAAGCTGTTCGACATCACGAAGCTCGGGTGACCCGTCGCGCAACCGAGGTTCAGCAGCCGACCCTCGGCGAGCACGATCACGGCGTGACCGTCGGCGAACGTCCACTCGTCGACCTGCGGCTTGATCTCGCGTCGCACCACACCGGGCGTCTTCGCGAGTCCGGCCATGTCGATCTCGGTGTCGAAGTGGCCGATGTTGCCGACGATCGCGTTGTGCTTCATCTTCGCCATGTGCGCCGCGGTGATCACGTGCTTGTTGCCCGTCGCGGTGATGAAGATGTCGGCGACGTCGATCACGTCGTCGATCGTGAGGACCTGGTAGCCCTCCATCGCCGCCTGCAGCGCGCAGATCGGGTCGACCTCGGTGACCACGACACGCGCACCCTGGCCCCGCAACGACTGCGCGCAGCCCTTGCCCACGTCGCCGTAGCCGCACACGACCGCCATCTTCCCGGCGATCATCACGTCGGTGGCGCGGTTGATGCCGTCGATCAGCGAGTGGCGGCAGCCGTAGAGGTTGTCGAACTTCGACTTCGTCACCGAGTCGTTCACGTTGATCGCAGGGAACAGCAGCGTGCCCTGCGCCTCCATCTGGTAGAGGCGGTGCACACCGGTCGTCGTCTCTTCGGTGACGCCGACGATGCCCGACGCGATCTCGTGCCAGAGCTTCGGCTCCTCGGCGACCGTGCGCGTGAGGAGCTTGAGCACGACTTCGTACTCGTCGTTGTCGGCGGTCGACGGGTCGGGGACCGCACCCGCGCGCTCGAACTCGACACCCTTGTGCACGAGCAGCGTGGCGTCGCCGCCGTCGTCGAGGATCATGTTCGGGCCGGCGCCGTCGGGCCAGCGCAGCACCCGCTCGGTGCACCACCAGTACTCCTCGAGCGACTCGCCCTTCCACGCGTACACGGGGACGCCGGCGGGCGCGTCGGGCGTGCCGTCGCGTCCGACGACGACCGCGGCGGCCGCGTGGTCCTGGGTCGAGAAGATGTTGCAGCTCGCCCAGCGCACCTGCGCGCCGAGGTCGACGAGCGTCTCGATGAGCACCGCGGTCTGCACGGTCATGTGCAGCGACCCGGTGATGCGGGCGCCGGCGAGCGGCTGGTTCGGGCCGTGCTGGCGGCGCAGGGCCATGAGGCCGGGCATCTCGTGCTCGGCGAGCTCGATCTCCTTGCGGCCCCACTCGGCGAGCGACAGGTCGGCGACCTTGAAGTCACCGGAGAATGACGTGGGCGCGGACGCGCTCTCGGTCGTGGTCATGGGCGTGGTCTCCTCGGCTGACGGGCGCGGCACCGACCGGGTTCGGGCGGCTGCACACGCGCGTGATCGCTTGGGAGCCGGCCCGGATCACCGGGTGACAGCCTGAGGGCCCGACCAGCGGAGGAGTTTACCGGCCCTGCGCCGCCGTGTGGATCCGGAGGATCGCGGCGACCGAGCGGTCGACGTCGGCGGCGGTCGTCGACCAGTTCGACACCGAGATCCGCATCGCCGCCTGACCCCGCCACGTCGTGCCGCCGAGCCAGCACGTGCCGTCGCGCTGGACGCCGTCGATGACGGCCCGCGTGTGGTCGTCGTCGTCGCCGAAGCGCACCAGCACCTGGTTCAGCACGACGTCGTTGAGGATCTCGACGCCGGGCGCGTCGCCGAGTGCGGTCGCGAACCGGCGCGCGTGCGCGCACGTGCGATCGACGAGGTCCTCGACCCCGCGCGTGCCGAGGTTGCGCAGCGCCGCGTACACGGCGAAGCCGCGCGCCCGGCGCGAGAACTCGGGCGTGAGCATGTACGGGTCGATCGGGTCGTCGCCGGTCGCGTTCGCGAGGTACGCCGCGGTCGATCGCATCGCGGCGACGTGCGCATCCGCGTGGCGCACGAACGCGAGTCCGGAGTCGTACGGGACGTTGAGCCACTTGTGCGCGTCGGTCGACCACGAGTCGGCGCGCTCGATGCCGTCGGCGAGCGCGCGGTGCTGCGCGCTCGCGCGCGCCCAGAGCCCGAACGCGCCATCCACGTGCACCCACACGTTGCGCGCGTGTTCGTGCGCGACGGCGCAGATCTCGGTGAACGGGTCGAACGCGCCCGAGTTCACATTGCCGGCCTGGAGGTTGACGATCGTCGGCGCGTCGGGATCGCCCTGTGCGAGCGTGGCCGCGAGCGCGTCGGGGAGCATGCGCCCCTGGTCGTCGATCTCCACCCCTTCGACGATGCTCGTGCCGATGCCGAGAAGTCGGAGCGCGGCGTCGATCGTCACGTGGCGCTGCGCACCGCCGATCACGCGGAGACGCGGCGCGTCGTGCAGACCTTCAGCCTCCACGTCGTGACCAGCGCGCGCGAGCACGTGGTTGCGCGCCGCGGCGAGACACGTGAAGTTCGCCATCTGCCCGCCGGTGACGAAGCCGCACGACGTCCCCTCGGGGAGACCGAACAGCTCGACGAGCCAGCGCCCCACGGTCTCCTCCACCACGCCGTTCGCGAGCGAGAGCGCGAGCAGACCGCTGTTCTGATCCCACGCGCTGGTGAGCCAGTCGGCGGCGACGGTCGCCGGCAGCGTCCCGCCGACCACGAAGCCGAAGTAGCGGGGCCCGGCGCTGGCGACGAGACCCGGGGCCGCGGCGCGGGCGAGGTCGTCGACGACCGTGCGCGCGTCGCGCGGCTCGTCGTTCAGCGGCCCGCCGAGCACTGCTCGAAGCTCGTCGGCCGTCGCGGTCGCGTGCACCGGTCGTTCGGCGATCGTCGCCAGATGTTCGATCGCGAGGTCGGCGGTGTGACGGAGGAGGTCGCCGGTGTCGTCGTGCATCCCGGCATCATCGCCGGTGGGTCGTTCACCGTGCGCGCGATTTCGTCCGAACCGTGCTCCGAGTCGTCCCGAACCCGAGCTGTCACCCGCAAGCGCCGAGCTGTTCGTCTGTTGGTGAGACGGCGATCCGCGGCGAGGGAGACGACATGGCACCCGACCGGAATTCGACCCAGGCGAAGGCGGCGGTCGCGTGCGCCGTGCTCGCAGTGCTCACCGCGCTCTGGCTCTACTGGATGGTCGTGCCGGGGTTGCTGTTCGGCATCGCCGCCATCGTGCTCGGCTGGCGGTCACGCCGCGACGGCGGCAGCGAGCTCGGGAGTGCTGCGCTCGCCGTCGGCATCGTGGCGGTGCTGCTCGTCCCCTCGGTCCTCTTCATCGCCGACGAAGCCGAGGAATGGGGCCGCGACTGCGTGGTGGATCCCGGTCCTGATTGTTGAGCGACGCTCGGCGCATCCGCGCCAGCATGACGGCGTGGAACCCCGCATCGACCTGCTCGCTCCCGACTCCCCCGCTGTCGACGCGGTGTTCGCGTGGCACTGGCGGGAATGGAGCGCGGGACACGAGGATCCCGACCCCGTCGAGTGGCGCGCCCGTGCGGCGGAACGCACGCGTGCCGACGGCATCCCGTTCACGCTCGTCGCGTGGCTCGACGACGAGCCGGTCGGCAGCATCGCCGTGTGCCACGACGATCTCGACGAGCGCTACGCCGATCGCGGCCCATGGCTCTCGGGTGTGTACGTCGTCGGCGCGGCGCGCAACCTCGGCGTCGGTCGCGCGTTGTTGGACGCCGTCTGCGGACGCGCCCGTTCGTTCGGCGTCACCGAGCTCTGGTTGAAGACCGGTGAAGCGAGCGCGTTCTACGAACGCTGCGGCTGGACCCTCGTACACCGCAAGGAATCACTCACCGACGACGCAGTGCTGATGCAGTCCCTCTGAACAGCGCCGATCGGCAGGTCGGGGTGCGGAGTTTTCAGTCGCGCGGCAGCCATTCAGGGTCGGCTGCGTAGAACGCATCGCCGATGTCCGTCTGATGGCACCCAAGATCGCGAAGAGCGTTGACCAGCGCATCGACACCCATCGGCGCCTGAGACCGCCACGGCGTACCGTCACCGTGCGGCGGAGTCACGTCCGCCATATATCGATCATCGACCATCCACACTCTGATCGGCACGAGCGAAGAGTGCCCGATGCCGAGCGGGTCGCGCGCCATGGGTTGTTGTCTCACCCTCTGGTTATGATGCGAACACATGTTCGAGAGTGTGCGCGACGCCATCGAAACGATGCGGGGATTCGCCGGCCGGCTGGTCCCGGGGGCGGTCGCGCCCGCGGACGCGG
>DASUMP010000268.1:0-16779 GCA_036277635.1 Acidimicrobiia bacterium | reverse complement strand
GGGCACGGGCGTGATCGGGTTGTTGCTGTTGCAGCGGCGGATCACGCACGACCGCGTGTTCCTGTGGGCGGTCGCCGCGACCGGCGTGGGGATCATCGCGGCCGCGTCGGTGTCGACGCTCACGCCCGCGGCGGCGATCGTGGTGTTCGTGGGGGGCGCGGCCGGGTGCGCGTACGTCGCGGGGTTCACGGTGCTACAGGAGTCGGTCACCGACGAGCTGCGCGGCCGCACGTTCGCGACGCTCTACACGGTCGTGCGGTTGTGCCTGCTGCTCGCGTTGGCGTCGGGACCGTTCATGGCCGACCTGCTCGAAGCGATCGCCGACTCGCTGTTCGACGGTTCGGTCGAGATCGCCGGGGCGCGGCTGCACCTGCCCGGCGTGCGGCTGGCGTTGTGGTTCGGCGGTGTCATCACGGTCGTCGCCGCGTTCTTCGCGAGCCGGCGCATGCGGCGCGCGCACGAAGAGCGCGCGTCGGGCGGCGCGGTCACATGACCTCACCGCGATCTCGAGGTCGGTTCGTGGTGCTCGAAGGCGGCGAAGGGTCGGGCAAGAGCACGCAGGTCGCGGCGTTGGCGGCACGCCTGCGCGCCGACGGTCGCGACGTCGTCGAGACGCTGGAGCCGGGCGGCACCAGTCTGGGTCGCGAGCTGCGCGCGCTCCTCTTGCACCACGACGGGCCGCTCGACGCGCGCGCCGAGCTGCTGCTCCTGCTCGCCGACCGCGCGCAGCACGTGCACGAAGTCGTGGAGCCGGCGCTCGCACGCGGCGCCGACGTGGTGAGCGACCGGTACACGCCGTCGACGCTCGCGTACCAAGGCGTGGCGCGTGACCTCGGCGTCGACGAGGTCGCGCGTTCGAGCCGCTGGGCTGCAGGCGGACTCGAGCCCGACCTCGTGATCGTCCTCGACGTCGCGCCGGAGACCGCAGTCGCGCGCGGCGCGTCGGGACGCGACCGGTTCGAGCGCGCCGGCGTCGAGTTCGACGCGCGCGTCCGCGCCGCGTACCGCGACCTCGCCCGCGAGCACGGCTGGCCGCTCGTCGACGCCTCCGGGTCCCCCGACGAGGTCGCCGCCGAGGTCTGGCGCCACGTCGCACCCCTCGTCCGTTGAAGCGTTTGCCCGACATATCGAGGCAGGATCTTCAATGAACGAGTGGGGGCGGAGTCCGTAGGCTCGGGGTGTGAGCGACGCCGCGCTGGTCGGGCAGGAACGCACGGAGGTCGCGCTGCAGCGCGCCGCGCAGCGACCGGTGCACGCGTACCTCGTGACGGGGCCGACGGGATCGGGCGCCGAAGTGGTGGCCCGTCGCTTGGCCGCGCTCCTCATCGGCGCCGACGACGAACGCAGCGCCGCCCTCGTCGAGCGCGGCGTCCACCCCGACGTCGTCGAGTTCGAACCCGCCGGTCTGCAGTACCGGGTGAAAGAAGACGTCCGCCAGCGGATCATCCCGGAGGCGTCGCGCTCGCCGATCGAAGGCGAGCGCAAGGTGCTCGTGGTGCACGAAGCGGAACGGCTCCGTGGCGCGCACAACGAACCCGCCAACGCGCTGCTGAAGACGCTCGAGGAGCCACCGCCGCGCACCACGATCATCTTGGTCACCGCGCAACCCGACGACCTGCTCCCCACGATCCGGTCGCGCTGCCAGCGCATCGACCTCGACCCGATCAGCACCGACCTGCTCGTCGACGCACTGGTGCGCAGTGGCGTCGCGAGCGAGGAAGCCGAACGCGCCGCCGCGCTCTCGGGTGGCCAAGTGGCGCGCGCGCATGCCCTCGTGGGTCCGTTGCGCGAGCTGCGCGCGTGCTTCGCGTCGGTCCCGGGCCGTCTCGACGGTACGGGTGCGACGGTCGCGGCGCTCGCAACCGAGCTCGACGGCGCGATCGGAACTGCGGCCGAGTCGGTGACGCAACGCCACCAGGCCGAGCTCGCCGAGTTCGACGCCGACATGGAACGGCACGGCTACGACGCGCGCGAGGCGGGGAGGCTGCGTCGACGACTCGTGGAGCGCCACGAACGCGAGGCGCGACGCGCGCGCACGAGCTTGTTGCTCGAAGGGATCACCGCGATGGAGTCGGTGTACCGCGACGTGTTCGCGGCGCCCGCGCCGGCGCGCAACGACGACGTCGCGCGGCCCGCGCTCGACGGGCGCGCGTGCGCCGACGCGCTCGACCGGTGCCGGCGCGCGCGCGAGGCGTTCCTGATCCAGGAGAAGGGGCTCGTGCGACTGCAGCACCTGCTCTTGTCGCTGCCGGAATCGAGATCGGCGACGCACGCGGTCGGATAGCATCACCCGCCGCCGCCGGAGTAGCTCAGACGGCAGAGCAGCGCACTCGTAATGCGCAGGCCATGGGTTCGAGTCCCATCTCCGGCTCTCCACCTCCGGTGCTCGGAGCGCCCCGCCGGCCGTGCCGCGGCCCCGCCGGCGCCAATCTCGGCGAGAGTGCTCACGCGAGCAGTCCTGCCGTCCGATGAGACCCTGAGGTCGGGCTCCCCCTCACCCCGGCACGCGCATGAGCGACGAGCACCACATCCCCACCGACGATCTGCTCCCGGCCAGCCGGGCGGCCGAGTCGTCGCGTCCGGCCCCCGCCGCTGGCGCTGAACCTTCGCCGCCGGCGGACGAGACGCCCCAGGCCCCTGCGCCGCCGCCCGACGCCCCGACGCCGCCGCGCCGTGGCGAGGGTCCGCCGCCGGCGCCGGTCGCACCGACCGCGGCGATCGTCGCCGACATCGAACGACTCCACCAAGAAGCGGTCGCGGCGGCCGAGGCGTGCGAGAAGTTCCTCGCGGGCGCGTCGGCCCGGCGCCGGTTGAAGGCCGCGCTCGAGGCCGAGAACGAAGCGCTCCACCGCCTCGGCTACCCCTCGTTCATCGCGTTCCAGAACGCCGCTCGCGCCGTGCAGGTCGGGCTGGCCGAAGCCGGCGGACCGCTCGGCGGCGGCGACGCGGCTCCCGCCGACGCACCCGCGCCCCCGACCGCGGCGGCGCCGGCGCCCGCGCCCGCTGGTCCCGACCCGGCCGAGGTCGCCGCGGCGCAGGAGCGTCTCGCCGCGCTCACCGACGAGCACCAGCAGGTGGCCGAAGAGACCGAGCGGCTCCGCGCTGCCGCCGACCAGGCCCGCACCGACGCCGGTGCCGCCACTGCCGACCTCGCGAGCGCGCGGGAAGAGCTCGCGGCGATCCGAGCCGAGATGGACGCGGCGAGCACCGCGGCCGAAGCGGCTCGCGCCGACGTGGAAGCCGCGCGTGCCGAGCTCGAGTCCGCGCTCGCCGATGTCGAGTCGGCGCGTGCCGAAGTCGAGTCGGCGCGTGGGGATGTCGAGTCGGCTCGGGCGGAGCTCGCCGCCGCCGAGGCCGCGCGCCACGACACCGAGCAGGCGCGCGCCGACGCTGAGTCCGCCGCGGCCGTCCACGACGCGGCCCAACGCGATCTTGCTGCGGCCCGCGAAGCCGCGGAAGCGGCGCGCGCCGAGCTCTTGTCGGCGCAGGAGCAGCTCGAGCACACCCGCACCGAGCACGCGCAGGCCCGTTCCGGTGCCGACGAAGCGCGCGCCGAGGCGGTCGCCGCGCGCAGCGAGCTCGAAGCGCTCGCCACCCAGCTGGGTGCCGCACGCGCCGAAGCCGAGTCGGCGGCGCAGACCGCAGCTCGCGCCGTCTCCGACGCGGCCGAGGCCGAGGCGCGCGCCGCGACCGCGCGCGCCGAGCTCGAAGCCGCCGAGGGTGCGTTGCGCGAAGTGCGCGAGGCCCAGGAGTCGGCCCGTGCCGAGATCGAGTCGGTGCGCAGCGAGACCGACGAGCTCCGCACCGCGGCCGACGCCGCGCGGCGCGTGATCGACGAGTCGCACGACCGGGAAGCCGCCGCGCGCGCTGATGCCGAGGCGGCGCTGGCCGAGGCGGAAGAAGCCCACCGCCTGGCGCGCGCAGCGACCGAGGAAGCCGAGCGCATCCGCGCCCAGTTCGACGAGGCCCGCAACGCGCTCGACGCACTCCTCCTCGAGACCCAGCAGGCCGCGGAGCAGCACGCGTCGGTGCACGAGCAGCTCGCGACCGCGACCGCGGAGGTCGCGGCGGCCGAACGGCGCTCCGCCGAGCAGAGCGAAGCGGCGCGCGCGGTCGACGAGCAGCTCGCCGCCCAGCGCGACGAGCTGGCGCGCCTCGGCGACGAGGTCGCGCGCGCCCGGGCCGAGCTCGACGAGCTCGCGGCTCGGCGCGACCAGCTCCACGCGGAGTGCGCGGCGGCCGAGGCGCGCCGCGACGAGATCGACGCGCAGCGACGCGACGCCGAGGCCGGCCTCGCCGAGATCGTCGCGCAGCGTGACGCGGCCCGGGCCGAAGCGGAGACCGCGCAGCTCGCCGCCGAACGCGCGCAGGGCGACGCCGACGACGCGCGCCGCCAAGCCGCGCAAGTCCGCGACCAAGCCGTCGCCGAAGCCGCGGCTGCTCGCCGCGACGCCGACGAGCTGCGGGCCGGTGCGCACCAAGACGCCGAGCAGATCGTGGCCGCGGCCGCCGAGGAAGCCGAGCGCCTCCTCGCGACGGCGCGCGACGAAGCCGTCGCGACGCGCGCGCAGGCCGACGAGTCGGCGGCCGCGGTGCTCGCACGGGCCGCCGCCGACGCCGAGGTGGTGCGCGCCGAAGCGCAAGTGACCGCGACGGGCATGGTCGCCATCGCACGCGAGGAAGCCGACCGCTTGCGCGCCGAGGCGGTCGACCCCGAGATCGTGCTCGCGCCGGTGCGCGAGGCTGCCGAACGGCTGCTCGCCGACGCCGAGCAGCGCGCCACGCGCATCGTCGTCGAGGCCGAGGAGCGCGCCGCGCACCTGGGCGCGGCGGCCGAAGAGCGCGCCGCGATCGCCGCCGCCGAGGCCGCCGTGCGTTCGGTGGCCGCGCCGGCCGCCGTCTCCGTCGATCGTGGCCACGACGACCAGATCCGGTCGTCGGAGGCCGAGGTGCACCAGCTCGAGAACCGCATCCGCCGGCTCGAGGCGAAGCAGGACCGGCTCCGCGACCGACTCGACCGCGAGCGGCGCCGGGTGCGGCGCGCGCGCGACGAGGTCGACGACCTGCGCGCCGAGGCGCGGCGCGATGTCGAGCAGATCCTCGAGCGGGCCCGGCGCGACGCCGACGCGCTGCTCGCGGGAGCCGAACGCGAGGCCGAGCAGCGCCGGTCGGTCGCCGAGGCCGAGGCCGAGCGGGCCCGGGCCGAGCTGGCGGCGCTGCGGGCTCGGGTGTCGGTGCTCGCCGCCGAGGCCAGCGCCCTGCCGGCGTCCCTCCTGGGTCTCCTCGACCGGCTCCGAGAGCCGGGCGACGGCGGCCCGACCCGATTCTGAGCGGGCGGGTTCAGGTCCGGCCCGCGCGTGACGACGTATGAACGGACGGCCCTGACCGTGGGAGCGAGTGTGGGCAAGGGAGTGCTCGAGAACTCGTCTGAGGGACGCGCCCGCGCCGCGCGCCCGAAGATCGGCGAGATGCTGATCGAGCGCGGCCTGATCTCCCAAGAGGATCTCGAATCCGCGTTGCAGCAGCAGCGCGAGACCGGTCGGCGCATGGGCGAGACGCTCGTCGACATGGGTGCGCTGCGCGCCGAGGAGCTCCAGCAGGTGCTCGCCGAGCGCCTCGGCTTCGAGTACGCCGACCTGAGCGACGTGTCCGTCGACTGGGTCGTCGCCCACCAGATCCCCGAAGAGGTCGCGCGCCGCTACCAGGCGCTCCCGCTCGCGCAACGCGACGGTCGTCTCGTCGTCGCGATGGCGAACCCCGAAGACGTGTTCGCGCTCGACGACATCAAGGTGCTCACGAAGACCGTCGTGCAGCCGGTGATGGTCGACCCCGAGGCGCTGCGCGAGCTCATCGAGCGCACGTTCAGCCAGTCGGAGATGGCGAGCTCGCTCGACGACGCCGCGAGCACGATGGAAGAAGACCAGGACGTCTTCGCGCTCGTCGCCGAAGCCGAGGACGCCCCGATCATCCGGCTCGTGAACGCGCTGATCGAACAAGCCGTCGACGAGCGCGCCTCCGACGTGCACATCGAGCCGGGGTCCGGACGCCTGCGCATCCGCTACCGCGTCGACGGTGTGCTGCACGACGCGTCCGAAGCGCCGCTCGCGGTGCACCGCCCGCTCGTGAGCCGCTTGAAGGTGATGGCGGGCATCGACATCACCCGCTCGCGCGTGCCGCACGACGGTCGCTTCTCGCTGAGCGGCAGCGGTCGCCAGGTCGACATCCGGATCGCGACGCTGCCGACCGCGCACGGCGAAGCGGTGATCCTCCGCTTGCTCAACCGCGGGAACGGGCTGCTGTCGCTCGCCGAGCTCGGGTTCCACGACGACGAGCTCGCGCGCTTCTCCGAGTCGTTCAACAAGCCGCAGGGCGCGATCGTGAGCAGCGGTCCGACCGGATCGGGAAAGACCTCGACGCTGTACGCGACGCTGCTCGAGATGCACCGACCGGAGCTCAGCATCATCACGGTCGAAGACCCGGTCGAGTACCGCATCGACGGCATCAAGCAGATCCAGATCGACACGAAGGCCGGGCTGACGTTCCCGCTCGCGTTGCGTTCGATCCTGCGCGCCGACCCCGACGTGGTGCTCGTCGGTGAGATCCGCGACCTCGAGACCGCGAAGATCGCGGCCGAGGCGGCGCTCACCGGTCACCTCGTGCTCAGCACGATCCACACCACGAGCGCGGCGGCGGTGCCGTTGCGCCTCATGGACATGGGCGTCGAGCCGTTCCTCGTCACCTCCGCGCTCACGTGCGTGATCGGACAACGCCTGGTGCGGCGCTTGTGCGAGCGGTGCGCCGAGCCCGACAACCCCGAGGTCGAGCTGTTGCACTCGCTCGGCATCGACGAGACGAACATCGACCAGGTCACGATCCGGCGGGCGGTCGGGTGCTCCTACTGCCACAACACCGGGTACCGGGGTCGGATGGCGATCTACGAGATCATGCCGATGAGCGAGGAGATCAGCCGTCTCGTGCTCAGCCGCGCGTCGAGCCGCGACATCGAGCGGTGGGGGGTCGCCGAAGGCATGGACACCTTGCGCATGGCGGCGATGCGGCGGGTCGCGAGCGGCGAGCTCTCCATCGAAGAGATGGTGCGAGTCATCGTCTGACGCCGGCGACTCTCGGGAGGTCTTCGGACAATCCTCGGGAGGCGTCGCGGGGTACCACGGGTACTGTGCAGCCATGGCGGATCCCGCGCAGTTCGCGGACCAGGCGATGCAGTACATGTCTGCGCTCTACGCCGCGGCGCTGCGCATGACCCGGAACCCCTCCGACGCCGAAGACCTGGTGCAGGAGACGTACCTGCGGGCGTACCGCGGGTTCGAAGGGTTCCGCGAGGGCACGAACCTGAAGGCGTGGCTCTACAAGATCCTCACCAACACGTTCATCAACCAGTACCGCGCGAAGAAGCGTCGCCCCGAGCAGGTCGACCTCGACGACACCGAGGACTTCTACTTGTTCCGCCGGCTCGGCGGACTCGAAGCGGTCGAGGCCGAGCGCACACCCGAGTCGGAGGTGCTCGACGAGATCCCCGACGCCGAGGTGAAAGAAGCGCTCGAGTCGATCCCGGAGCAGTTCCGGATGGCCGTGATCCTCGCCGACATCGAGGGCTTCTCCTACAAGGAGATCGCCGAGATCCTCGACGTGCCGATCGGCACAGTGATGAGCCGGATCCACCGGGGAAGAAGGGCGCTGCAGAAGCGGTTGTGGGACTACGCCGAACGCCACAACCTGCGCCCCACCGTGGAGACCGGAGCGGGGGGCTGAGCCGGAGAGATGGACTGCGACCACGCCATCCACCGCGTGTACGAGTACCTCGACGGTGAGCTGACCGTCTGGCGCCGTCGTGCGATCGCCCGCCATCTCGACGACTGTCCGCCATGTGCCGACGGTTTCGTCTTCGAGGTCGAGCTGCGGCGGGTCATCGTGTCGAAGTGCCACGAGGACGTGCCGCTCGAGCTGCGGAGCCGGATCGCCCAGGCGCTCGGGATCGACCGCTGAGGGCCGATCCTCGCGGTGCGCTCCGCCCGGCCGGCCGTCGTACGATGCCCGGGACCGTCCGAGGCAGGAGCTGACGTGAAGCCGACCACGATCATCGCACTCGTCATCGGTGCCGCCGCTGCCGTGACCGCACTGGTCCTCGGCGCGATCGCCCTGATCGACTCCGATGGCGGCAAGCAGTGGTTCTACTGGCTCGCCCCGCTCCTCGCGCTCGGTGTCGGCGGACTGCTCGCGGCGCTCGGCGTGGGGTACTGGGTCAAGGTCGGGCAGCTCGAGGTGAAGGGTCGCCCACGCAGTGACTGACCGCGGCACCCGCGCCGGACCCGACCCCATCGACTGGGGTCACGCCCGCCGGGTCGCCCGCACGGTGGCGGGTCGCGAACCACTGGCCGAGTCGTATCTCGGTGCGTCGCTCGCCGCCGACTTCTCGGCGCTCACCACCGACGCCGAAGCGCTCGTCGCCGAGTTCACCGGGTTGCGCGCGACCGTGCCCGCGACCGCCGCCCTCCTCGACCGCGGCGCGTGGGTCGACGCGAACGTCGACTCGCTGCGCCGCCTGCTCGGGCCGCTCACCGCGCGGCTCGGCAAGCGTCTCCACGGCGGTCCGTTCGCGCCGATCGCACGCGCGACGGCGGCGGCCGAGATGGGCTTCTTGCTCGGCTTCCTCGCCAAGCGGGTGCTCGGCCAGTACGACCTCCTCGTGCTCGAAGGCGACGAGTCGGCCGACGCTCCCGGTGGATCCGTCGCCGACGCGGTGTACTACGTCGGCCCGAACATCCTCGCGATCGAGAAGCGCTACGCGTTCCGGCCGCGCGACTTCCGGCTGTGGATCGCGCTGCACGAGGTCACGCACCGAGCGCAGTTCAACGGCGTGCCGTGGATGCGCGCGCACTATCTCTCGCTGGTCGAGCAGATGTTGTCGCTCGTCGATCCCGATCCGTTCGTCATCTTCCGCGCGTTGGGCAACGCGGCCGACGAGCTGCGCGCGGGTCGGAACCCGCTCGATCAGGGTGGACTCGTCGCGTTGTTCGCCACCACCGAGCAGCGCGCGGTGCTCGACCAGGTGCAGGCGCTCATGTCGCTGCTCGAAGGGCACGGCAACTACGTGATGAGCGTGCTCGGGCAGGAGCACGTGGCCGGCGAGGAGCGCATGGCGCGCGTGCTCTCGGCGCGCCGCCGGCGCACCGGGCTCGGCGCGCAGATCCACAAGCTCCTCGGCTTCGACGCCAAGATGCGCCAGTACGAGGTCGGCGAGCGGTTCGTGCGCGCGGTCGTCGACGCCGGCGGGCCCGCCGCCCTCGACCACGCGTGGTCGGATCCGTCGGCGCTCCCCACGCTCGCCGAGCTCGACGCGCCCGACGCGTGGCTCGCGCGGGTGCGGCCGTGGGCTCCGCTCGCCGACCACGGCTGATCGGCGGCGCGGTGTCCGGCCCGCCCGTGCCCGAGCTCGCGTCCGAGTTGGCGCCGTGGGTCGCGGCGCTCGTCGCCGTCGACGACCTGGTCGACGATCCGGACGGGCCCGTGGTCGTGGCGTGCTCGGGCGGCGCCGACTCGCTCGCGCTCCTCGCGCTCGCGCGCGCGATCGGGCTCGACGTCGTCGCGGTGTACGTCGATCACGGGCTGCGCGCGTCGAGCGCGCGCGACGGCGACGTCGTGGCCGACGCGGCGCGGCGCCTCGGCGCCCGCGCGCTCGTGCGGGCGGTCGATGTCGTCCCCGGAGGGAACCTCGAAGCCCGCGCGCGCGACCTGCGCTACGCCGCGCTCGACGCGGCGCGACGCGACGTGGGTGCGCGCGTCGTGCTCGTCGGGCACACCCTCGACGACCAGGCCGAGACGGTGGTGCTCAACGTCGTGCGGGGCAGCGGTCTCGACGGGATCGCGGGCATGGCGCCCGTGCGCGGGGCGATCCGCCGGCCCCTGCTCCGGCTGCGACGCGCCGACACGGTCGAGATCTGCCGACGGTGCGGGTTGGCGCCGGTCGCCGACGCGATGAACGACGATCCCGCGTTCCGGCGAGTGCAGGTTCGCCGCTCCGTGCTCCCGCAGCTGGAGACGCTCACCGGCACCGATCTCGCCCCGGTGCTCGCGCGCCAGGCCGACATCGCGCGCGACGACCTCCGGTTGCTCGATGGGCTCGCGAGCGCGGCACGCGGCGCGCTCGGCGATCCACCCGACGCCGCCGCGCTCGCCGCGCTCGACGTCGCGCTGGCGCGCCGGGTCGTCCGCGCCTGGCTCGGCGCACCGCCGCCGTCGCAGGCGGTGGTCGATGCGGTGCTCGCCGTCGCCGCGGGCCGGGCGCGCGCCGTCGAGATCGGACGTGGCCGGCGCGTCGAGCGCAGCGGCGGGCGCCTGCACCTCGTGGCGGCGCCGGCGGCGCGACCACCGACGCCCGTCGTGCTCCCGGTACCAGGTGTGGCGCGCGTCGAGCACGTGGAGTTCGACGCGCGCGTCCACGCCGCCGCGCCCACGATCTGGCCGCACCCTGACGACGGCTGCGTGCTCGATGCCGAGCTCGCGGGCGCGCGCCTCGTCGTGCGACCGGTCGAGCCGGGGGATCGCCTGCGTCCGCTCGGTGGTCGCGGCACCCGGCGCGTCGTCGACGTGCTGCGCGAAGGCGCGGTCGCGGCGTCTCGGCGGTCCCACCACCTCGTGGTCACCGCGCCCGACAGCGACGCGGTCCCGGACGGGGCCGTGCTCTGGGTCGTCGGTTACCGTATCGACCACCGCGTGCGGGTCACCGAGCGCACGCGGTCCTTCCTCTCGATCACGTTGGGTGCGTGCGCATGAACCATCGGGACTTGATCGGTCGCACCGTCGTCGACGAAGTCGAGCTGCAGCAGCGGATCGCCGAGCTCGGCAAGGACATCACGTCCGACTACGCGGGGAACCCGCCGCTGCTCGTGGGCGTCCTCAAGGGCGCGTTCATGTTCATGAGCGACCTCGCCCGCGCGATCGACCTCCCCGTAGAGTTCGACTTCATGGCCGTGTCGTCGTACGGATCGGCGACGCGCACGAGCGGCGTCGTCCGCATCGTCAAAGACCTCGACCTCGACCTCACCGGCCGTCACGTGATCATCGTCGAGGACATCGTCGACTCCGGTCTCACGCTGCAGTACCTCCGCAAGAACCTCCGGTCGCGCGGCCCCGCGTCGCTCGAGGTGTGCGCGCTGCTCGTGAAGGAAGGGCTCCAGAAGGGCGATCCCGACCTCAAGTACGTCGGCTTCCGCATCCCGCCCGACTTCGTGGTCGGCTACGGCCTCGACGTCGCCGAGCGTTACCGCAACCTGCCCTACATCGCCGAGTACGCGGGCCCCGAGAGCGAGACCTCGTGACCGACCCGCAGCCGCTGCACGCGCTCGACGGCGACGGCGCCGCGTCGGGGATCGACCGCGCGCGCATCGAGACCGCGGTGCGCGAGATCCTCGTCGCCATCGGCGAGGACCCCGATCGCGACGGTCTCGTGCGCACCCCGCGTCGCGTCGCCGAGATGTACGCCGAGATCATGAGCGGGCTGCACGAGGACCCGACCGAGCACCTCACCACCACGTTCGAGGCCGACCACGACGAGATGGTGATGGTGAAGGACATCCCGCTCTACTCGCTGTGCGAGCACCACCTCGTGCCGTTCCACGGGCGCGCCCACGTGGCGTACATCCCCGGCCCCGACGGTCGCATCACCGGACTGTCGAAGCTGGCGCGCCTCGTCGACGGATTCTGCCGGCGTCCGCAGGTGCAAGAGCGCCTCACCTCGCAGATCGCCGACGCGATCGTCGCCCGGCTCGAGCCCCGGGGGGCCTTCGTCGTCATCGAGGCGGAGCACCTGTGCATGTCGATGCGCGGCGTGCGCAAGGCGGGGTCGCTCACCGTCACCTCGGCCGTGCGCGGCCTGTTCAAAGACAGTCCTGCGACCCGGGCCGAGGCGATGTCGGTGCTCGGATTCACCGTTCCCCGCACCTGAGGTCCTCGGCGGAGGGTCGGTGACCCGGCGGTAACCTGCCGCCGATGCCCGCGCCCTTCTCGACCGCCGCACTCCCCGCGTGCGCGGTCATGGGGATCGTGAACGTCACCCCCGACTCCTTCTCCGACGGCGGCCGGTTCCTCGACCCCGCCGCGGCCGTCGCCCACGGTCTCGAGCTCGCCGCCCACGGTGCCGCGATCGTCGACATCGGGGGCGAGTCCACCCGGCCCGGGGCCGAGCCGGTCGACGCCGCCGAAGAGGCGCGCCGGGTGCTGCCCGTCGTCGCGGAGTTGGCGGCCCGCGGCGTGGTGGTGAGCATCGACACCACGAAGGCCGCGGTCGCGCGGCAAGCGATCGACGCGGGTGCGCGCGTCGTGAACGACGTCTCGGCGGGCACCGCCGACCCGGAGATGCTGGCGGCGGTGGCCGCCGCCGACGTGGGGTTCGTCGCGATGCACATGCGGGGCACGCCGCGCACGATGCAGCAGCACACCAACTACCACGACGTCGTCGGCGAGGTCACCGATCACCTCGTCGCGCGCGTCGCCGCCGCGCGCGACGCGGGCGTGCGCGCCGACGCGGTGCTCGCCGATCCCGGTATCGGGTTCGCGAAGACCGGTGAGCAGAACGTCGAGCTGCTCGCGCGCATCGGCGAGCTGGTCGACGCGCTCGCGGTGCCGGTGGTCGTCGGCGCGTCGCGTAAGTCGTTCATCGCGCCGCTCACCGACGGTCTCGACGTGTCCGCGCGCGACGACCCCACACTCGCGACCACGGTGTGGGCGTTCACGCGCGGCGTGCGCGTCGTGCGGGTGCACGATGTCGCCACCACGGTGCGGGCGGCGCACTTCCTCCACGTGATCCGCCGCGCGACTCCGGAAGGGATGGTGGCATGACCACGCTGCGCGGCCGGTGGGCACAGGGCCTGCAGCCCCGGTTCTTCACCTGGGTGATCAAGGACCGGTTGTCGATCGGGGAGCGCCCCGGCGGCTTCGCGCGCAACCACCGCAAGGTGCGACGCCAAGAAGAGCTCATCTGGCTCGGCGCCAACGGGTTCACGCACGTCGTGTCGCTGCTCGACTCGCCGCACAACCTGCACGCGTACGACGAGGCGAGCATCGCGTACGCGCACACGCCGCTCGGACGCCACGACGAGCTCCCGGTCACGTTGCGCACGATCTACACGACCATCGCGTCGTTCCTCGACGACCCGAGCGAGAAGCTGTTCGTGCACCACGAGGAGTTCGGCGACCGCCTGCTCGGCGTCGTCGCCGGCTACCTCGTCTTCGTCGGGCTCGTCGAGACCGCGCCCCACGCGATCTCGATCATCGAGAAGCTCTCGAACCGCAACCTCGGCACCGACGGTCGCGAGATCGTCGCGGTCACGCTCGACCTCGGGTTGCGCCGCCCCGGGGCCTGATCCGACCGGCGGCTCAGGCGCGCACGATGCGGACCGTGTCGGTCGCGCCGGCACGCGGCGCCGGCGACGCCATCACCACCGCCACGAGGTCGCCCGCGGCGAGGAGCCCCGCGGTGCGCGCGGCCCGGAGCGCGAGGTCGAGGCGATCGGCGCCGTCGGGCACCGCCGCGACCGCGACGGGCTGCACCCCCCACACGAGACGGAGCTGACCCAGGATCTCGGGTCGCTCGGCCGCGCCGATCACGGGCATCCGCGGCCGGAAGCTCGCGACGCGCCGCGCCGTCACCCCTGAGTGCGTGGGGCACAGGATCGCGGTCACGGCGAGGTCTTCGGCCGCTTCGACCGCGGCGTGCGCGACCGCCCACGCGACGCGGTCGTCGTCGCTCGGCGCGGGCACGACGCGGTCGCGCGGCCAGCGCTCGGCCTCGATCGCCACGTTCGCCATGGTGCGCACCGCCTCGATCGGGTGCGCCCCGACCGCGGTCTCCTCGGAGAGCATCAGCGCGTCGGTGCCGTCGATCACCGCGTTCGCGACGTCGTTGACCTCGGCTCGGGTGGGCATCGGCGCGCGGGTCATCGACTCGAGCATCTGGGTCGCGGTGATCACGGGCTTCCCCGCCGCGTTGCAGCGTCGGATGATGTCTTTCTGGATCAACGGGACGCGCGCTTCGGGCACCTCGATCCCGAGGTCGCCGCGGGCGACCATCACCGCGTCGGCGACCGCGATGATGCCGTCGAGCTCGTCGAGCGCGATCGCGGTCTCGATCTTGGTGACCAGCTGCGGTCGGTACCCGCGCCGCGGCAGCGACGACCGGATCTGCTCGACGTCGCGGGCGTGACGCACGAACGAGATGCCCACGAACTCCGCGCGCAGCGCGAGCGCGAGCTCGAGCGCGTCGCGGTCGGCGTCGGTGAACGGTTCGATGTGCTGCTCGGCGCGCGGGATGTGCATGCCCTTCCGGGAGCGCAGCAGGCCGCCGCGCGCGATCGTGGTGTGCACAGCGCCGTCGCGCACGTCGTCGACCACCAGCACGATCGCGCCGTCGGCGAGCGTGATCTCGTCTCCGGGGGTCACCCAGTGCGCGAGGTCCGGCACGGTCGTGGCGACCCGGTGCTCGTCGCCGGGCTCGACGAGGGCGCCGAGCACGAACCGCTCGCCCGCGCTCAACGAGACCGAGTCGCCGGCGACGTCGCCGGTGCGCAGCTTCGGACCGGGGAGGTCGACCAAGAGCGCGGCCGACCGCCCGAGCGCGTCGGCCGCGGCGCGGATCCGGCGCGCCGAGTCGGAGTGGACGTGCGCGTCGCCGTGCGCGGCGTTGAGCCGGAGCACGTCGGCGCCCGCTTCCAGCAGCGCGCGCGTGGTGGTGGGATCCGACGTCGCGGGTCCGACGGTCGCGACGATCTTCGTACGGCGCACACCTCGGACCCTACGCGTAGGGTGGTCGGTCGTGGACCGGATTCTGATCAGCGGCCTGCGCGAGCTCGGTGTGCACGGCGTGCTCCCCGAAGAGCAGGTGCGCCCGCAGCCGTTCGAGGTGCACGTGGAGCTCCACGTCGACGTGCACGCCGCCGGCGCGAGCGACGCCCTCGACGACACGGTCGACTACGGCGCGGTGTGCGCGGCGATCAGTCGCGTCGTGTCGTCGGAGCGCCACCAGCTCCTCGAGCGCTTGGCGACGCGCATCGCCGAGGTGTGCCTCGCCGACAGCCGCGTCCAGGGTGTGGTCGTCGAGGTGCGCAAGCTGCGCCCACCGCTGGCGGCGGTGCTCGACCACGTCGCGGTCCGGATCGAGCGGTGACCCGCGCCTACCTCGCGCTGGGTTCGAACCTCGGGGATCGCGCCGCCCACCTGCAAGATGCCGTCACCGCGCTGGCCGCGCTGACCGAGCACGAACGGGTCGAGGTCGTCGCGGTGTCCGCGGTCTACGAGACCGAACCGGTCGGCGGACCCGAGCAGGGCCCGTACCTCAACGCGGTGGTCGCCCTCGAGACCGACCGCTCGCCGCACGACCTGCTCGCGATCGCGCAGCAGCTCGAGACCCGGGCCGGTCGCGTGCGTGAGGAACGGTGGGGTCCCCGCACGCTCGACGTCGACGTGCTGCTCGTGGGCGACGAGCGGGTCGACACCGACGATCTGGTCGTGCCGCACCCGCGCCTGTGGGAGCGCGCGTTCGTGCTGGCGCCGCTCGCCGACGTCGCGCCCGACCTCGTCACCGCGCCGCCGGGCGGCTGGTCGGGCGTCGAGCGCACGGCGCTAGCCTTGAGGATTCCCGGGCGTCACCCGACGACCGTCGAGGATGCACCGGGAGGCCCAGGAGACGCACGCCGAGCGTGAACGACTTCCATCCCAGCGTCGCGCTGGTCGGTCCGGGTCGAGCCGGCACCACGATCGCCCTCGCGCTCGTCGCTCACGGCGCGCGCGTCGTGGCGGTCGCCGGACGCGCCCCCGACGCGGCGAGCACCCGCGAGGCCGCGGCGTGCCTCGACGCCGACCCGGTCCTCGTCTCCCACGCCGGTCGCGGTGCCGACCTCGTCGTGCTCGCGGTCCCCGACGACGCGATCACCGAGGTCGCCGTCGCGCTCGCACCGTCGCTCGAGCCCGGCGCGCTGCTCGTGCACCTCGCCGGCTCGCAGGGCATCGACGTGTTCGCCCCGGTCACCGCGAGCCGCCCCGACGTGCGCGTCGGCGCGCTGCACCCCCTCCAGACGTTCCCGTCGGCGTCGGCCGGGCTCGAGCGGCTGCCCGGCGCGTGGGCCGCGGTCGCCGGCGACGACGAGGTCGCGCGCATCGCCGAGCGCATCGGGCTCCACCCCTTCCCGCTCGCCGACGACGCGCGCGCCCGCTACCACGCGGCGGCCTCGGTCGCCTCGAACCACCTGGTCGCGTTGCTCGGACAGGTCGATCGGCTCGCGACCACGTGCGGCGTGCCCTTCGCCGCGTTCGTGCCGTTGATCCGCGCCTCGGTCGACAACGCGCTCGATCTGGGCCCCGAGGCCGCGCTGACCGGACCGGTCGCGCGCGGCGACCTCGCCACGATCGCCGCGCATCTCGCCGCGCTCGATCCCACCGACCGCGACGCGTACCGCGCGATGGCACGCGAAGCCGCCCGCCTCGCCGGGCGGCGCGACACCGCGATCGATCGGCTGCTCGACGACCTGCGCCACGCCGACCCCGGGACGCCTCGATGAAGGTCGTGCACACGATCGCCGAGGTGCGCGCGCTCGCCGACGCGGCCCGCCGCGACGGGTCGCGCGTCGGGTTGGTGCCGACGATGGGCTACTTGCACGAGGGCCATCGCTCGCTCATGCGCGCCGCGCGCGCCGCCACCGATCTCGTGATCGTCACGATCTTCGTGAACCCGCTGCAGTTCGGGCCCAACGAAGACCTCGATCGGTACCC
>DASUMP010000267.1:0-20458 GCA_036277635.1 Acidimicrobiia bacterium | reverse complement strand
GCGGTGAAGAGGTTGGCGGCGCCGTTCGGGCACGCGGCGACGCACGCGCCGCAGCCGATGCACGCGGCGGCGTCCATCGCGGCGTCGGCGACCGGCTTGGGCACCGGGATCAGGTTCGCGTCGGGCGCGCCGCCGGTAGGCACGGAGATGTAGCCGCCGGCGTCGACGATCGTGTCGAGCGGCGTGCGGTCGACGATGAGGTCTTTGACGACGGGGAACGCCGCGGCACGCCACGGCTCGACCCGGATGTGGTCGCCGTCGGCGAACTTGCGCATGTGCAGCTGGCACGTGGCGGTGGTGCGCTCGGGGCCGTGGGCCTGGCCGTCGATCATCACGCCGCACGAGCCGCAGATGCCCTCGCGACAGTCGTGGTCGAAGGCGATCGGCTCCTCGCCGCGGTCGTTCAGGTCTTCGTTGAGCACGTCGAGCATCTCGAGGAACGACATGTCGGGGCTGACGCTCGGCAGCTCGTAGGTCTCGAACCGGCCGTCGGCGTCGGGGCCGGCCTGGCGCCACACCGAGAGGGTGATGTGCATGGGCGTCGGTTCGGTCACTTGTAGCTCCGGGTCGAAGGCTCGACGTTCTCGAAGGTGAGGTCCTCTTTGTGGAGCACCGGCGTGTTGCCGGCGCCGGTGAACTCCCACGCCGAGACGAACGCGAAGTTGTCGTCGTCGCGCAGGGCCTCGCCCTCTTCGGTTTGGTACTCCTCGCGGAAGTGCCCGCCGCACGATTCCTCGCGGTGCAGCGCGTCGTGGCACATCAGCTCGGCGAACTCGAGGAAGTCGGCCACGCGACCGGCCTTCTCGAGCGACTGATTGCGCGACTCGTTCTCGCCGAGCACGCGCACGTTCTCGTGGAACTCGGCGCGGATCGCGGGGATCTCCGAGAGCGCCTTGGTGAGGCTCTGCTCGGAGCGGGCCATGCCGCAGTTGTCCCACAGCACCTTGCCGAGCGCGCGGTGGTAGTAGTCGACCGAGCGCGTGCCGTTCACCGCGAGCAGCGCGCGGGTCTGCTCGTCGACGTGCTGTTCGGCGGTGCGGAACGCGAGATCGTCGGTGGGAACCGGCTGCTCGCCGAGCATCGGGGCGAGGTAGTCGCCGATCGTGTACGGGAGCACGAAGTAGCCGTCGGCGAGGCCTTGCATCAGCGCGCTGGCGCCGAGACGGTTGGCGCCGTGGTCGGAGAAGTTCGCCTCACCGAGCACGTAGAGGCCGGGCAGGTTGCTCATGAGGTTGTAGTCGACCCAGAGCCCACCCATCGTGTAGTGCACGGCGGGATAGATGCGCATCGGCATCTGGTACGGATCTTCGCCGGTGATGCGCTCGTACATCTCGAAGAGGTTCCCGTAGCGCTCTTCGATCGTGCTCGCGCCGAGCCGGCTGATCGACTCGGCGAAGTCGAGGTACACGCCGTTCTTGCGCGGACCCACGCCCCGACCGGCGTCGACTTCGCGCTTCGCGGCGCGCGACGCCACGTCGCGCGGCACGAGGTTGCCGAACGCGGGGTACCGGCGTTCGAGGAAGTAGTCGCGGTCGGCGTCGGGGATGTCGGAGGGTGCTCGGGCGTCGCCAGCGTCCTTCGGCACCCAGATGCGGCCGTCGTTGCGCAGCGACTCCGACATCAGCGTGAGCTTCGACTGGAAGTCGTCGCTGGCGGGGATGCACGTGGGGTGGATCTGGGTGAAGCACGGGTTCGCGAAGTACGCGCCGCGCTTTGCCGCCCGCCACGCGGCGGTGACGTTGCTGTTCTTCGCGTTGGTCGACAGGAAGAACGCGTTGCCGTAGCCGCCGGTCGCGAGCACCACGGCGTGCGCGGCGATGGAGAAGACGTCGCCGGTGTTCAGGTCGCGGCAGACGATGCCGACGGCGCGACCGTCCTTCACGACGAGGTCGAGCATCTCGGTGCGGGTGTACATCTCGACCGTGCCGAGGTGCACCTGACGCATGAGCGCTTGGTACGCGCCGAGGAGGAGCTGCTGGCCGGTCTGACCCCGCGCGTAGAACGTGCGCGACACCTGCGCGCCACCGAACGAGCGGTTGTCGAGCACGCCGCTGTACTCGCGTGCGAACGGCACGCCCTGGGCGACGCACTGGTCGATGATGTCGACGCTCACCTGCGCGAGCCGGTACACGTTGCCTTCGCGCGAGCGGTAGTCGCCGCCCTTGATCGTGTCGTAGAAGAGGCGCCACACGCTGTCGCCGTCGTTCTTGTAGTTCTTCGCCGCGTTGATGCCACCTTGGGCGGCGATGCTGTGCGCTCGGCGCGGCGAGTCGTGGAACGTGATCACCTTCACCCGGTAACCGAGCTCGCCGAGCGTGGCGGCGGCCGACGCGCCGGCGAGGCCGGTGCCGACGACGACGATGTCGAAGCGGCGCTTGTTCGCCGGGTTGACGAGCTTCACCGAGAAGCGGTGGTTGTCCCACTTGTCGGCGAGCGGGCCGGCGGGAACCCGGGAGTCGAGCATCGACGTGTGTCCTTTCCGACCGGGCTACCGGTGCGCGGGCGCGGCGGTGGAGATGCCGCTCTCTTCAGGGCACTCGGCCACCGGGTCGCCGCCGGGGCACGCGGGCTCGACCACGTGCAGCTGGACGAGCACCGGGAAGCTGAGGTTCCCGAGCACCACGAGCGCGGTGAACGCCTGCGCGAAGCGGGCGCGCAGGTGGTTGTACTTCGGGTTGTTGAGGCCGAGGCTCTGGAAGAGGCTCCACGCGCCGTGCATCAGGTGCAGACCGAGCGCGAGGTTCGCCACCACGTAGAGCGCGGCCACGAGCGGACGCTGCAGGCTGTACACGAGGTTGTTGTACGGGTCGCCGCGCACGAAGTCGGGGTTGGCGCTGCCCCACGTGAGGTCGGCGAGGTGGAACACGATGTACAGGGCGAGGATCACGCCGCTCCAGCGCATCGTGCGCGACGCGTAGTTGGCGACGACGTAGTCGCGCTTCGACGCGTAGGCGACGGGGCGGGCCTTGCGGTTCATGACGGTGAGCGCGATCGCGGCGTGGATGTGGAGCGCGAACGCGGCGATCAGGCCGAGGCGGAACGCCCAGAGGATCGAGGTGTGCGGCACGAGGTGGCCGCCGAGGTCGCGCAACGCCTCGCCGTAGAGGTTCATCTCTTCGCGCGAGATGTAGAGCTTGAGGTTGCCGACGAGGTGCACGAGCACGAAGCCCATGAGCATCACGCCGGTGACGCCCATGACCCACTTCTTGCCCACGGCCGAGCGGTAGAACTCGACGAGGGCGGGTCGGCGGCGGGCGGGGCGGGAGCGGACCGGCGGCGGCGCCCCACGCCCGTCGGTGGTCGTTGCCTGGGCCATGTCCTCCCCCGACGGAGTGGCCGGGACACGGCGCGAAAGCCCCGCTGCGGCCTGCTCGTGCGTTCGTGCGAACCCTACTCGCAGGCCTCGAAACCGCTTCGAATCGGAGCGCAGGTCTCGTCGTCGCGTCAGCGCGTGCGGCGGACGATGTCGAGGACTGACAGCGGGTACCCCTGCTCGACCGTGCCCACGTCGGGGTGTTCGAGGCGCACCCGTACGTCGACCGCGTCGCCGAGCGCCACCTGGCCCACGTAGGTCACGGCGTCGGCGGCGATGTCGCCGGTGAAGGCCCGCCGGTGGTCGTCGACCTCGACCACCACGACCGCGCCGAGCAACGGTCGGTGCCGGTCGTTGGCCACGTGCACGAGTCCTTCGCGCGGCTCGACCATCGGCAGCACCGGACGGCACGCGTCGCGCAGCGCGTGGTAGCCGCGCTTGGGGACGCGCTCGTGGTCGAGGACCGACCAGGACACCGCGGGGTGCGAGTCGGCGAGGCAGAACTGCGCGAAGCCGGCCGTCGGTCGGTACTTGAGCCGGCGCAGGTCTTCGATCTGGAGCTGCAGGAGCGCGGCTTGGTACGCCTGGGTGGCGTCGGTCCACTCCTCGAACGTCTTGCACTCGTCGACCGGCACGTAGCGCTCGAGGCGGGAGCGTTGCAGCAGGTGGTTGTGGGACAGCGTCTCCCAGTCGAGGTCGGGGTAGCGCTCCGGCTGCATCCATGCCGATGTCGACGGCACAGCCTGCGCGCCGAACTCGCTCACGAACGTCGCGAGACGCGGCGCGGCGCGCAACGCGGGCGCGAGGTCGGTCATCTCGCCGTGGTACCAGCCGAAGTACACGTGGCTGTCGCCGGTGTGGTCGAGCGTGGTGACGGTCCCGGAGTGGCGCAGCACGGGTCGGCTCGGATCGGCGCGGTGCAGGGAGCGCGCGACGGATCGGTCGAGCACGTCCTTGTTCCAGCTCGGCAGCGCGAAGCCCGCCGCGAGGCGTGCCGCGGCGCGTCGGGAGATCGGAGTGCCGGGGGCCCGGTCGATCGCGAACGGCTCGTTGTGCGCGCACCACTGGACGATGCTCGGGTGGTGGCCGAGCAGGTCGACCATCGCGCGCGCTTGGCGCACCGCCTGCTTGCGCACGCTGCGCGCGTAGCCCCACTGCAGCGGGAAGTCCTGCCACACGAGCATGCCCTGCTCGTCGGCGGCGTCGTAGAGCTCGGGGCGGGTCACGTGGCCGTGCACGCGCACGAAGTCGAGGTTGGCATCGGCCGCGAGCGTGATGTCGCGCGCGAGCTCGTCGGCGGTGGCGTCGCCGAGCGCGGCTCGTGTCGGCGCGAGGTTCGTGCCCTTGAGGAACATGCGCTCGCCGTTCACGACCAGCACGTCGCCGTCGCGCCGCACGTCGCGGAACGCGGTGCGGCGGGTGCGGCGGTCGCTCGGCGCACCGTCGACCGACGCGGTCACGACCACCGTGCACAAGGGTTGGGTGCCGTGCTCACGCGGCCACCAACGCGGCGGGGCCTCGACCGGCACCGTGCACACGATGCCGTTGGTGCCGCGCGACAGCGGCACCTCGCGGTCGTCGTGGGCGATCGGCTCGCCGTCGGGACCGACGACCTCGATCGACAACGCTGCGACCGCGGGCGGGTCGTCGGGTGCGTCGAGCGTCACGTCGACGAGGATGCGGCCGCGCTCCGCGGTCGCTTCCGTGCACAGCACGCGCAGCCGATCGATGCGCACCGCGCCGCTCGCCGCGATGCGCAGGTCGCGCCAGATGCCGCCGGGGTTCCAGTCGGCGTCGAGGTTGTCCCAGTGACCGAAGATGCCGGTGATCGTGCGTTTCGCCGTGGGGTCGCTGGTGCGCGGTGACGCCACCTCGATCGCGAGCACGTGGTCGCCGCCGTCGCGCAGCGCGTCGCTGACGTCGAAGGCGTGCGGCGCGAAGTAGCCCTCGGTCGCACCGACGTAGCTGCCGTCGAGCCACACGTCGCCGTAGTAGAAGACGCCGTCGAGCTCGAGGAACCGGCGCGTCGAGGCCGGAGCGTCAGGGCACGTGAAGCGGCGTCGGTAGAGCACCGGGCCGTCGTGCTCGCCGAGGCCGGCGGCGTGGCGCCAGTGACCGGGCACCCTCGCTCGCGTCCACCCCGAGTCGTCGAGGTCGGGGCTCGAGAACTCCTTCGGGAGGTCGCCGGTGGCGGGATGGACGAGCCACGATCCGCCGAGATCGACGCTCGGACGCTCCGCTTCGTCCATCGCCGGCGAGCGTACCCACCGGTGACCCGCCCGTGGCGACGAACACCCGGGCGGGTCGAGGCGCGGCTCAGGCGGTCTTGAGCACGGCGAGCCCTTCGAGGAACAGGGGCTTGCCCGAGCTCGACACGACGATCTTCACCGTGCCGGTCTTGGGGACAGCACCGAAGTCGGCGACCTCGATGAACTGGCTGTACTTGGTCGTGGCGCCCGCCGTCGACACGCTCTTCACGAGCACGTTGTTCCAGTACACCTTGACCGATCCGCAGGTCGAGCAGCGGGTCACGAGGAGCGCGATCCGGTTCGCCTTCACACTGGTGCGGATCGCGGTCGCGCCGAGCACCTTCGTGGTCCGGAGCGCGCCGGCGTACGCCTTCGTGTTGAGCTTCTTCACCCACGCCTTCGAACCCGTCGAGTAGACGAGCGAGCCTGACGAGAGGGGCCGGGTGACGCAGCGCCCGGGTGTCGGCGCCGAGACGTTGCCGGCGCCGTCGCTCGCCGTGGCGCGGAAGCAGTAGCTGTAACCGGGGAGCAGCGCCGCCGGTGTCGTTCCCGGCGTCGCGAACGTCTTCCAGGTCGCGAACGCGTTCAGTGATCCGTTCCACGCGCCTGTGCGGCGCTGCAGCACGATCTCGTCGAGGTTCTCGTCGGTCGCGGTGTACCCCAGGTTGAACGTCCCCGCGATCGTGTAGCGCGCCGGCACCCCGCTGATCGCGACGTTGGTCGGAGGCGTCGTGTCGATCACGTCGCCGCCGACGACGAGGCGGAACACGTCGAGCGAGCCGGAGAAGCCCGGAGCCCCGCCCAACTCGGTCGCGGTCGACGTGACGATCGCGGTCGTCGGGTCGATGATGGCGGTGGCGAGATGGACGCCGAGCTTCGCGTTGCCGTCGGCGCCGCGGCTCACGAGTTGGAGCTCGCCCGTCGACAACGACTTCACGAACGCGTCGCGGGCCGGGTTCGAGTCCTCGGGGTCGAGCGTGTTGTCGCTCGAGTCGAAGAGCACTGATGCGCAGTCGTCGGTGATCGACGGACGCGCGGCTTCGGTGGCGGTGATGCCGGCGGCGTCCTTGCTCACGAGCGTCGTCGTGTTCGCGGTGCGGTCGCGCACGTACACGGCGTTGGCCTGGGCGTCGGCGCTGAGCTCGAAGCCGTTGAAGTACTTGAACGCGACGCAGCGACCGTCGGGCGTCATGCTCGGACGGGTGGTTGCGTCAGGTCCGCCGTTGGACACCGTGCCGTTCGCAGCCTTGTTGATGTACTCGTCGGCGACTTGGTTCGTCTCGTCGAAGGCGCCGTCGTTGTCGGTGTCGCGGTCGCGCAGGTACACGCCGAACTTGCCGATCGACGCCTGCACGATGTCGGTCGCGAACGACGGGAACACGAGGTACCGGCCGTTGTGGCTGAGCGCGGGGAGGAAGCCGCCGCCGCCGTCGGCGCTGCCGGTCCCGGTGACGCGCCGGTTGATGTTCTGGGCGCTGGTCGGCCGGACGTAGATGTCGTCGGTCTCGTTGGTGTCGGCGTCGACCAAGGCGTCGGAGGTTGCGTAGGCGACCCACGAGCAGTCGCCGCTGATCGCACCGTGGTACGCGCCGAAGTCGGGTTCGGTGCCGTCGGCGGCGACGCTCATCCGGCGGATCTCGACGCCACCGGCTTGCTCGAACTCGTCGAAGGTCCCGTCGTCGTCGAGGTCGCGCTTCACGATGTAGACGTCGGACGCGCCGTTGAAGTCGTTGTCTTCATCGAAGAAGTCGGAGTCGGTCGTGAACACGACGATCTCGCCGCCGTCGCACACCATCGGTTCGTACGAATCGCTCTCGGCCTCACCGCCGCCGGGGACTCGACTGACTCGTGAGATCGCCCCCGTCGCCATGTCGACGGCGAAGACGTCGCGCACGCCGTTGAGGTCGCCGGGGACCAGGTTGGAGGCGTCGGAGGTGAACACGGCCCAGGTGCCGTCGGGGGAGAGCGAGAACTCCTCGATGTTCCCGTTCGCCTCGGTGCCGCCGGGCGCGCTGACGAGTCGGGTACCGGTGACCCCGAGGCTCGCACCGGCGGGCGCGGATGCAACCGCGAGACCGGCGGTGACGACCGCGGCGGAGCAGATGCCGGCGATGAACGAGCGCACGTGTGTTGCCTCCACGTCGAAGGGCGCGAGCCGGCTCCGATCATCGCGACGGGACACGGACGCCAACTTGACGCGCCGTGAACGACGGGTGAACCGTGCGCGACGGTTCGCCCGCAGCGGAAGTCCCCCACGACGCGGAACGGCCCGGCCGCGAGGGCCGGGCCGTTCTCGGTCGTGCGAACGACGCTCAGGTCAGAGCGCGTACTTGTTGTGACGGCAGAAGGTCGATCCGTACGTGCTGTCGCCCGTGTCGGTCACACCCTTCTTCAGCGGCACGAGACCGTAGGTCCGGATGATCTTCGCCGCGATGCCGCCGTTGCAGGCGAAGCCCGCCTTGACGACGTCGGCACCGGCGCCGTCGCTGTCGGGGTCGACGCCCGCGAACGTGATCGCGTCGTTGAAGCCCGGCAGGTCGGTCCCCGACCCGTCGTGGTTCTTCACGATCAGGGTGTACACGAGCCGGGTCCCGTCGTAGTTCGTCGCCGGGGTCTCGGTGATCGTGCTCGGCGTCGGGGGCAGCGGGGTGCCCGCACCGATGAAGAACTGTTGGAACTTGGCGCCGTTGCGCTTGTCGGCTTCGAGTGCCTTCGCCTGCAGCTTGTGGCGCGAGTACCCGTAGAAGCAGATCGCAGCCGGCTTGTCGACATCGGCGACGTTCCGGCAGTCGTGCTCCTGCACCGTCGGGTACCACGGGTCGGGACCGCCGGTGCAGCCCGAGCCGATGTTGTTCGCGCTGGCGAGCCCGAGCAGCGTCGTCGCGACGTCGCTTCCCGTGCCGGAGCCGAGCTGGATGCGGTACGGCTTGATCCGATCGGTGTCGGTCGGGTTGCCGTTCAGCTCACCCCAGAAGCGGATCTTGGGTTCGCCGTTCTTCAGGTCGCCGGGGTCGTCGAAGTCGCCGTCGGCGGGGACGCTGTTGTCGACGTTGGTCGTGGAGCAGGTGTAGATCGAGTTCAGCTGGGCCTGTGAGAGCGCGGTGACGCCCTGGTTGTAGCCCGGCATCGTCACCCAGCCGATCGCGTCGAGCGCGAACGCCCACGTGTCGAAGTTGGCCTGCTGGGCCACGCTCGGCGCGCTCGACGAACGCGACAGGTCGACGCATCCGAGCGGGTTCTGGGCGCTGTCGAGGGCGAACGTGCGCCCGGCACCGGATCCGTTCGGTGGCACCTGGCCGACCCGCACCGTCTGTCCGTCGATGGTCGCGGAGGTGTAGCGGCTGTCGCCGACGTCGGTCTGGTCGCCGTCGCCGTTCGCGTCGATCGCGCCGAGCCCGCCGAAGAACGTGTTGTACGAGCAGTCGCCGTCGCTCGGGACGAACTCCGCCGTCGGCCACGTGCTGCGTGCCGCGGCGATCCACGCCAGGCTCGCTTGGGTCGCTTCACCCGCCTCGACCGAAGGGCTCGCCCACAGCAGCGGCGGGATGTTCACCACCTTGTCGCCGTCGGGGTTGTAGGTGACGCTGGTGTTGTAGTGCGACGCGAGCTGCTCCATCACGAACGTCGTCGTGTCGGAGCCGACCATCGCGAGCACGCGTTCGGTCGAGTCGTTGCCCGCGTGTGCCGGTGTCGAGCTCGCGAGGAGCCCCCCCACCAGGGCACCCGTGAGCGCGAGCTTCACAAGCCTTCGCTGCAAGGTTCCTCCCTCGTTCGCCCGCGCCGATCGGCGGGCCGAGTGCATTCAACGCTGACGACGTGAACGCGAGGCCTTGGCGAAGTGACATCGCGGATGCCGCTGCGTGAACCCTTGGCGACCGCTCAGAGGGTGGCGGGCAACAGCAGCGCGGCGCGCTCGTAGACCACCCAGAGCACCGCGAGCAGCACAGGCACGGCGACGACCCATGCGGGGCCGCGACGCCACCGCCGGAACGCGACGACGGTGCCGAGCGCGAGCGCAACCAGCACCTGCATCCACAACACGAGCTCGCCGACGACGCTGCGATCGCTGGCGAGGCCGAGCTCGTCGAGGCCGAGCTCCACCGCGACGCGCGACCCGGGCGCTTGCGGCGCGCCCACCGGCGTCGCCGTGACGACGAGGCGACCGTCGGCGACGACGGCGGGATCGGACGTGACGAGCAGGAGCGCGTTCGACGCGACGAGCACGCTCGCGTCGGACGCGGCTGCCCGTTCCACCGAGCGGACCCGGTAGGGCGTCTCGCCCTGGCCGGCGGTGACGGTGAGCTCGTCGCCGACCTCGAGCCGATCGAGGTCGGCGAACGGTGCGCCGAACGTGGTGCGCCGCCCGAGGACGATGCTGGTGCCGGCCTGTCCGGGCAGCGCGGTGCCGCGCACGTGGCCGGGGCCACTCGCGAGCCGGCGGGCGTCGGACCCTTCGACGACGACCTCGTGGAGGCCGATCGCCGGGATCTCCACGACCGCGACGGGCGCGCCGAGGGCAACCGGCGCGTTCACGGGCGCGACCGCGTTCGCGAGCTCGCTTCGGAAGCGGCGCTCCAGTCCGGTCTGGGCGCGCGCGTGCGGGAGGGCCGACAGCACGAACAAGTACAGCGCGAATCCGGCGACGAACGTCGCGAAGATGAGCAGCGCCTGGCGCACGACGCGGCGTACGACCGCCTTCGACGCGACCGGTGCTGGGGTCGCCGTCGGCACCGGCTCCGCCGTCGCCACGATCGCGACCGGCTCGGGGGTGGCCGTCGTCTCGGTGAGGTCGATGACCGTCACGGCTCCGTCGTCCCGCGCCGCACGCGCACGACCACGCGGCGCACTGCCGGGACCGCTCCGCTCGCCGCCCAGCCGAGGAGCGCGATCCCGCCGAGCGCGAGCAGCGCGGGCAGCGTGAGGGGCGCGCCGGTCGTGGCGAGGGCGGCGATCTCCCGCGTCGCGATGGGTGTCTCCGCGCCCCCGTCGTCGCCATCGGTGGACGCGGGCGGCGTGGCGGTCCCGCCGCCGGTCGAGTCGCCCGAGAAGAACGGACCCGGGTCACCCGATGACCCGAAGTCGATCGGCGGGGTGTCTGTCGGCGGCGCGACCGTCGTCGTGGTGGTGGTCGGTGCCGCAGGACCTTGGATCCGATCGGCGACCGCCAGCGTCTGCTCGCGGAGCGCGTCGGGCAGGGCGAAGTAGCCGGCGGGGAGATCGTCTTGGCCCTCGGTCGCGATGTACTCGAGCAGCCCCCGGATCTGGTCGGCCTTGTCGTCGTCGTCGAGCTGCGTCGGGACCATCGCGTAGTCGACCTTGACGAGCGGGTACGCCCGCTCGGCGGTGTCGCCGTCGGGCGTGCCGTCGGGATCGGCGGCGTCGTAGGCGGGCACGAGCGTCCCGGCGCGAGTGCGGCGCATCAGCTCGAACCCGGCGCGCACGGAGTCGTCGGTGGGCGCGACGGCGGCGCCCGCCGCGTTCACGATCTTCGCGGCCGGGAGCCCGAAGCGCTGCGCGGTCGGCAGGTCGACGATCCCGATGAACCCGATGATCTCGGTGCGTTCGGGCACGGTGCCGGCGGGCCGCACGCCGTAGAACATGCGCAGCCCGACGGTGCGTTGCCCGGTGCGCGGCTGGAACTGGTCGTCTTCGGGGGAGTTGTTCGCGAACGCGTCGGTCGGGTAGCGCTGGTCGCGCCACGCCGGGTTGCGCGGGACGCGGTGCTTGTCGGCGCCGGCGAGGAAGTCTCGAGCGTCCTTCGACGTGACCATCCACGAGGTGACCATCTGGGTCGCCGCGCTGCGCTCGGCACGCAGGAGCGGCGGCGAGAGCGTGGCGGTCGGGAACCGCACCCCGGGGTTGAGCTCGCGCAGCTCCCGGTCGACGAGGAACGTGCTGAGGTCCGAGTTCGTGACCAGCCGCGCGACGAGGCGCGGACTCAGCACCACGTTCTCGAGTCGGCGACCGGTCGCCGGATCCTTCATGTTGATGACGACCGTGATCGCGGTCATGTCGACCGGCGCGTACGCGAACTCCGGATGTTCGGAATGCGATTCGAGCTCGTCGTCGGTCGCGGGCAGCGACGTGATCCCGAGGTCGACGAGGCCGTTCAGGAAGTTCTCCCGACCCGAGGTCGACGACGTCTCGGTGTAGTCGAGCACCAGCGCGTCGTTGCCCAGACAGCGTTGCGCGGCCCAGCGGTAGAAGGCCGGCGCCGCCGACGCCGCCCCGTCGGCGCGCACGTCGAAGTCGGTGACGTCGGGGCAGTCGGCCCGACTCCGGGCGAACTCGACCGGGGCGACGACCGCCGACGGCGGCAGGTCGTCGGGTCCGACCGGGACGCCATCGTTCTCGTACACGAGGATCGAGCACGGTGTGGACTGCGCGCACGCGAGCTCGGGCAGGTTGGCGGCCGGCCGCACTTCGAACAGCACGCTGCCGGTGCCGTCGGCCGCGGTGACCCCGCCGAGGCGGTTCCCCTCGGCGGGATCGGGATAGGTGTTCGCGGTGAAGCAGTCGCCGAGGCGCGTCGGGTTCGCGCGGCATTGCAGCACGATGACGCCGTAGGTCCCATCGGTCAGCGTCGGGGTGAACCCGGTCCACGCGACGCGTACGACCTCGTTGCCGAGCTCGGCCGACGGCGTCACGCTGAGCGTGCGGGCCTCGGCGCGGGCGGGTGCCGCGGCGACGACGGAACCAGCGGCCGCGAGCATCGCGAGCCCGACCATCGCCGCGACGACGCGCGGTGCGCGACCGACGCGCGCGCGGACAGTGAGAGCAGCAGCGCTGTGCATCGTCGAGGGGTCCTCCGGGGTCGCCGCGGCGATCGTGGCACGCGACGCGCGCCCTCGACCGTGCCGCGCCCGGCTCGTCCGCCAATGTTCAGCGGTCGTTCACTTCGACGCCACTGGCGCGATACGCGCCGCGGTGCACGCTGTCGACCGACGCAACGCGCACCGGGCGCGGCGGGGGAGCAGCGGGTGACGGTCGCACCGATCACGATCGACGCGGAGCCTGAACGCGTCGAGTTCGTCGTCGAACGCCACCTCGCCGACCGGCTGTTCCGAGCCGGCGCGACTGCCGCCGCGAGCACGACGTTCGTCCTCATGGGGCTGATCGGCGGGTTCCTGCTGTTCCGCGGGCTCGACGCGCTGCGCGACGCGGGCTGGGGCTTCTTCACGGTCTCCGACTGGCAGCCGGATCTCGGCGGCGCGTTCGGCATCGCGGCGGTGCTGCCGTACACGATCGCGATCGCGGTGGTCGCCTTGACGATCGCGGTTCCGGTCTCGATCCTCGCCGCGCTGTTCATCACCGAGTACGCGCCACGACCGCTGCGCCGCGCGCTCACGACGACCATCGACCTGCTCGCCGCGGTTCCGAGCCTCATCTACGGACTGTGGGGGCTCTTCGCCCTCCAGCCGCGCATCATCTCGCTCAGCCGCTGGCTCGCAGACCACCTCGGCTTCGTCCCGATCTTCGACGTCGCCGCGCCGCAGCCGCGCACGTTGAGCGTGTTCCCGAGCTCGACGTTCATCGCGGGTGTCGTCGTCTCGCTGATGGTGATCCCGATCTGCACGTCGGTGATGCGCGAGGTCTTCTCGCAAGCACCCGTCGGCGAGAAGGAAGGCGCGCTCGCGCTCGGCGCCACCCGGCTCGGAGTGGTGCGCACCGTCGTGCTGCCGTTCGGACGGGGCGGCATCGTCGGCGGGTCGATGCTCGGCCTCGGGCGCGCGCTCGGCGAGACCATCGCGGTCACGCTCATCATCTCGCCGGCGTTCGTGTTCGACTGGTCGATCCTGCAGCAGGGGTCGAACTCGATCGCGTCGCTCATCGCGCTCAAGTTCTCCGAGTCGAGTGAGTTCGGCATCAGTGCGCTGATGGCCGCAGGCCTGGCGCTGTTCGTCCTCACGCTGGGCGTGAACGCGGTGGCCTCGATGGTCGTGAGCCGGTCGCGCTCGGGCGAAGCGACGGAGATCTGATCGTGACCGCGCTCGTCGAACCGCCCGTTCGCGCGGTTGCCCGCATCCCCGAGCCCTCAGAAGAGCGCGTGCGCGTGCGTGCGGTCGACCCGACCGAGATGTTCGTCATCGGGGGTTCGGCGGCTTCGGCGCTCGCGCTCACGTGGCTCGTGTACGAGCGCCTCACGCCGTTGTCGGGGATCGTCGGGTTCTGGGTCTGCTGGTACGTGGCGTTCGTCGCCACGGTCGGCTACGTGAGCTGGCAGGTCCACGGCGCGCTCCGCGCTCGCGATCAGCTCGCGCGCGTCGTCGTCTGGTCGGGCGGCGTCGCGGTGTTCGTCCCGCTCGTGCTGATCCTCGTGTATGTGATCGGGCGCGGATACCACGCGCTCCGGCCGCAGTTCTTCGTGGAAGACCAGGAGTTCGTCGGGTCGTTGAGCACGGCGACCGAGGGCGGTGGCGCCCACGCGATCGTCGGCACGCTCCAACAGGTCGGGCTCGCGACGTTCATCGCGGTGCCGCTCGGGATCCTCAGCGCGATCTACCTCAACGAGGTGCGAGGGCGGCTCGCCCGTCCGCTGCGGATGTTCACCGACGCGATGAGCGCCGTCCCGTCGATCGTCGCGGGACTGTTCGTGTACGCGTCGTGGATCCTGGCGCTCGGCAACGAGCAGAACGGACTCGCCGGTGCGCTCGCGCTCGCCGTCTTGTTTCTCCCGACCGTCACGCGCACATCCGAGGTCGTGCTGCGGCTCGTGCCCGGCGGGCTGCGGGAGGCTGGACTCGCGCTGGGGGGGACCGAGGCGCGCATGGTGGGCCAGGTCGTGCTGCCGACCGCACGCTCGGGCCTCGCGACCGCGGTGATCCTCGGCATCGCGCGCGTGATCGGCGAGACCGCGCCGCTGATCCTCACGATCGGCGGCGCGTTCGTGATGAACGCGAACCCGCTCGAAGGCAAGCAGGACGCGCTGCCGTACTTCGTGTTCCGTCTCGTGCGCCTTCCCGCCGAGGCGCAGATCCAACGGGCCTGGACCGGCGCCCTCGTGCTCGTCGGGCTCGTGCTCGTGCTGTTCGTGATCGCCCGGCTCATCGGCGGTCGAGGGCCCGACCACATCGGACGGCTCCGCCGCTGGAACCTGCAGAGGAGAGGACTCGCGTGAGTGCAGTCGACGCACCCGAGATGACGCCGGCCGCCGTCGCCGCCGCCGCCGTCGAGCCACAGGTCGGTGGCGCGGTGGGGATCGAGACCCGCCGTGTCGCGTGCTGGTTCGGCGACAACAAGGTGCTCGAGGACGTGAACCTGGTCATGCGCCCGCGCGAGGTCACCGCCCTCATCGGGCCGTCCGGGTGCGGCAAGTCGACGTTCCTGCGCACGCTCAACCGCATGCACGAGCTGGTGCCGAGCGCCGCGCTCGCCGGCGACGTGCTGCTCGACGGGGTCGACATCTATCGCGCCGGCGTGCCCGTCACCGAGGTGCGCCGTCGCATCGGGATGGTGTTCCAGAAGCCGAACCCGTTCCCGGCGATGACGGTCGCCGAGAACGTCGTCTCGGGCCTGCGACTCTCGGGCACGAAGCTCGACCGGCAGCGTCGCGAAGAGGTCGTCGAGACCTGCCTGCGCCGCGCCGGGCTCTGGAACGAGGTGAAGCACCGCCTCGGTGACCCCGGTCGCGCGCTCTCGGGTGGTCAACAACAGCGGCTGTGCATCGCGCGCTCGCTCGCGGTGGAGCCGCAGGTCCTCTTGATGGACGAGCCGTGCTCCGCGCTCGACCCGACGTCGACGCGACGCATCGAGGAGACCATCGCGGAGCTCCAGCAGACGATCACGATCGTGATCGTCACCCACAACATGCAACAGGCGCAGCGCGTCTCGCAGCGCTGCGCGTTCTTCCTCGCCGCCGAGAACGAACCGGGACGAGTCGTGGAGACCGGCCCCACCGAGCGGGTCTTCAGCGAGCCCGACGATCCGCGCACGTTCGACTACGTCAGCGGGCGTTTCGGATGAGCGCGATCCGTGCCGCCGTCGCTCGTCTTGCCGCCGCCGGACTCGCCGCCGCGACGCTCGTCGTCGCGCTGCCGTCGGCCGCTCACGCCGCGTCGCCCGTCGACGGGGCCGGTTCGACGTGGAGCCAGATCGCCGTCGACCAGTGGCGCGCCGACGTCGCGTCGCAGGGGTTGACCGTGAACTACCAAGGCGTCGGATCGAGCGCGGGCCGGCAGTTCTACATCAACGGCCAAGTCGACTTCGCGGTCTCCGAGATCCCGTTCCAAGACGGCAGCGCGGGCGGAACGAACGAGATCGAAGCCGCGAAGCGACGGCCGTACGCGTACCTGCCGATCGTCGCGGGCGGCACGAGCTTCATGTACCACCTCGTCGTGAACGGCCAGCGCGTCACCGACCTGCGGCTCTCACCGGCGACGGTCGCCAGGATCTTCACCGGCGCGATCACGAACTGGAACCACGCGGAGATCGCGCGGGAGAACCCGAACCGCCGGCTCCCGAACCTCGCGATCAAGCCGGTCATCCGCTCGGACGGTTCGGGGACCTCGGCCCAGTTCACCGCGTTCATGGCCAGCCAGACACCCGACGTGTGGCGGGCGTTCTGCCAGCGCGTCGGACTCGGCAGCTCGTGTCCGGCGACGTCGCTCTACCCGCCGTTCCCCGGCTCTGCCGCGCAGCAGTTCTCCGATGGCGTCGCCAACTTCGTCGCCGCCCCGTACAACAACGGCGCGATCACCTACGTCGAGTACGGCTACGCGAAGGAGCGGGGCTTCCCGGTCGCGTCGGTGCTCAACAAGGCGGGCTACTTCGTGCAGCCCACCGCGCAGGCCGTCGCCATCGCGCTGCAAGGCGCGCGGTTCAACCCCGACGGCACCCAGAACCTCGGCAACGTGTACACGTTCCCCGACAACCGCGCCTACCCGGTGTCGAGCTACAGCTACATGATCGTGCCGACGTCGGTGACGGATCGCTTCTCGCGCGAGGAAGGCACGACACTCGGCCGCTTCATCCTCTACTTCCTCTGCGCGGGGCAGCAGAAGGCCGAACAGCTCGGTTACTCACCGCTGCCGAAGGTGCTCGTGGAGAACGGCTTCGCCGCGGTGCGCAAGATCCCCGGCGCTCCGGCGCCGCCGCCGATCGCGCAGTGCGCGAACCCCACGATCACCGGGAACTTCATCACCGGTGCCTCGCCGCCGCCGCCCGACGACGCGAAGAACACACCGGGCACGACCGCGCCGGGCTCCTCGGGCTCGGGAGGGGGGAGCGGTTCCGGCTCCGGCGGTGGGACCGGAGCCGGAACCGGCTCGGGCGCCGGTGGCGACGGGACGGTCGTCGACGGCGGCGTGGGTGTCGGCGACGGCGGGCTCGGTGGCGACGTGGTCGGTGACGGCTCGGGCGCGATCGCGGCGTCGGTGCGCATCCCGACCGACGACGAGCCGCTCCCGCTCGCGGTCTACGTGGCCGCGGTGCTGGTGGTGTTGGCCGGCGTGTTCGGTCCGCCCACGCTCGCCGCAGTGATGCGGCGCCGGAAGGAGATCGCGTGAAGCGGTACGTCGCAATCCTGCTCGCGCTGGTCGTGGGTGCGCTGGGCGCGTCCTGCAACGGCGAGAGCAGCGCGAGCGAAGCGGACTCGACGACGACCACGTCGATCCCGGAGCCGTTGCCGCCGCTCCCGACCGACATCAACGCGATCCCGTACGCGCTCGGCGCACGCGTCGGTCTCGGCAACGTGCAGCTCACCGTGCACGAGATCATCGACCCGTACCGCCCCGCGAGCGCGTCGGGGAGCCGGACGATCGCGCTCGACGTCACGATCCGCAACGGCGCGGTCGACGTGCTGACCCTCGACCCGTCGTCGTTCCGCGTCTACGTCGACAGCGGCCAGTCGGTCACCCCCACGGCCACGCGCGGCGTCGAGCCGATCCTGGGTGTGCCGATGGCATCCGACGAAGAGGTGACCGGCACGCTCGTGTACGTGCTGCCCGACGCCGACGCGCTGCCGGTGGCGCTCGTGTTCGACGGCCAGTCCTACGGCGAACGCGTGTTGAGCGGGCTCGTGTCCCTCGACCCCGACTACGACCCGTCGGAGCTCGGCACCGACTCCTGAGCGTACGCGAGTACCGGCCGGCCGGCGCCCGCCGTACGCTGCCCGCACCGTCCAGGATCGGAGAGTGCACGCGATGACGCGACCGTCGACGCTCGGGGAGCTGCGGGCGAGCGGGTGGACCTCGCGCCCCGTCAAGGAGGAGATCCGCGCCAACGCGATCGCCGCGCTCGCTGCCGGCACCCCCCTCGTCGACGGCGTCGTCGGCTACGAGGACACCGTGCTCCCGCAGCTCGCGAACGCGCTGCTCGCGGGCCACGACGTGATCTTCCTCGGCGAGCGCGGGCAGGCGAAGACGCGCATCATCCGCTCGCTCACCAACCTGCTCGACGAGTGGATGCCGATCGTCGCCGGCAGCGAGATCAACGACGACCCGTTCCACCCCGTGTCACAGCACGCGCGCCACCTCATCGCCGACCGCGGCGAGGACACGCCGATCGAGTGGGTGCACCGCGACCGGCGCTTCGGCGAGAAGCTCGCCACCCCCGACACGTCGATCGCGGATCTCATCGGTGAGGTCGACCCGATCAAGGTCGCGGAGGGTCGGTACCTCTCCGACGAGCTCACGATCCACTACGGGCTCGTGCCGCGCACGAACCGCGGCATCTTCGCGATCAACGAGCTCCCCGACCTCGCCGAGCGCATCCAGGTCGGGCTGCTGAACGTGCTCGAAGAGCGCGACGTGCAGATCCGCGGCTACAAGATCCGCCTCCCGCTCGATGTAGTGCTCGTCGCGTCGGCGAACCCGGAGGACTACACGAACCGCGGTCGCATCATCACGCCGCTGAAGGACCGCTTCGGTTCGCAGATCCGCACGCACTACCCGCTCGATGCCGAGCTCGAGATGGCGATCATCGACCAGGAAGCGCGGCCGCTCGTCTCCGACGAGCTCACGGTCAACGTGCCCGCGTTCATGACCGAGATCGTCGCCGAGATCAGCCAGCTCGCGCGCCGCTCACCGCACGTGAACCAACGCTCCGGCGTCTCCGCGCGCCTGTCGATCGCGAACTACGAGATCCTCGTCGCCAACGCGACCCGGCGTGCGCTCACCGCGGGCGAGCGCGAGGTCGTGCCGCGCGTCTCCGACCTCGACGCGCTCGCCGCGTCCACGAGCGGCAAGGTCGAGATCGAGACGATCGACGAGGGCCGCGACGGTGCGGTGCTCGAGCGCATCATCAAGGCAGCGATCCTCGACGTCTTCCGGCACCGCGTCCCGACCGAGCGCCTCGGCGCGATCGTCACCGCATTCGAGGGCGGGCTCACCGTGAACACCGGCGAAGACGTGCCGTCCGCCGACTACGCCGACCTGCTCGCCACCCTCCCCGGCACCCGCGAAGTCCTCGCCGACCTCGGCGTCGGCGAGTCGCCCGCCGCCGTCGCCTCCGCGATCGAGTTCGTGCTCGAGGGCCTCCACCTCACCAAGCGCCTCAACAAAGACGCCCTCGCCGGCCGCGCCACCTACCGCGGCCGCGGCTGACCCACACTCACCTCCTGCGGGGCGCCGGCGTCCACGTCCTCCTCAGAGTTCTTTCTGGCGCGCGCCGCGTCGCACGGGTGTCCCGCCGGCCGCGCCGGTTCGAGGCGGGTCTGTAGCACTTGTGCTACGGTTGTCGCATGAGCGACGTGGCGGCACGGGAGCTGCGCAACGACACCCGGGGCGTGCTCGAACGGGTCGAGGCGGGCGAAGCGGTGACCATCACCGTGAGCGGGCGCCCGGTCGCGGTGCTGGCGCCGCTGGCCGCGCGGTCCCGGTGGATCCGCCGCGACGAGTTCGTCCGGCGGCTCGTCCAGGCCGACCCGCAGCTGGCCGCCGACGTGGCCTCGCTCGCGCCCGACACCACCGACGACCTCGACTCGTGAGAGGTCTCGCCGACACGAGCGTCTTCGTCGCGCGCGAGTCGGGGCGCGCGCTCGACGTCGGCGCACTCCCCGACGAGCTCGCCGTGTCGGTGATCACGCTGGGCGAGCTGCGCGCGGGCGTGCTCCTGGCCACCGACCTGCTCGCGCGCGACGTGCGCCTCGCCACGCTCACGCTCGTGCAGTCGCTCGAGCCGATTCCGATCGACGCCGCGGTTGCCGACGCGTGGGCGTCGCTGCGCGTGCGGCTCCGCGAAGCCGGCCGCCGTATGCCACTGAACGACTCGTGGATCGCCGCGACCGCGATCGCGCACGGCATCGCCGTCGTCACCCAGGACGACGACTACGCCGCCGCGCCCAGCCTCGCCGTCATCCGCGTCTGACCGTCGTCTCCCTCGCCCCCCTCGTTCATTGCAGCGATCTCCCGCGTCTGGAGGGAGATCGCGGCAATGGACGTGGGTTTCGGGACGCGCTGGCCGATCCACAGTGCGCTGAGCACCGCCACGATCCCCACCAGCTGGGCGAGCGTGAACGTCTGGTCGAGCACGATCAAGCCCGCGAGCGTCGCGACGACCGGGGCGACGAGCCCGAGCAGCGACACGCGAGCGACGGGGAGTCGTTCGATGCCCCGGAACCACAGCGCGTACGCCACCGCCCCGCCGCCGGTCGCGAGCCACGCGTAGCCGGCCACGTTCTCGAGCGTGAACGCCGGCGGCGCTCCCTCGACGACCAGCGCGACCGGCGCGAGCACGAGTCCACCGGCGAGGAGCTGCCACGACGTGAACGCGAGCAGCGGGACGGGTCGTCCCCACCGCTTCGTGAAGACGACCCCGGTCGCCATCGACGCGGCGCCCGCGAGTCCGGCGAGCACGCCGACGGTGTCGAGCTGGGCGCTCGCTCGCAACACGAGGAGCGCGACGCCGCCGAAACCGAGCAGGCCCGCGACGACGGTGCGGGTGCGCACGCGCTCGCCGA
>DASUMP010000266.1:0-7578 GCA_036277635.1 Acidimicrobiia bacterium | reverse complement strand
TGCCAACGCGAGGGGTCAGTCGCAGACGAGAGGGACGAAGTCGGGGGGCGCGGGGGTGAAGACCAACGACGTGCCGTCGGACCCCGTGAACTGGGCGACGTCGGGTTCGACGAGCACGAGCTCGCCGGTCTCGTACGGGTTCGACCAGGCCGCGGGCGGGATCGCGGGTTCGCCGCTCGCCGAGGCCTCCGACTGCCAGTACCGACCGTCGAAGTACGACGACGCCACGCCGCAGTGCGTGAGCAGGTCGAACGTGTACGGCGTGCCGACCTCCAGCGTCTCGTCGCCCGTGATCCTCGGCGCCTCGCCCGGACCGGGTTCGGTGGGGACGGGCTCGGGCTCGGGGAGCGGGGTCGGCTCCGGCTCGGGCTTCGGCTCGGGCTCTGGTGTGGGTGCGGGCTCCGGCGTGGTGTCGGGGGTCGCGACGTAGGCGGGGTCGAGGGCCGGCACATCGGCGACGTACTCGCTGCCGTCGTCGAAGCGACCGACGAAGCGGTACGCGGGGACCACGTACGTGGAGTCGGCCCCGCCCTCGAACGCGGGCTGCAGCATCAGCGCGCGCTCGACCCCGGTGATGGTGACGACGACCTCGATCGGCTCGTCGAGCTGGTCGGGTGCACCGATCGCGGGTTCGGTCCCGGCGTCACCGAGGATCGCCGGGCCGCCCCACCAACCGTCGCCGCTCGCCAGCGCGTCGAACGCGGCCCGGGTCGACTGCAGCGGGTAGTCGCCGACGGCTTCGATGTTCCCGAACACGCCGTTGACCGAGTCGACGTGACCGCCGTCGCCGACTTCGACCCACCAGTCGAGTCCCATGACGGGCGCGCCGTCGATCACGCGTGTGAAGCGCACCGACCTCGACGTCACGTACGACTCCTCGACCGGCTGTTCGTCACAGCGGGACTCGGGCGCAAGGTCGACGTCCGGTTCGGCGCCGACCGGGGTGTCGTCGGCGCACGCGACCGCAACGCCGACGCTGGCGCCGTCGGTGACCTCGACCTGCCACTCGGCGCCGTCGAGCGCGCCGATCCGCTCCAGCAGGTCACGGGCGATCGCTTCCGCCTCGTCGTTCGACGGCAGGTCGGCCGGCGGCTCGGGCGCGGGGGCGAACGTGGTCGGCACGGACGGGTCGGTGCCGGGGTCGGGCTCGGTCGTCGGCTCGTCGGGCGGGGGCGCGGCGTCGTCGGGCGTCGCGACACCGGTCGAACCGTCGACCCCACCGCCGGACGACCCCGAGGAGCCGGGCTCGCCGCGGCCGGGTTCTGTCGCGGTGAACGGCCAGAAGGAGACGCTGGTCACGCCGCCGTAGCTCGTGATCCACACGGTGCCGGCGTCACCCGCGGCCTGCCAGCCGCTCTCGATCGGCTCCGGTGCGGCGTCGACGCCGAAGGCGCGGGCGATCTCACCGGCGCGCTCGGCGCTGACGGCCCCGCCGGCGACGCGACTGACGCGTCCGGTCGTGCCGAGATCGGGGAGCTCTCCGTCGAGGACGAAGCGGATCGTGCGGGCGGGGTACAGCGCCGCGTCGGATGCGGCTTCGCCGCGCGCGCTGCCGGGGACGAGCGGCAGGAGCGCCAGCTCGTCGTCGGAGTCGCGGCTGGCGACGACCGCGATCGTCGCCACGACGAGCGCCACGACCAGCAGCGGTGCGAGCGCCGCTTGCCAGGCCGGGCGGGACCTCGGCGTGTGCGGTGCGGTGTCGACGACGGGCTGGTCCTCGGACGCCTCGGTCATCGTTCCTCCGGTCCTCGTCGGCCCTGGGTGGGTCTCGTGTGGGCGGTACACCCGTTGGACGACCTTCGACCCCGCCCGGTTCCCGAGCGCCCCCGGATCGCAGCCCGAGGGTACGTTCCCGCCGTGGCGGCGTTGCGGTTCCTCGACGACGACGGTGCCGAGCTGCGCCTCGACGACGCCGAGGCGGACGCCCTGCTCGCCGCGACCGGCGGACTCGAACCCGCCACCGTGTCGGCCTGCCCGCAGTGCGCGAGTCGCGTGCTGGCCGTGGTCGCGTTCGTCGACCTGCTCGACGCCGCGCCGCCGCATCCCCGCACCGAGGAGCTCATGGAGCTGGCCGACGACGCGCCGACGCTCCACCTCTACGTGGTCGACGCCGACACGGGCTGCGTGCACGCGGCGTGGCGCGACCCGGGACACGCGGAATGGCTCGACGCGGTCGAGGAGCCGGGGCCGCGTCTACGTCCCTGATCTCCGTTCGGCGCCGGCGCCCCGCCGACGGGCCGAGCTCGTGCGGCGACGCGCCCGGCTCGCGTGCACGACGTCGTGCCACGAGGTCTCGATCATCGCGAGCAGCTCGTCGGGGTCGACGACCGCCGCAGTGTCGATGTTGTAGCCCAGGTGCACCTCGTCGCAGTACGACAAGAGCGTCACGTTGAGTGCGCACCCGGTGCGAGGACCGAACGGGTAGCTGGCTTCGATCCGTGCACCCGCGAGATACAGCGGGACCGGGCTGCCGCGCAGGTTCGACGCCGCGAAGTCGATCGTCCGCGCCTGGTTGCGCACGATCGGCACGAGCATCGCGGTTGGCAGGAGCGCGGCGATGCTCGCGAGTCCCTGGGCTGCGTGCAACGCGACCTCGCCGCGCGCCGCCGCGAGTCGTTCGCGCACGACGTCGAAGCGTGCGACGGGATCGTCGGGACCCATCGGGACGACGACGCGTGCGGGCGTGAACTGGTTCGCGTCGGCATCCCCGCGCGTGCGCGTGCTCACGGGCATCGCGAGGCGCAGGTCGGTGGCGTGCCCGCCGTGCGCGCGGTGATACGCGCCGAGTCCACCGGTCAACGCGGTGACGAACACGTCGTTGATCGTCCCACCGAGGCGCGTCGCGGCCTCCTTCGCCTCCGGGAGCGACGCGGCGGCGATCGCGAAGTGTCGACGGAGCGACCGTGCGCGCAGCACGTCGGAGCGCGCGCCCTCGGTGACGAGCAGCTGGCGGCGGAGCGACGCGGCGAGCGCCGCCGCTTCGGATGCGCGCGTCGGGATCGACGTCGGTGTGCGCAGCGTCTCGAGGGCCTCGGCGGCGGCCCGGCGGGCGACCGCAACGCTCCTCCCGGCCGCGTCGACCACCGCATCGCGAGTGACGTCGAGGGGCGAGGTGCGCGCGATCGGGTCGCGGGGGACATCGGCGACGACCTCCGCGAGCTCGCGGCGCAGCACCGCGACCGTCGATGCGTCGGGCCGGGGGTCGCGTTCGAGGTCGACGAGCGCGAGGGAGAGTCGGAGTCCCCCCACGCCGTCAGTGATCGTGTGGTGGACCTTCTGCAGCATCGCGGCGCGGCCGTCGACGAGCCCGTGGATCACGGTGAACTCCCACAGCGGCCGCGACCGGTCGAACGGCGCCTCCGCGAGCGACGCGCACAGGTCGAGGAGCTCGCGCGTCCCGCCGGGATGTGGCACGCCGACGAAGCGCACGTGGTAGTCGAGGTCGAGCGCGGGATCGTCGACCCACGCCGGCGGGACGAGTCGCAGCGGCGCCGCGACGACTCGCTGGCCGAGGCGCGGGATCGCCGCGATCGCGGCGCGCGCGGCTTCGTGCATGCGAGCGCGCGACGGCGAACGATCGAGCACCGTGAGGTTGCAGAAGTCGGAGCGCAGAGCGGGGTCCTTCTCGACCGCCCACATGATCCCTTCGGCGTCCGACATGCGCACGCCGCCAGCGTGGCCCGGACGGCGGTCGCGGGCAAGCCGCTCGGCGCCGTCCCGCTCCTCGCCCCGATCAGCGAGGGATGCGCGTGTGCTTCAGCTCGTTGAGCGACCCGAACTCGACGAGGTCGAGGACGCGGTCGATGTCGTCGGGGCCGCCCCGGTCCATGAGCCGGACGAACATCGCGTGCTCGCCGACGACGAAGGTCGGGACGCCGAACACGGCGTGGGAGCGTGCGATCGCGGTGTGCTCCGTCGCCAGCGCTCGGAGGGGGGCACCGCCCGCGACGTGGGATGCGATCGCGTCGGCGTCGAGGCCGACCGCGGCGGCGACATCGCGCAACACCGTCACTTCGGTGAGGCGTCGGCCCTCGTCGTGGCGGGCGGCGAACGTCGCGAGATGCCAGTCGAAGAAGCGTTCGGGATGGGTGTCCCGCACGGCGATGCCCCATTCGAGCGCGTGGACTCCGGTGCCCCGTTCGTCGGCTGGCCGGTCCCACACCGCCGGCGTGTCGTCGTCGGCGTGCACCTGGTCGAGCGAGAACGGCACGAACGTGACGTCCCAGTCGCGCCCGGCGCGCACGCCCGCGACGACCGACTCGTGCGCGTTGCGCGCGAACGGGCAGCGGTAGTCGAAGGTGACGGAGAAGCTGAGGGTCATCGACGTCGTCCTCTCGATCCGCGCGCGATCGCCCACCACGATCGCCGTACTGTCGGTCGCGCCGGGACCAATGGTGCCAGCGCCGCTCCCAAGACGCGTCCGAGCACGGCGCCGGCCACGACGTCGGACGGGTGGTGCAGTCGCACGTACACCCGGCTCGCTCCGACGACGGCGGCGAGGCCGTACCACCCGACGCGCGACCGGCCGTCGCGCACGAGCAGCGTGGCGGCGCAGAACGCTGCCGTCGCGTGCCCGGAAGGGAACGAGCTCGTGACGGGTCGGTGGAGGTCGGCGGGGAGGGGCTGCTCGCTGCCGACGGGCCGGCGCCGCCGGAACGCCGACTTCACCGCGACGTTCGTGACGAACGACTCGATGCCCATCGCCGCGGAGAAGCGGAGCGCGTCGAGCACGCTGCCCCGCCGCAGCGCGCGCACCACGCCGATGGTGTGCCAGAGCAGCCCGTGGTCGGCCGCGCTCGACGCGCTCCAGAAGATGCGGTCGGCGAGGGGCGACCGGACGCGCTCGAGCGCAGCTTCGACGGTTGCGTCGAAGCGCTCGACCAACGGCGTGACCGGCGTGATGGGCATGGGCCCGAGGAGCCTACGGGTCGCTCCCGCGACGCTCCCGCGACGCGCGGGGTCGCGGGCCGCTCAGACGCTCGCGAGCGGCAGCCGCTGGATGCCCTGCGCGACCTCGGCGCGCTCGGCGAGCACGGGCGCGGCGCGGTCGGGGTCGCCGCCGAACGACGGGCAGAACTCCCGGAACGAGCAGTAGTTGCACAGGGGCCCCGGGCGCGGCCGGAAGTCGCTGCGTTCGCACGCGGTGCGCACCGCCTGCATGACCGCGGTCGACTTCACCGCGACGCCCCGCAACGACTGCTCCGAGGGGTGGGCGACGATGCGTTCGGGGGTGGAGAGGTAGAGGAGCTGGATGCTCGCCGGACGGCGCCCGAACACCTGCTCGCACAACCACGAGTACACGTGGACGCCGGCCATGCTCTTGGCTTCCCAGAACTCGCTCGGCGCCGAGCCGGTCTTGTAGTCGGTGACGACGAGCTCGCCGGCGTCGTCGAGCTCGAGCCGGTCGATGATGCCGCGCAGCTTCACGCCCGACGGCAGCTCGGCTTCGAGGCGGAGCTCGAGGCCGATCGCGCGCACCCGCGTGGGGTCTTCGAGCTCGAAGTAGCGGCGGACCAGCACTTCGGCGTCAGCGTGGAAGGTGGCCCACTCCTCGGCGGTGAGCTCGAGGCCGGCGAACTCCGGGTCGGCGGCGAGGTCGGCGGTCGCGCGCCCGAGGTCGGCGAGCGCGTGGTCGAGGGTGCGCTCCTCGGCGGGGCGCCACATGAGGTGCTGGAGCGCCAGGTGCACGAGCGTGCCCTTGCTCGCCGGGGCCGCCGGCGGTTCGGGGAGCCGCTCGATGTAGGAGAACCGGAACGCGAGCGGGCAGCTCGTGAAGGCTCCCATGGAGCTCGGGGACAGGCCGCCCGGCGGTGCGAACACCATGGGTCGACCATATCCGCGGGGTGCGACAAGTATGAGGGACCACCGACGGGGGAGCAGCGATGAAGGTCGATTCCGGGCTGATCACCACCGACCTCGGCGCGATCGCGACGCACGCGGTCGAGCTCGAGCGGCTGGGCTACGACGGGCTGCTGACCGCCGAGACGAACCACGACCCGTTCTTCCCGCTGCTCGTCGCAGCCGAGCACACCGAGCGCATCGAGCTCGGCACCGGCATCGCGGTCGCATTCGCCCGCAACCCGATGACCCTCGCGCAGATCGGCCACGACCTGCAGGCGTTCTCGCGGGGCCGGTTCATCCTCGGTCTCGGCTCGCAGATCAAGGCCCACATCGAGAAGCGCTTCTCGATGGAGTGGTCACACCCGGCGGCACGCATGCGCGAGCTGATCCTCGCGATGCGCGCGATCTGGCGGACGTGGGACGAGCGCGTCCCGCTCGACTTCCGCGGCGAGTTCTACCGGCACACGCTGATGACGCCGTTCTTCGATCCCGGGCCGAACGAGTACGGACCGCCGAAGGTGTTCCTCGCCGCAGTCGGGGAGAAGATGACCGAGGTCGCGGGAGAGGTCGCCGACGGGATCATCATCCACGGCTTCACCACCGAAAGGTACGTGCGCGAGGTCACGATGCCCGCGATCGAGCGCGGCCTCGCGAAAGCCGGCCGGGCGCGCGCGCAGTTCGAAGTGTCCGGACCGCTGTTCGTGGTGACCGGCACGAACGACGAGGAGACCGCCGCGGCGCGCGCCGCGGTGAAGCAGCAGATCGCCTTCTACGGATCCACGCCCGCGTACCGCGGCGTGCTCGACCTGCACGGTTGGGGCGAGCTGCAGCCCGAGCTCAACGCGCTCTCGAAGCAGGGCAAGTGGGTCGAGATGGGCGAGCTGATCGACGACGACGTGCTCACGACGTTCGCGGTGGTCGCGGAGCCCGAAGCGGTCGCGAACGAGCTGCGGGCACGTTACGGCGACCTGGTCGACCGCTGCTCGTTCTACGCGCCGTACCGCAGCGACCCCGAGCGCTGGCGAGCGGTCGTGAACGAGCTGCAAGCCTCCGCGTCGTGAGGCGCGCGACGCGTCACGACGCGAGCAACGCGCGCGCCTCCCGGTCGTTCGACGGGTGCCGCAGCTTCGAGAGCGCGCGGGCCTCGATCTGCCGGATCCGCTCGCGGGTGAGCTGGAGCACCGCGCCGACCTCGGCGCACGACCGGGGCTGACCGCCGTCGAGTCCGAACCGCAGCTCGAGGATCTGGCGTTCGCGTGCGTCGAGCACCGACATCATCTCGAACACTTCGCGCGCGACCAGCGGTCGGAGCGCGACGTCGGCGACGTCGGGTGCGGTCACGTCGATCACGAGGTCGCTCAGCTCCGTCTCCGAGTCGTCGGACACGGGCTTCGTGAGCGAGACGATCTCGGCTTCGTACGCCAAGATCTCGGCGACACGCGTCGCGGGTCGGTTGCTCGCCTCCGCGAGCTCGTCCACGGTCGGTCGCCGTCCGAGGCGACCTTCGAGCTCCCCGGCGATGCGCAGCACCGCAGCCGCCTCTTCGAACACGTGCGCGGGGAGCCGGATCGCACGACCGGTGGTGCCGATGCCGCGCTGGATGGCTTGGCGGACCCACCACGTCGCGTACGTCGAGAACTTGAAGCCTTTGCGCCAGTCGAATTTCTCGACCGCGTGGATCAACCCGAGGTTCCCCTCCTGCACCAGGTCGAGCAGCGGGAGGCCCCGGTTCTGGTA
>DASUMP010000265.1:0-5701 GCA_036277635.1 Acidimicrobiia bacterium | reverse complement strand
CGTTGGCGGCCGACGCCGACGTGCTCGTCCACGAGGCTTGTCGGACCTCCGCGATGGCCGAGCTCATCGCGGGGACCGTGTACGAGAACATCTTCAGCTATCACGCCGACACGGTGGAGCTCGGCGCGATGGCCGCGCGCGTCGAGGTGCCGCACGTCGTGCTCACGCATCTCATCCCACCCGCGGACACACCCGACGAGCGCGCCGCGTTCGCCCAAGACCTGCGCGACGGCGGCTATCGCGGCCGCGTGACGGTCGGCGAAGACCTCACGACCGTCGTGCTCTGAAGCGCCTCTGGGCCGTCATCAGATCGTCGGCGGGCTCGAACTTCTCCCTCATGCGACGTCTCGCCGCTCGACCGAGAGGAGACCGACCAACGCCGGCACCAGCGCCCACAACGCGAGCGCCACGATCGCGGCGACGACGCTCGCCTGGGACTCGACCTCGGCGGCCTCGGCACTCACCCCGGAGAGTGCAGTAGCGAGGGGTCCCGGAACCCACGAGCTCGCATCCTTGACGAGTTGCACGATCATCGGCGGTGCCACGACGAGCGCGAGCACTGCGCCGGTGACCGCCCCGCCCGTGTTGCGCACGACCGCGCCGATGCCGGCGCCGACGACGGAACCGGCGGCTCCTGCGTACGCGGCCGCGCTGCACACCTGTGCGACGCCCGCGATCGAGATGAGGAAGCTGAACTCGGTGGTGGGCAGCGCGGCCGCGATGGCGAGCACGGTCAGCGCCGCGCCGACGAACCCGATGATCGCCCCGCCGATGGCGATGGCTGCGAACTGCGCCAGCACCGCGCGGTGCCGGCGCGGGGAGCTCAGGAACGTCGGGATCACCGTGCCGTGGGAGTACTCGCGTGCCACCGCGATGGCGCCGAACAGGCCGCCGATCATGAGCGCGTTCGCCGCGAACGCCACCAACGACCGCTGATCCGCCGCGGTGGAGATGAACGTCTTGCTGCCGTCGAAGTCCGTGCCCCAGATCACAGCACTCGCGTTGATTGCCGCCATGGTGGCGAGGACAGCGAAGAACGCCCACGGCATCTTGGTGGTCGTCAGCTTGCGGAGCTCGGACCGGAGAAGTCGTGTCCAGGTCATGACGCGCTGACCTCCTCGGCGATGTTGGTCCATCGCAGGAATCTCTCTTCGAGCGAGCTGGTATGTGAACTGAGCTCGCGGATGACGATGCCGCTCCCGAACGCACGTTCACCGATCTCGTCGATCGCCATGCCTCGCACAATGAGAACGGCTCCCTGCGAGTCCACGCCCGCCCCCCAGTCCGTGAGGACCTGACTCAATCGCGCGGGGTCGGAGCACCGGACCCGGGTTGCGGCTTCTTGTAGGTCGACGAGTCGACCGCTGGTGACGAGGCGACCTCGGTTGACCACGATCACGTCGTCGGCGAGCAGCTCAACCTCACCCAAGAGGTGACTCGACACCAGCACCGTGTGCCCAGCGGCGGCTCGCGCGCGCAGCAGGTCGCGCATCTCGTGGATGCCTTTGGGGTCGAGACCGTTCGCGGGCTCGTCGAGGATGAGCACGGGCGGATCGCCGAGCAACGCACCGGCGAAGCCGAGGCGTTGACGCATGCCCAGTGAGTAGCCGCCGACCCGACGGTCGCCGGCGTCATCGAGTCCGACGAGCGCCAGCACATCATCCACACGCTGCCGGTCGATGCCGTCAACGTCGGCGAGGATCTGCAGGTGGTGGCGACCGCTGCGGCCGGGGTGGAACGCGTTGGACTCGAGCAGGGCGCCGACGGTCGCGGAGGGGTCGGGCAAGTCGCGGTACCGGCAGCCGCCGATCTTCGCACCCCCTTCGTCAGCGGACGCCAGATCGAGCACGACCTTCATCGTGGTCGACTTCCCCGCTCCGTTCGGACCGAGGAACCCGGTGACCCTCCCGGGTCGCGCGGTGAACGACAGGTCCCGCACGGCCTCTCGTCGGCCGTAGCGCTTGGTGAGGTGCTCCACCTCGATGGGGAAGGCCGGCGCGGGTGGCGTGCGGTGTTGATCGGCGCGGCGGATCGTTGTCACGGCAGCCGTCATCACGAGTACCTCCGGTTCGCCATCGGTCGCGTGGTCACGACATCGTCGATCGGGCGACGCAGGCTGTAGGGCGCGTACGGGGCGTACCCGAACCGCACGAGCAGTTGCGGTCGCCCCGTCGTCCTCAGTGCGGTGGCGAGCTTCGATCGCAGCTCCGCGACCTCGATGGGCTGGTTGATGAACGCCGTGCGCACGCCGAGAAGGTCCGCTCGCAGTGCGAATCGCTCGAAGCAACGTCCGGTCTCGATCCACGACGCGGTGTCGTCGTCGTCGGTGATGAATGCGGCGACACCCGCGGACGTCGCGATCCGTTCGCGGTCGAGCCGGACCTGGGCGTCGGCGCGGATCACGAGAGGAGCGAGGAGACGTCCGACCGGCGTCGGAAGCGGTGGTTGCCCGTTCACGCGACCGGCGAGGCCGTCGCGACGGCGGAGCGCAATGGAGGGGTTGAATCGCAGCCAGTCGACGAGCTCCGACCGGAACGCGCGGTCGCCGAGCTGGGCGCGATTGCCGGCCTCGACGAGTCCGGAGAGTTCATTGATGGTGCCGAGGTCGGCATCGTTCGTGCGGACTTCGCAGGTGACATGTGTCCCGGTGCCGGCCTCGAGGAGTGCTTCGAGGTGATCAGGGTGCAGTGGGCGACCGTCGTACGTAGCGCGTGTGCACTGCCGCGTCGTGAGCGCGGCGGCGAGGTCGGACGGTTGCCGCGCGGGATCGGGTGTCAGACGCACCACGACGGCGTCGAGTGTGTCGTCGTAGGTCGCGTCGGCGGCCAGGTGCTGTAGCGATGCGGCGTGGATCATGTTCTCGGCGGCGCAGCCGAGACTGCGATACAGGTGTGCGTCGTCGGCGTCGACCACCGGGCAGCGGCGGTCGCGGTCGGGGTGGATGACGATCGCGTCGGGCGTCGGCTCGAACAGCCACGGTTGGGTGTTGTGACTCGATGCGGCCAGGGTCGCCAGACGGATCAACTCACGATCGTCACGGTCGCCGGGCCGGGCGGCTCGCCGTGCGGCCGTTGCCGCGTGGTCGTAACGGGTGGCGCTGCGCATGGTTGCTTCCTTCTTGTCCGGTGTCAGCTCGCGGTCCGGGGGAGGACGGTGTCGACCAGGTAGGCGATGAACGCATCGGGTTGCTCGAACATCGGTCGGTGACCCGACGTGTCGAGGTAGACGACATCCTTCGCGGGTGCTCGCAGTGTCGAGTACCACTGTTGGAACGGCTGCTGGCGACCGTCGGCTTCGTGTGCGCCTTGCACGAAGAACGCCGGTACGGGCAGCTCCGTGGCGGTGCGGCGGAAGTCGATGTCCTGTAGCTGGGGGTACAGGGCGGCGAAGGTGTCCATGAACCCGGCGAGCAGGTGCACCTGCTCGACCAGCGAGTACTCGTCGACCATGAAGTTCTCGGAGAACCCGCCCTCGCCCTCGTGGTTCGGGGAGTTGTCGTACGGATAGACCTCGTGCTCGTGGCTGAGGGCGGTCTCGTAATCGAGCATGCGGTCGTACGGCGGTTGCCCGATAGCGACGAGGTCGTCGACGAGACCCGTACGACCGGTCTCTCGTGCCCACCGCAAGGTGTCGGCGTAGAAGATCCGGTCCGTCTCGAGTTGGCTCACCATCTGGCCGACGCCGATCAGCGCCCGGTATCGGTCGGGCGCCTGCTGGACGGCGAGCACTGCGAGCGTCGATCCCCACGACTGCCCCGCAACGAAGATCTGGTCGGTGCCGAAACGCTCGCGCAGATAGTCGGTGACTGCGACCGTGTCGTCGACGTAGCCGTCGAGCGTGATCGTGTCGGTCGGGTCGAGCTGCGGGTACGCCTTGCCCGTGCCGCGCTGATCCCAGGTCACCACCGTGAAGTGCTCCTCGAGGCCGGGGAGGTGTCGACGCATGGCTCCGAGCTCGGAGCCACCGGGTCCGCCGGCGAGGAACAACAACACCGGGTTGTCGGTGTCGTACCCGCGGATCATGAGCGGCTGCTCGCGCCCGTTCAACTGGACGGTGATCAGTTCGGCGACGCTCCCCTCGAGTGGCTCGCCGTCGGGGCCGGTGATCGCCGCCGTGGACGCGGGCCGGGCCACGCCGATGGCCAAGGCGAACAGGGCGACGCCCACGAGCGCAGTGACCGAGACGCGCGCGCCCCGCAACGTCGCGCGCACGCGCGTGCGCGGACGTGACGGTGCCGGGTCGGCGCGTCGGGCGACTGCCGCGCCGACGGCAGCGGCCCATGCCAACGGAACGAGACTGGTGAGTGCGTAGAACCCTCGACCGACGACCACCGCGAGGATGCCGTAAGTGCTGAACTGGGGTCGGTCGACGGTGGGGCCCGTGAGATCGATCCGGAGCAACTCGAAGACCAGCGCGAACAGCATCGGGGCGGCCAGGATCACGATGCGCCGCCGCGCGGCGAGGCCGGCGGCGAGGCCGACGACGAGCGACAGTCCGAGCGACCACAGGGTCTGCGCGGTCGTGAGCGGCCCGCGCGGCATCCATTGGCCGGCGGCGACGGCCCAGGCGACCACGACGACTGCCGCGACTGCTGCACCCAGCCGCGCGTCGTCCCAGCCGCGTCGGAGAACCTTGGTGAGCTTCGCCCGTTCGGTCGAGCGAAGCGCGGTGCCTCTCGGAGTAGGTCCGTCGGGCGCGACATGCGGTTCGCTGCGGCGTTCGGTGACCGCGGTCATGGCAACTCCCCTCGCTGAGCCTGAACAGCGTCCGCCGCTTGGCACTCGCTCGGGCAGAGTGCAAAGGCCCGGTCGAACACGCATCCGACCCGAGTGGGTGCCGGATCAGGTCGCGTGGTCGTGCGTCGGCGAGAGCGACGGCGCCGGCGTTGCCGGCGTGGGCCGCGCCTTCACGGCGTCGGCCAAGGTGGGCAAGACGAGCGCGACGCTGGCCAGGGCGATGGCGCCGCCGAGCGCGAGGAGATCGGCTGCTTCGTCGATGTCGACCGACAAGGCGCGCTGGAAGAGCTCGATGACCAGGATCAGCACGACGAGCTTGGCGATGCGATCCTTCAGGTCGTCGAGCGAGCGGGCGACGAGCAGGCGAGGAGCGTCGCCGTCGGTGCGGCGCGCGTCGAGGCGACCGACGAACAGCTCGTAGAGACCGAACGCCGCGACGACGAGGATCGCGGCGAGCAGGTAGGCGTCGATGATCTTCACCACGTCGGCGACGAGGCCGCTGCGCACGTCCGACGACTGCTCGTCGGTCGTGTAGCTGGCGATGTCGCCGGCGAAGTGGACGAGGTCGACGGTGCCCATCCACACGACGGCCAGCGCGAGCGCGGCGCAGCCGCCGACGGCCCCGAGGAGCAGGAGGCGGACCGACCACAGCACCCGTTCACCCAGGGGTGCGCGCGGGACCGGATCAACCACGGCGCGCCAACGCCTTACGGACCTCGTCGAACCACAGCACGGTGCTCGCGACCGCGGTGGTCAGCACCCAGTCCCAGAGGGTGAAGTCGACGGTCCCGAAGATGTCTTGGACAACGTCGACGTGCACGGCCGCGGCTTGCAGCACGACGACGGCGGCGAGCGCGGCCCACAGCTTGCCGTTGCGCAACGTGTCCCTCGTGAACACGCTCGCGGTCTCGCTGCGCGCGCACAGCGCGTTGAAGACCTGGAACAACACGAAGGTGGTGAACGCC
>DASUMP010000264.1:0-2095 GCA_036277635.1 Acidimicrobiia bacterium | reverse complement strand
ACCGCCGAGGGTCGCGAGGTGATGTTCTTCGGCCTCTACGGCGGCATGATGCGCGGCGGCAACACCGACAGCACGGTCGTCGTCGCCGACGCGCCGATCACCGCGCCACCCGTCGTGTCGCGAGCGTGGAGTGCGATCGGGATGCACGACGAGTTCTGGGCACCGATCGAACCGAGGCTCCGTCCCGATGGCGTCGTGCTCGTGAACGACGCGACCTTCGCGCACGACATCGCCGCGCCGGTGACGGTGCACCGGATCGCGGCGACCGAGACTGCCGCCGAGCTCGGTTCGCCGCTCAGCGGCGCCATGGTGATGGCGGGCGCGTACGTGGGGATCACGGGTCTGGTCGGCGTCGACGCGCTCGTCGACGCGATGCGCGCGTCGCTGCCGCCGTACCGACGCCAGCACATCGAGGCGAACGAGCGCGCCATCCGCGCCGGGCTCGAGCTCGTCGACGGCATGACCCACCCGGCGTGGGCGCACGTGGAGGCAGCGCGATGACGACCGTCCCGGTGAAGAGTCGCGGCACCGTGACCATCGACACCGAGCACTGCAAGGGTTGCCAGCTCTGCATCCCCGCGTGCCCACCGGGCGTGCTCACGATGTCGAGCGCGGTGAACCACATGGGCTACCCGTATCCCGAGCTCCACGCCGGGTGCACCGGCTGCGCGGCGTGCCTCTACGTCTGCCCCGACTTCGTGTTCGAGGTGTTCCGGTTCCACGAACCGGTGGTCCACGACGTGGAGGTCGGCCCGTGAGCGCCACCACGGCGACCCACCCCGAGCGCCGCGAGCTCATGGAGGGCTCCGAAGCACTCGTGCGCGCCGCGATCGCCGCGGGGTGCCGGTTCTTCGCGGGCTACCCGATGACGCCGTTCACCGAGGTGCTCGAGCACTTCGCGCGCCTCCTCCCCGACGCGGGCGGCGTGTGCATCAACGCGGAGTCCGAGCTCGAAGCCGTCGGGATGGCCTGGGGCGCGCTCGCCACGGGTGCCCGCGCCGCCACCGGCTCCACCGGCCAGGGCCTGTCGCTGATGCAGGAGTCGTTCAGCGAGATCACCCTCGCCGAGCTCCCGCTCGTGGTGTTCAACATGGCGCGCGGCCAGCAGGACTACTTCCAAGCGACCCGCGGCGGCGGCCACGGCGACTACCGCCACCTCGTGCTCGCACCCCAAGACGTGCGCGAAGGCGTCGAGCTCGTGCAGCTCGCGTTCCACCTCGCCGACAAGTGGCGCAACCCGGTGCTCGTGTACGGCGACTACCTCCTCGCGCACACCCAAGAGGCGATCGCGATCGAAACCATCGAGTACCCCGCGCTCCCGGAGAAGTCGTGGGCCGTCGACGGCAGCAGCTCGGGCAGCGGGGTGTCGAAGAGCGTGACGCCGCTCGGGGTCAGCAAGCACGGCCAGGTCGCGCTCGGCCAGGAGGGCAAGTCGCAGTACCTCGCGACGAAGACGCCGCTCATGGAACGTGAAGTGCGCGCGGAGACCGGCTACCTCGACGACGCCGAGACCGTCGTCGTCGCGTACGGGTCGCCGGCGAAGTTCGTGAAGTACGCGATCGCGCAGCTGCGCGACGCGGGCCACCGGATCGGTTACGTGCGCCCGATCACGTTGTGGCCGTTCCCCACCGACGCGGTCGCGGCCGCCGCCGCATCCGCGCGGGTCGTCGGCTCGTTCGAGCTCAGCGCCGGACAGATGATCGACGACGTGCGCATCGCGGTGGCCGGCCGCGCCCCCGTCGAGCTGCTCGGCGGCGTGTCGACCGACCAGTCGGGGTTCGGCGTGGGGCGACTCCTCGACGTCGACGAGGTGATCGAGCGCGTGCTCGCCCTGCACGAGCGGCGCCCGCAACCGCCCGTGCCCGGCTACGACTCGGCCACCTACGAGCTGCAACCCCACCAGCGGGAGGCGACCCGATGACCACGAAGCTCCCGCTCGGACCGGTGCTCGACGCGACCGCGGTCGGCGCGCCGGCGCGCCGGGTCGAGGCGCTCACCCCCGACCTGTTGCTCACCCAGCAGCACCACATGTGCCCGGGGTGCGGCGAGCCGCTCGCGGTGCGCGGCTTCCTCGAGACGATCACCGAGCTCGGCG
>DASUMP010000263.1:0-11076 GCA_036277635.1 Acidimicrobiia bacterium | reverse complement strand
CGCGGCGATCGCGCTGCGCTTCGCGCGCTGGTCGACGGTGCCGCCGAGCCGGCGCAGCGCGAGGTAGCCGAGGTACAAGAAGAACAGCACCGCGGTCGTGGTCAACCGGGCGTCCCACTCCCACCACGTGCCCCAGATCGGGCGGCCCCACAGCGACCCCAGCGCGAGGGTGAGTGCGGTGAACACGACGCCGACCTCGGCCGACGCCCCCGCGAGCAGGTCCCAGGTGGTGCTGCGTGTGCGCGGCCACAGCCACAGCGCCGAGCAGATCGCGGTGACGAAGAATGCCAGGTACGCGAGCCACGCGGCCGGCACGTGCACGTACATGAGCCGTTGCGCGTCGCCCTGCATCGCGTCGGCGGGCGCGATCGCGAGTGCGAACGCGGCGAGCACTCCGAGGGCGACGATCGTCGTCGCGCCGAGCACCTTCTGCATCTACGACTCCTCGAGCAACGAACCAAACGCCGCGGTCCCGATCGTGAGCGCCAAGGCGGCGAACGCGACCAGGAGCTGCACCCACGGCCAACCTTCCGACGGCACCCCGTCGAGCGCGGCCTCGAACGCACGGGTGCCGCCGAGCATGACGGGCACCACGACCGGCAACACGAGCAACGGGACGAGCGTCTCACGAGCGCGGACGCCGGCCACGAGCGCGCCGTAGACCGTACCCGTGGCGGCGAGCCCGACGGTGGCGGCGAGCGCGGTCGCGCCGATGAGGCCGACGCCGCGCGGCTCGACGTCGTAGAGCACGACGATGCCGGCGCCGAGCACGAGCTCGAGCACGACGAGCTGGATGGCGACCGCCGCGGCCTTCCCGAGGAAGATCGCACCCCCGTCGAGGCCCGAGAGGCGCAGCCCGTCGCGCGCGCCGTTCGCCTCTTCGAGCGCGAACGACCGGCCGATCGCGAGGAGCGCCGAGAGCAACACGGCCACCCAGAACAGCCCGGGTGCGAGGCGCGGCAGCAGTCCCCGGTCGGGGTCGAGCGCGAACGCGAACAGCACGAGCACGATCACGCCGAACGGCACGATCTGCTGCAGCGCGACCCGAGCGCGCGCCTCGATCCGCAGATCCTTGCGGGCCACCAACCAGGCGTCGCGCACCAGCGTCATGCGCGCACCTCGACGTCGACAGCCGCGCGCGGCGCGGGCTGCGTGACGACGCCACCGACGAGCTGGCCGGCGACGACCTGCACCTCGCGAGTGGCGAGCCGCCGCGCCCGGTCGTGCTCGTGCGACGCGAGCAGCACCGTGCGACCGTCGGCGGCGGCCGACGCGACGATCCGGTCGACGACGTCGCGTCCGTCGGCGTCGAGGCCGGCGTGCGGCTCGTCGAGCAGGAGCACGTCGGGGGCGCGCACGAGAGCGACCGCGAGCGCGAGCCGCCGACGTTGGCCGGCCGAGAGACGCGCGTGCACGACGTCGGCGACCGCGTGCAGCCCGAGCTGGTCGAGCGCGTCGCGCGCCCCCCGCACCGGGAGATGCGCGGCGCGCACCGCGAACTCGAGGTTCTCCCCCACGGTGAGGTCGTCGTAGCAGAACGTCTCGTGCCCGACGAGGCCGACGTGGCGCCGCACCTCGCGCGCCGAGCGCGCGAGATCGTGGCCGCAGACCGCGCCGCGCCCGGAGCGCAGCGGCACGAGTGTGGCGAGCATCCGCAGCAACGTCGTCTTGCCGGCGCCGTTGGCACCGGTGAGCAGGACGACCTCGCCCGCCTCCACGTCGAGATCGGCGCCGGCGAGCGCCGGGAAGCGGTCGAGGAGGCAGACGGCCGCTCGAGTGGACACGACGGGCAAGCGAGCCCTCCCGGGGCCGGGGATCTCGGAAAGTCTACGGACGGGTGTTCGAGAGCGGCGAACCGCTCGGCCCTAGGCTCGTCCGACCATGCGCAGGACGATCGCCGCCTTCGGGCGCTCCTTGGTGACCGTCGGCATCCTGATCCTGCTCTTCGTGGGCTACCAGCTGTGGGGCACCGGCTTCCTGACCGCCCGTGCCCAGAACGACCTCGAAGACGAGCTCGACGGCTTGCGCCGCCAAGTCGCCGAACAGACCACGACGTCGACCGGCCCCACGCCCACGACCGAGCCGGGCGGGCCGACCACCACCACGACGGCGCCCGACCTGTCGAAGCTGCCCCGCATCGGCGAGGGCGACCCGGTCGGGCGGATCGTGATCGAGGCGATCGGCGTCGACTGGGTGTTCGTGCAGGGCACGAGTCGCGACGACCTGAAGAAGGGACCGGGCCACTTCCCGGCCACTCCGATGCCGGGCCAGAACGGCAACGCGGCGATCGCCGGCCACCGCACCACGTACGGCGCGCCCTTCCACCGCCTCGACGAGCTGCGCCCGGGTGACACGATCGTCACCGAGACCCTCGCCGGTCGCTACGAGTACCGGGTGCGCGAGCTGCTGGTCGTGCGCCCGTCCGAGATCGGGGTGGTCGCGAACACGCCCGATCCGCAGCTCACGCTGACCACGTGCAACCCGAAGTACTCAGCGCGCGAACGCCTGGTCGTGAAGGCCGACCTCGTCGTCGAGAACAGCGACGAACCCACCGACGAATCACCCGTGATCATCGACGACGACTTCGCCGACGACGAGGTCGCCGCCGGACTCGAAGAGGGCTTGTCGGGTGATCCCGTGAGCCGGTCGCCGACGGTGTTGTGGGGTGCGATCACGTTGCTCGTGGGGTTGGCGTGGTGGTTCGCGTATCGCCGCTTCCGCCATCCGCTCACGTGGTTCGCGGGCGCCGTCCCGTTCCTGCCGGTGCTGTTCACGTTCTACGTGTTCCTCGAACGCGTGCTCCCCGCGGGGTACTGAGCGCGGTGGGTACGCCGTCGGATCCGCCCGTCCTCGCCGACGTCATCGCCGCCGCGTCGAGGATCGCACCGTTCGCGCACCGCACGCCGGTGCTCCGTTCGCGCGGCCTCGACGAGTGGCTCGGTGTGCGGGCCGCGCTCAAGTGCGAACACCTCCAGCGGGTCGGCGCGTTCAAGTACCGGGGCGCCACGAACGCCGTGCAGCTCCTCTCCGACGCCGATGCGGCACGCGGGGTGTGCGCACACTCCTCCGGGAACCACGCCGCCGCGCTCGCGCTCGCGGCTCGTGATCGCGGCATCGCCGCACACCTCGTGATGCCCGAGAACGTGTCGGCCGTGAAGCTGGCCGCGGTGCGCGGCTACGGCGCGCAGGTCACACTGTGCGCGCCGACGCTCGTCGCTCGCGAAGCGACGGTCGCCGAGGTACGAGAGCGCACCGGCGCGATCGAGATCCATCCGTACGACGATCCGCGCATCATCGCGGGCGCCGGCACCGCTGCGCTCGAGCTGCTCGACGAGTGCGGCGACCTCGACGCCGTGGTCACCCCGATCGGCGGCGGCGGTCTGCTCGCCGGCACGTGCGTCGCGGTGCATGCACGGACGCCGGGGATCCGCATCGTCGCCGGCGAACCGAGCGGTGCCGACGACGCCGCGCAGTCGCTCGCGACCGGCACCCTCGTCCCCCAGACCGATCCGCGCACGATCGCCGACGGGCTCCTCACGTCGATGTCAGCGCGCACCTTCGGGATCATCCGCGAGCACGTGGAGCAGATCGTCACCGTCGACGACGACGAGATCGTCGCGGCGATGCGCGTCGTGTGGCAGCGCACCAAGCAGATCATCGAGCCGAGCGCGGCCGTCGCCGTCGCCGCGGTGCGCAGCGCCGTGTTCGCGCCCGGGACGAACGTGGGGATCGTCCTGTCGGGCGGCAACGTCGATCTCGACGCACTGCCGTGGTGACGATCAGCGACCGTGGAAGTCGGGCGATCGCTTCTCGGCGAACGCCGCCATCCCCTCTTGCAGGTCGTCGCTCGCGAAGGCACGCGCCTCGAGCTCGCTGATCTCGGACGCCGCCGACTCCGACAACCACTGCGACTCGGCCACGAGGTTCAGCGACCGCTTGTGGCCCTGCACCGTGAGCGGCGCGTACGACGCGATCTCCCCGGCGAGGTCGAGCGCGGTCGACAACGCGTCGTCGGTGAGCCGCTGCACGAGGCCGAGCTGCAACGCCTCTTCGGCCGTGACGGTTCGTCCGGCGAGCAAGAAGTCGCGCGCCGCACCCTGTCCGACGAGCTGCGCGAGCCGCCACACGTTGCGAGGGCTGAGGTGGATCCCCAACCGACCACCAGGGATCGCGAGACGCGCCCCCAGCGCCGCGACCCGCAAGTCGCACGCGACCGCGAGCTGCATGCCCGCGCCGATCGCGGCGCCGTTGATCGCGGCGACGACCGGAACGGGATGATCGACGATCGCGTCGAGCACGCGCTCGAAGGCCGGGCGGAACGTGTCGGTCGGCGCACCCTTACCCGACGCCGGCGCGAACCGCGTGACGAGGTCAGCGCCGGCGCAGAACGCGGAGCCGGCGCCGGTGACGACCACGGCCCGCAGATCGGTGGACAGCTTCGCGAGCGCCGTGCGCAGCTCGTCGCACAGCTCGCCGTTCAGCGCGTTGCGCCGGTCCTGGCGGTCGATCGTGAGGAGCCCGACGTGGCCTCGTGACTCGGAGCGGATCACCGGCTCAGGACTCGTCGATCAGCGCGATCAGGTCGCCGTCTTGGACCTGCTGGTCGGGGACCACGTGCAGCTCCCGCACGACGCCGGGGACCTCGGTGACGACCGGGATCTCCATCTTCATCGACTCGAGGATGCAGATCTCGTCGCCCTCGGCCACCATCTGGCCTTCCTCGACGACCACCTGCCAGACGTTCGCGGCGATCTCGGCCCGGATCTCGTGCACGGGGTGGGACTGTAGAGGCTCGACGAGGAAGGAGCGGGGTGGACGACCGACGGCACGACGACGAGACGGCACGCGTCGAGCGCGCGGCTGATCTCGTGCCGTCGTCGCTCATGGTCGTCGCTCTCGTCGCGCTGGTCGTGACGAAGAGCGCGCTCGTGCTGGAAGTGGTGACCCACCCTCAGGGCGTCGCCGTCGTGACCGGCCTCGTGTTCGTCTGGTTCGCACTCGGACGCGCCCTGCTCCCCCGCTTCACTCCTCCGGTCGCGCGGCTCGTGGTGATGACGACGTTCGCGCTCACGATCGTGATGCTGCTCGTCGTCCCGTACTTCCGCGTCTCCACCGCGAACGACGCCCTCCCCGACGACGTCCCGAGCGCGCCGCTCATGACCGGCGCGCTGCGCGGCCTCGCGCACGACGCGATCGGCAGTGCGAGCGTCTACCAGGGCGCCGACGGGCGCCTCTCGATCGGACTCGAAGCGATCGACATCGACTCCGGTCCCGACCTCCACGTGTGGCTCGTGCCGCGCGCCGACGCGACGACACGCGCGCGCGGCATCCATCTCGGAACACTCGACGCGAACCGCGGCACGACCTACTACGAGGTCGCCGCCGACGACGCCCCCGACCTCACCAAAGGCGCCACGGTGCTCGTGTGGTGCCGCGTCTTCGGCTTCGCCGTCGCCCACGCCCCCCAAGTCACTCTGTGAGTGCGATGCGTCGACACGCTGACGCGGGCCGCGCCTACGTGAGCCTGACGGCGACGACCGCCACGTCGTCCTGGTTCGGGAATTCGCCGAGCAGCTGAGCGATGACGTCGTCGCACATGAGCTCGGGCTCCATCGGCGCGGTCGCGCACGCAGCCACGAGACGCTCGAGACCCCGCGTGATCGGTTCCCGCCGTCGCTCCACCAGGCCGTCGGTACACAGGAACAGCGTGACCGCGTCGGGCCCGAGGTCGACGCGGTGCGTGCGGAAGCTCGACGCGGTTCCGAGCGGCGGATCGCTGGCGGCCTCGAGCAGGCATGCAGAGCCGTCGGAGCGTCGGAGCACAGCGGGGACGTGACCGGCAGAAGCAAAGGTCCACGTGCGTTCGACGGGATCGAGGACGCCGTAGAGCGCGGTGATCATGGTGTCCGACTCGAAGACGCGCACGACCTGGTTCAAGCGGTCGAGCACGATCTCTGGACGGGCGTCGATCAGGGCCAGCGTGCGCAGACTGAACCGCGCCGCGGCCATGTCGGCGACGGCATCGAGACCGTGACCGGCAACATCGCCGATCGCGAGCGCGAGCCGGTCGTCGGCGAGAGCGATCGCGGCGTACCAGTCGCCGCCGATCGCGGTGGTCTTGTCGGCGGCGCGGTACCGCGCCGCGAGCGACGCGCCCGGCACTGTGGGGAGCGTCGGCGGCAGCAACGCCGTCTGCAGTGTCTGCACGAGCTGTTCACGCATCGTGATGTCGATGGCGACACCGGTGGTTCCGGTCGGCTGACCTGCGTCGTCGACGAGCACTGTGCCTCGGCACTCGATCGAGTGCACCGATCCATCGGGCCACGTCGTGCGGTGGAACAACACGTAGGGCCCCGGGTCGGCCAGCGCCTCTTGGACGCGGGTGATGCAGGCTTGACGGTCCTCGGGGTGGAGCGCGGCGACCCAGTCCTCGAACGTGCCCCCGAAGCCGCCGGGCGCGAGGCCGTGCATCTCCTCGAGCCGTTCGTCCCACGACGTGGTGCCCGACGCCATGTCCCATGTCCACGATCCGAGCTGCGCGGCATCGACGGCGAGCGCCAAGCGCTGTTCGGCGAACGTCATGGGAGCTGTCGTCACGAACACCTCGGATCATGCTCGGAAGGCGCCGAGCGGTATGCGAGGGTACGCCGCTCTGCCCGGTCCATGCCGTCGGTCAGACGGGGAGGACGCCGTGCTTGCGGGCGGGGCGGTCGACACGCTTGTCGGCGGTGATCGCGAGGGCGCGGGCGATCACGGCGCGGGTGTCGGCGGGGTCGATGACGTCGTCGAGCTGCGCGTGGCCGGCGGCGACGTACGGGTCGATGTTGGCGCGGATCTCCTCGGCGAGCTCGAGCCGCTTGGCCATGCGCTCGTCGTCGTCGTCGATCGCCTCGAGGATCTTGCGGTGGATGATGTTGACCGCGCCGTCGGGTCCCATCACCGCGATCTCGGCGGTCGGCCACGCGGCGATGTAGTCGGCTTCGTAGGCGAGGCCGTTCATCACGAAGTAGCCCGCGCCGTAGCTCTTGCGCAGCACGATGCTGATCTTCGGGACCGTCGCCTCGGAGATCGCGAAGAGCATCTTCGCCCCGTGGCGGATGATCCCCTGCTTCTCGACTGCCGAGCCGACGATGAACCCGGGCACGTCGTGGAGGAACACGAGCGGGATGTTGAACGCGTCGCACAGCCACACGAAGCGCGCCGCCTTGTCGGCCGCGTTCACGTCGAGCGCGCCGCCGAGCACCATCGGCTGGTTCGCCACGATCCCGACGGGCTGCCCGGCGACGCGAGCGAGCCCGGTCACGATGTTCTTCGCCCAGTCGGGCTTCATCCAGAACACCTCGCCGTGGTCGGCGAGTGCGCTCACGACCTTGCGCATGTCGTACGCCCGCCGCGGCGCAGTGGGGACGATGTCGTAGAGCTCCTCGACGCGGCGGTCGGCCGGATCCGTGACCTCGCGGGTCGGGGGACGTTCGCCGTTGTGGGGCGGGAAGAACGACAGGTACTCGCGCACGATGCGGAGGCACTCGTCGTCGTCGGCGACCTCGAGATCGGCGACCCCCGACACCTTCGTATGCACCGCGGAGCCGCCCATCTCCTCTTCGGTGACGTCTTCGCCGACCGCGGCCTTGACGAGGTGGCGACCGCCGAGCGCCATCGACGACGTGCCCTTCACCATCGGCACGAAGTCGGCGAGCGCGGGGATGTAGGCCGTGCCCGCCGCGCAGTGCCCGAGCATCGCGGCGACCATCGGCACGACGCCGCTCATCGCGACCTGCTCCCGGAACAACGCTCCCGCGCCGGCGAACGTCGAGCCGCTCGTCGACTGGATGCGCGCGCCGGCCGAGTCGAGCAGCCACACCATCGGGATGCGCTGACGCAGCGCGTGCGCCCGCATCCGCGCCACCTTCTCCTCGCCGATGCGACCCATCGACCCGGCCATCACGGTGAAGTCGTACGCCGCGATCGCGACGGCGCGACCGTCGATGTCGCCGACCCCGGTGACGACGCCGTCGGCGGCGAGGTGCCGGTCGCCGAGTCCGGCGTCCATGTGGTCGGCGAGCAGCGCGTGCTCCACGAACGTGCCCGGGTCGACGAGCCGTTCGAGGCGTTCGCGCACGGTGAGCTTGCCGAGCGAGTGCTGGCGTTCGACGCGCTCGGCGCCGCCCATCCCGAGCGCGCGCTCCTTGCGGGCGCGCAGGTCGGCGACCTTGGGCTCCCAGTCGTGGACATCGCCGCCTTCGTGCGAGACCGGACGGCTCACGACTACCTCCCCCGCCACTGCGGACGGCGCTTCTCGGCGAACGCAGCGACGCCTTCAGCGGCGTCGTCGGTGAGTGTGGTGACCGAGAGCATCGTCTGCAGGTACGCGAGGGCGTCGTCGGCGTCCATCTCGAGCACTCGGTAGAACGCGTCGCGCCCCCAGCGCATGATGACCGGCGACTTGCCGGCGAGGGTGTGTGCGAGCTCGTCGACCGCGGCATCGAGCTCGGCGGCCGGGACGACCCGGTTCACGAACCCGATGCGCTCCGCCTCCTCGGCACCCACGCGCCGCCCGGTCGTCATGAGCTCGAGCACGCGCTTGGGCGGCATCGAACGCAGCAGCGGCACCGTGATCATGTACGGCCAGAGGCCGACATCGATCTCCGGCGTGCCGAACTGCGAGTCGTCGGAGGCGATCACGAAGTCGCACGCGCACGCGAGACCGAAGCCACCGGCGAGCGCGTACCCGCGCACGCGGGCGACGATCGGCTTGCCGAGCGACCACATGTCACGGAAGAGGTCGGCGAGCAGACCCCGACCATCGTGCGCGGCGGCCGCGCCGGTGTTGCCCGCGATCCCGCCCCCGCCGAGATCGGCTCCCGCGCAGAACGCCTTGTCGCCGGCGCCGGTGAGCACGACCACCCGCACCGCGTCGTCGGACTTCGCGGCGCGCATCGCGTCGCGCAGCCCGGCCATCACCCCGTACGACATCGCGTTGCGACGCTCGGGTCGGTCGATCGTGACGCGAGCGATCGCGCCGTCGACCTCGTAGCGCACCTCGTCGGCCGGTGTGGTCACCGCGCTCCTCCCCGGGTCGGCTGGGATCGTAGAGCGGTCCCCGTGTCCCCGGGCGAGGGTCGGTACCGTGGGTCGGCATGTCGTGGATCGTCGTGACCGTGGCGCTGGCCCTGCTCGTGCCGCTCGTCACCCGTGGGAGCCTCACGCGACTCGTGATGTCGTCGTGGCAATGGCCGGGGATGCTCGCGCTCGGCCTCGCGATCCAAGTGGTGTTGGAGGTCGTGGATCTCCCCGAGTCACGCTGGCACGACGTCGGGTTCGGCGCGCTCGTCGCGTCCTATGTGCTGATCCTCGGCTTCTGCGGCGCGAACCTCGCGCGCCGAGGGATGGGCGTGGTGTTGCTCGGCATCGCGCTGAACGCGCTCGTCATCGCCCTCAACCAAGGGATGCCGGTCGACCTCCCGGGCTCGTGGCGCGACGACGGTCCCGTCACCACCACCGTGAAGCACCACGAACAGACGTCCGACGACCGCCTGCTCGTCCTCACCGACATCGTCCCGGTGCCGGGACCGTGGCACACGGTCGTGTCGTTCGGCGACCTGATCATGACGGTCGGGCTCGTGGACGTCGCGTTCCACGCGAGTCGCCGCACCCGGCGCGGTGCGCACCGTCGGCCCGCGCCCGCACCCGGGGTGGAGGCGAGCATCCGCGAGTCGACCGGCGAGACCCCCACCACGAACGATCCCCCGGTTGCCGACGCCGACGCGGTCGTGCCGCGTTGGCGGGTCGAGGAGTCAGCGAACGGTCGTGAGCCCGCGGTTGGCGACGACCCGCCCGAGCGCTTCCACGACGCGGCCGTCGTAGAGGTAACCGGGCGCTGAGCACAGCGCCGCGAACGCGGCGTCGCGACATTCCCAGTCGCCCTCGCACAGGTCGTCGAAGGCGCTCGCGACCTTCAAGACCTGGCTCGCGAGCCGATCACGATCTCGGCCCGAGTCGTTCGACGGTCCGGCGATGATCTCGCCCGCCCCCGCCAGCGATTCGATCTCACGGAGCATCGCGGCGGTCACCGCCGCGACCTCGGCCGGATCGTTGGGCCGACCGAGCTCTTCGGGGTCTTCGAGCGTGACCTGACCGAGGTGGTGCAGCAGCGCCGCGGTCTCGAGGTGCACCCGCTCGTCGGTGGGCAGCTCGAGGTCGGCGGCGATCGCGAGGCTGAGCTCGGCGACGCGCTCGGCGTGGCCCGCGCGCACCATCCCGGCGAGCTCGGGCGCGACTGCCAGCGCGGCGATCGTCTGGCGGTGCGTGCGGCTGATCGTGTCGAGGCGCTCGAACGAGTACCACGTGGCGAGCAGCGGGATCGAGAACAGCACCGGCGCCCAGATGCCGAAGTTGCCGTCGCCGTCGACCCCTCGATAGCCGATCGCCATCAGCAAGGCGGAGGCGGCGAGCGCGAGCCACGCGAGCCGACCGCGTGGTGTCAACCCGGTGGGCTCGTGCGTCAGGGTGCGCCACAGCTCGTCGAGCACGAGCTGCACCGCGACGGCGGCGCACAGCACGACGAACAACGTCGCAACGTCCATCTCGCCGTCGACGAGCCGTTCGCCGAGCTGGTACATGCCCACGGTGCCGAACGCGACGACGCCGCGGTGCGCGAACCGTCCGAGCCGAGCCGTGATGCGCGCCGGTTCGTCACGCACGACGAACGCCACGATCTGAGCCGCCAGCAGGGTGATCAACGCGTCGCCCACCGGGAACGCGGCCGCGAGGACGACGACCGGCGCGTACGCGAGCGTGATGCCCGTCCCGCGCTCGAGCCGCAGCTCGAGCAGCTCGCCGGCGACGACGAGCGACGCCAGGAACAGCAACGCGGCAGTGTGCGAGTACCCGAACGCGTGCACGGCGAGCCCGCCGATCACACCGACGCCGAGCACGGTGGCGAACCGCACCGAGCGGGCGGTCACAGCGCCGGTCATGCCGCACCCCCGGCCTTGGACCCGAGCGCACCACCGTCGGAGGAGAGGAGGTCGCCGAGACCGGCGGAGCCGAGGCCGGCTTCGGGCGCGTCGGTGAACT
>DASUMP010000262.1:0-3124 GCA_036277635.1 Acidimicrobiia bacterium | reverse complement strand
TCGCAGATGCGCTTCGAGTAGCCGAGGACGCTCGCGGGGTTCGCGGCCTTGTCGGTGGAGATGTTGACGACGGTCGGCACGCCGGCCGCGGCGGCGGCTTCGAGCACCGCGAGGGTGCCCCACACGTTGGTCTTCAGCGCTTCGACGGGGTGCTTCTCGAGCAGCGGGAGGTGCTTCAGCGCGGCGGCGTGGAACACCACCTCGGGACGGCGTTCCTGGAACAGCCGCGCCACGCCCGCGCGGTCGCGGATGTCGAGGAGCACGAGGTCGCGCGAGTCGAGCAAGGCGCGCCCTTCGAGGCTGAGCTGCACGCCGTGGAGCGCCGACTCGTCGCGGTCGATCATGATCAGCTCGGCCGGCTGCAGGGCCGAGATCTGCCGGCACAGCTCGGCGCCGATCGAGCCGCCCGCACCGGTGACCGCGACGCGGCGGCCGGTGATGTAGCCGGCGATCTCGTCGATGTCGGTCTCGACCTGGTGACGGCCGAGCAGGTCGACCTCGGTGGGTCGGCGGATGTCGACGACGCGGACTTCGTCGTCGAGCAGCTCGCGCACCGACGGGAGGACGCGCACGTCGAGGCCGACGCGCAGGGCGCGGTCGATGAGGTCGCGCACGAGCGCGGCGTCGGCGCTCGGCACCGCGACCACGAGGCACGTGGCGGAGAGCGCGTGAGCGACCGACTCGATCCGGCTGCGGTCGCCGAGGACGCGCACGCCCATGTAGGAGAGGTTGGAGAGCTCGCGGTCGTCGTCGAGGAACGCGACCGGCAAATACTGGCTCTGCGCGTCGCGCACCATGGCGCGCACGGCGCGTTGGCCGCCCTCGCCGGCTCCGAACACGATGGCGCGCTGGCGGTGCGGCTCTGCCCGCCGCCGGTCGCGCGCGTCGAGGATCAACCGCCACGCGTACCGCACGCCCCCCATGACGAGGAACGCGATCATCGAGCCGCCGATCACCGCCGAGATCGGGACCGGACGGTTCGCGGTGAACGGCACGTCGGCGGCGAACAGCACCGCCCCGGCGATCGCGACGGTGCGCGCGAGCGCGGCGACCTCCTCGAACGAGCCGAAGACCCACCGACCGCGGTAGAGACCGGACGCGTGGCCGGCGACGGCTTGCGCGACGCCGACGACGGGGAGGAGGACGAGCAGCCCGCTCCAGTCGACGCGGGACGGATCGAGGTCGAGGCGCAAGGTGGCCGCGACGGCGAGCGCGAGGAACCACGACGCGATGTCGAGGGCCGTCTGTGTGCGCCGTCGCCAACGCATGATGCGTCGGCGGTCCGCGACGTCGAGCGCCTGCGCGCTGTCCATGACTGGCTGAACCCCCCGAGCGAGTCCATCATGGACCCGCCCCCCGCTCGCCACCCAGTTGCTGGGCCATAGTTTGGGCCGCGACGACGCGGTGCGCAAGGGGCAACTCAGAGCGTGAGAACGGTACAAATCGGACATTCCGTTCACCGACGGCGGGCGACCGCCGATGTGGGGGACCATGGACTCGCTCGCTGACCTGCTGGACGACCGCAGCTTCCAAGCCGCCGTCGCCTACAGCGGGATCGGGTTCGTCGTGATCACGGTCGTCGCGTCGGTGCGCGTCTGGGGCCGGCGGCCGCCCCTCGGTGGCTTCGTGCTCGTCGCGGCGACGCTCGCCGCGCTCGGTGGGTTGGGTCCCGCGAAGTCGGTCGGGAACCTGCCGCCCGAGCTGTTCATCGGCCTCGGGGTGCTCGCGGCGACCGGCATCGCCCTCGAGTGGTTCCGCCCGCCGCTCGTGGTGACGATGGCGGCGCTCCTCCCCGGCGCGTGGATCGTCGGGCTCGCGCTCGACGGCGTCGGACCCGACTGGAGCCGCCCGCTGCTCGTGACGTTCACGGCGATCGGCGGCGCGCTCGTCGCCGACACCGACCGCTACCAGGAGCGCCGGGGGTTCGGGCCCGCGCTGCTCGCGATCACGATCGTCGGCGTGTACGGCACGGTCCCCGACACCGAGCACGCGCGGGTGCTCCTCGGCGCCGCGCTCCCGCTGCTGTTCCTCGGCATCCCCACACCGGTCGCGAAGCTCGGCGTCGGCGGCTCCGCGACCTCGGTCGCGTTGATCATGTGGATCGCCACCGTCGACGGCGTCGGACGTCCGGCGGCGATCGTCGGCAGCGCGGGCGCGTTCGCGATCCTCCTCGCGGAGCCGCTCGGGCGGCGCGCGTTCTCGCGGCTGCGCCAGAAGGTGCGGCGCAAGAACCACACGTTGGCGCGTCACCTCGTCGTGGTCACCGACGTGACGCTCCTGCACGCGGTGCTCGCGCTGTACGCGTCTCGCGTGGCCGGCTTCTCCGACACGACGGCGGCGGCGGTGTGGCTGCTCGTGCCGATGCTCGCCGTGGCGTTCGTCGCCGCGGGCACGTTCCCGCCTCCCCCGCGCCCGCGCAAGGCGCGACCGCGGCGCGGCCACGGCATCGTGCTCGACCGCTGAGCGCGGGGAGCTCGGCTCAGCTGGTGGCGGCGCCCAGCGCGTCCCCGACGTCGGCCGCGCACGCGTGCACGCTGCGCGCGATCGCGACGATCCGGTCGACGACGTCGGGAGCGAGCGACGGATAGATCGGCAGGCTCACCACGCTCGCGGCAGCCCGGTCGGTGCGTTCGAGCACGCCGGTGTCGGCGACGTGGGCGACGTACGCGTGCTGGCGGTGCACCGGGGGGTCGAAGTAGCAGCGGGTGTCGACGCCTTCGGCGCGCAGCACGCTCACGAACGCGTCGCGGTCGACACCGAACGTCGCCGCGTCGATGGCGATCGTGAAGTCCTTGTAGGTGGACTCGTCGGCCGCGTCGACGACCTGCACGGCGACGCCGGGCACGGTCGCGAGCCCGTCCACGTACCGAGCCGCGAGCTCGCGCCGGACCGCGAGGTGCTCGTCGAGGTGTTCCAGCGAGGCGAGGGCGACCGCGGCGTGCAGCTCGGACATGCGCCCGTTGAGCCCGACGAACTGGGTGTCGTAGTCGCCCGGGTTGGCGTAGTCGCGACCGATGCGCACCGCGTGCGCGAGGTCGTCGTCGTCGGTCGCGACGAGCCCGCCCTCCCCTGCCACGAGCGGCTTGGTGGGCGTGAGGCTGAACACCTCGGCCCGACCGAACCC
>DASUMP010000261.1:0-8273 GCA_036277635.1 Acidimicrobiia bacterium | reverse complement strand
TGGCTGCGGTGGTGCTCGGGTGGGAGTGCGATCGCTGCGTCGGTCGGGCCGGTCCCGGTCATCGCCGAGAACCTAGCGACTAGCGTGGCGAGGTCCGATTCCCGCTCGCACGCCTCGCGAGGAGCTTGTGATGTCCGAAGCCGTGATCGTCGCCACTGCCCGCACCCCGATCGGGCGGGCGAACAAGGGCTCGCTCACCGAGTGCCGCCCCGACGACCTCTCTGCGCTGATCATCCGTTCGGTGCTCGACAAGGTCCCGCAGCTCGACGCCGGCCTCGTCGAAGACGTCATCTGGGGTTGCGGCCAGCCGGCCGGCGAAGCGGGCGTGAACATCGCTCGGGTCGCGGCGCTCCTCGCCGGCGTGGATGCGCCCGGCGTCACGGTCAACCGCTACTGCTCGTCGTCGCTGCAGACGATCCGCATGGCGTCGCACGCGATCAAGGCAGGCGAGGGCGACGTGTTCATCGCCGGTGGCGTCGAGACGGTGAGCCGGTTCATGAACGGCATGGCCGACGGCGGTCCGGCCAACACGAAGTTCGACGAGGCGCGTGCGCGCACGAAGCTGCGCAGCGACGGCGGGCAGCCCGAATGGGCGCCGCCTGCGGGCCTCCCCGACATCTACATCGCGATGGGGCAGACCGCGGAGAACGTGCGCGAGCTCGAGCACGTGGGTCGCCAGGAGATGGACGAGTTCGCCGCGCTGTCGCAGCAGCGGGCGGTCGCCGCGCAAGAGCGCGGGTTCTTCGATCGGGAGATCACGCCGGTCGAGCTCCCCGACGGCACCGTCGTGACCAAGGACGACGGTCCGCGCGCGGGCACCACGGTCGAGAAGCTCGCGACGCTGAAGCCGGTGTTCCGTCCCGACGGTGAGGTCACCGCGGGCAATGCGTGCCCGCTGAACGACGGCGCGGCCGCAGTCGTCGTGATGAGCGACACCAAGGCACGCGAGCTCGGCATCACGCCGCTGGCCCGCATCGTGGCGAGCGGAGTCAGCGCGCTGAACCCCGAGATCATGGGCCTCGGTCCGGTGGAGGCGAGCCGCCAGGCGCTGAAGCGGGCGAACCTCACCATCGACGACATCGACCTCGTCGAGATCAACGAGGCGTTCGCGGCGCAGGTGCTCCCGTCGGCGAAGCACCTCGGCGTGGCATGGGACAAGCTCAACGTGAACGGCGGCGCGATCGCGCTCGGCCACCCGTTCGGCATGACCGGCGCCCGCATCATGACCACGTTGCTCAACGGACTCGACGACGCCGGGAAGACCTACGGCCTCGAGACGATGTGCGTCGGCGGCGGCCAGGGCATGGCGATGGTCGTGGAGCGCCTCTCCTAGTCGCGCGCGCTCGGCTCGTCGCCCACCGGCCGCAGGTGGGTGTCGGTCACCACATGCGGTTGTTGGCGGTGCTCGCGCGCCGCGCGCGACGCCATGATCCCGTGCTCCGCGCGCAGGCGCGCCATGCCGACGTTGTGCCCGGTCCACGACGGCGGCTGCTCGAGCATCCAGCAGATGCCTTCGGCGGCGACCTCCGGTGGCTCCCAGTCGGAGTGGTCGAGGTCGGGGAGGTTCATGAGGAACCCTTCCGACGCGACCGGGATGTCGATGCGGAAGGTGTTCACGGCGATGCCGTGCGGGCGGAGCTGGGCGGCCGCGCTCATCGTGAAGTGCTCGAGCGCTGCCTTCGCCATCCCGTACGCCATGAGGCCCGGGAAGTAGTTGAGCGCCGCGAGTGACGACACGTTGACGATCGCGCCCTCACCCCGCTCCCGCATCCCGGCTACGACCGCGGCGGTCGCGAGCACCGGCGCGCGCAGGTCGACGTCGAACACGAGATCGAAGCGCTTCATCGGCAGGTCGAGGTCGCCCGGGAACGTGATGGCCGCGTTGTTCACCAAGATGTCGACGCGCCCGTAGCGCGCGACCGTCGCGTCGACCATCGCGAGTGTCGAAGCATCGTCGGCGAGGTTCGTCGGCACCGTGACCGCCATGCCGCCGGCGTCGGTGATGCGCCGGACCGTCTCGTCGATCGTTCCCGGGATCGGGAGCGGTGAGGCGTCGGTCGCGCGCGCCGCACACGCGACCCGCACGCCGCGCGCCGCCAGCGCGATCGCGGTCGCGGCTCCGACACCGCGGCTCGCGCCGGTGACGATCGCGACCTTGCCGTCGAGCTCCACCGCCCGAACCTAGAACGTCGGGAGCTCTTGGCGCACGATGAGGTTGGGGGCGAACAGGTCGCCGTGCTCGGCGACGCGCGCCAACACCTCGGAGGCTTCGAACACGAGACGCTCGGGCTCGCGCGCGTCGAGGGCGCCTTGTACCTCGTCCCACGTGAGCGGCGCCGACACGGTCGGTCGTTCGCCGATGCGCAACGAGTACGCGCACACGGTGGTCTTGGCGCGGTCGTTCTGGCTCCAGTCGACGAAGACCTTGCCGGGTCGCGCCGCCTTCGCCATCGTGGTGGTGACGCGGTCGGGGACACGCGACTCGAGCAGCTGCCCGAGCGCCAGCGCGAACCGCTTCGTGTCGTCCGCGGTGCTCGCGCCGTTGTTGAGCGGCACCGACAAGTGGAGACCCTTGCCGCCCGAGCTCTTCACGACGACGACGAGGCCGAGCTGTTCGCAGACGTCGTGGAGCGAGAGGGCGATCGCGCAGCACTCGAGCATCCCGGCCGGCGCGCCGGGATCGAGGTCGATCACCGCGGCGGTGGGGTGCTCGGGATCGGTGACGCGCGCCTGGTGCGTGTGCAGCTCGAGCGCGGCGAGGTTCGCGACCCACACGAGCGTGGGCAGGTCGTCGACGAGGCCGGCTTCGTAGCCCTGGTGGTGGTCGTAGCGGCCCACGACCGCGCTCGGGACCCATTCGGGCGCGTGCGGTGGACGCCGCTTCTCGAAGAACACCTCGCCGCGCACGCCGTCGGGTGCGCGCACGAGCGTGGGCGCCCGACCGCGGAGATGGGGCAGCATCACCGGCGCGACGCGGCGGTAGTACTCGATGACGTCGGCTTTCGTGGAACCCGATCCGGGGTAGAGGACCTTCGTCAGGTTCGAGAGCGAGAGCAGTCGCCCGTCGACGTCGACGCTGATGGTGTCGGACATGGAGCCGCCGGTCCGGAGCACGTCGAGCAGTACGATCGGCGAGGCTATCGGCACCGTACGCGCGGCCGTGCGCCCCGGCGGGCCACGAGTCTGCACCTGTGCGAGTTGGGGTCGGTACCCCCGAGGAGGTCTCCATGCCGAGCGCGATCTGGACCGGGTCCATCAGCTTCGGGCTCGTGCAGGTGCCGGTGCGCCTCGTCTCCGCGACCAAGAGCCACGACGTCTCGTTCAACCAGCTCGAGGAAGGCACCGGCGCGCGCATCCGCTACCGGCGAGTCTCGGAGCAATCCGGCGAAGAGGTCACGAACGATCGCATCGTGAAGGGCTACGAGATCTCGAAGGGTCAGTACGTGGTGATCGAGCCCGCCGAGCTCGAGGCGATCCAACCGAAGTCGGCGCACACGATCGAGATCGAGCAGTTCATCGACCTCGCCGACATCGACCCGATCTACTTCGATCAGCCGTACTACCTGTCGCCCGACGAGCGCGGCACGAAGCCCTACCGCTTGCTCCTCGAAGCGATGGAGGAGCTCGGGAAGGTGGCGATCGGGCGGGTCGTGATCCGCTCGAAGGAGCGACTCGTCGCGATCCGTCCGCTCGACGGTGTGCTGTGCATCGAGACGATGCGCTTCGCCGACGAGGTGCTCCCGCGAGAGGGGCTCGTCCCCGACGACGTGGAGCTCACCGACCGTGAGCGCACGATGGCGCACCAGCTGGTGGAGTCGCTCACGGAACCGTTCGAACCGGAGCGCTTCCACGACCAGTACCGCGAGCAACTCCTGGCGCTCATCGAGCAGAAGGCGGCGGGCGAAGAGATCGTGACCCAGCCCGCGCCCGAGGCACCCGCGAAGGTGCTCGATCTCGTGGCCGCGCTCGAGGCGAGCCTCAAGCAAGCCGCGAGCTGACCTCGCGGGCTACGACGCGCGGGCGAGCGCGTCGGCGCTCAGCGTGTCGTGGTCGTCGGCGCTCCAGCCGCACACGGCGCAGCACGGCCCACCGTCGGCGTCGGCGACGAAGCCCAGGCACGCCTCGAGGTGCACCGGCGGGGCGGGCGTGTCGGTGGGGTTCGTGGTCGGCAGGGCGGTGCGCATGGGTCCTCCCGGTCGGGAGATGACAACGGTGTGATTCCCGGCATCGTACGACCGGGGTGCGACATCAACGGGGACGGACCACCTGCCGGCTGTGGCCGTCGTGCCACTCGCGCAGCACCAGGAAGCGGCCGTGCAGCGCGCCACGGTCCCAGGCGCCGAAGCCGACCACGGTGCCATCGTGGCCGCTGGCCGCGGGGAGCCCCTTCACGGCCTCGAGCGCGTCGTGGACAGCGCGGCGCTCGCCGTCGGGGGCGCGCACCAGCGCCTCGCCGAGGAGGCGTCCGATGTCGTACGCCGCGCAGCCGATCGGTCCGCTCGCGGCGCGCGGCAGGCGACGGGCGAACGCGTCGCGCACGCTGTTGTCGTCGGCGACGGTGTCGATGTACTCCCAGCCCGCGAACCCGAGCCGCCAGTCGCGACGCGCGTAGCCGAACATCAACGCCGAGTTCGCGAGGACCGGCACCGACCACGCGACCTCGACGAGTCCGACCGCGACCGCGCGCGCCGAGACCCCGAGCCCGAGGTACACGAGGACGTCGGGTGCGTGCGCGCGCAGCGCGTCGAGCTCGGACGTCACCTCGGTGGCGAGCGACGTGACCGAGCGCGACTCCACGAGCGTGCACGCGTGGCGCGCGCACGCGTGGCGGAAGCACTCCTCGTACCGGCGGCCGACGACGGAGTCGTCGAACACCACCGCGGCGCGCTCGAGCCCGCGCTCCACCATGCGCTCGGCGAGGAGCAGCGGCTCCTCTTCGAGCGACCCCACCTGGTAGTGGAACATCCACTCGCTGCGGGTGCGTTCGCCGCCCGAGTAGTTGATGCACGCGAGTCCGAGCGCGTCGGCGACCGGCGCGGCCACGATCGCGTTGTCGGAGATCGACGGACCCACCACCGCACACACACCGTCGTCGGCGAGGTGGCGCAGGCCCGCTTCGACTTCGCCGGCCGATCCCGCCGGGAGGCCGTGCACTTCGAGCGACCGCAGCGTCACCGGGCGGGTCCGGCGCGCCGCGGTCTCGGACAGCCCTTCGTGCAGCGCGGCCTCGAACAGCGCGCCACCGTCGCCCTGGGGGAAGTCGTAGAGCACACCGAGCACGAGCGGGGCCGTCACGGGTGACAGGTGCCGTGTCGGTGTGGCTCGTCACACCCGGCCGGTGAGGCCGCTGGTGTCGCGCGTGAGCCGTTGGGCGAGGATGATCGGCACGAGCGTCACCAGCACGACGATCATCGCCACCACGTTCGTCACCGGGCGCTGGCGCGGGCGGAACAGGCTCGAGAAGATCCAGATGGGCAGCGTCTGCTGCTGACCCGCGGTGAACGTGGTCACGATGATCTCGTCGAACGAGAGCGCGAATGCGAGCATGCCGCCGGCGAGGAGCGCGGTGCCGATCGTCGGGAGCAGCACGTAGCGCAGCGTCTGGAACCCCGACGCTCCGAGATCCATCGACGCTTCGATCACGGAGCCGGACGTTCGTCGGAGGCGGGCGATCACGTTGTTGTACACGACGACGACGCAGAACGTCGCGTGTCCGGCGACGATCGTGACGTAGCCGAACGAGAAGTCGGTGATGTTGATCGCGGATCGCAGCGCGATGCCGGTGATGATGCCCGGGAGCGCGATCGGGAGGATCACGAGGAACGACACGGTCTCGCGTCCGAAGAACCGGGCCCGGTGGATCGCGGCGGCCGCGAGGCTCCCGAGGACCAGGGCGAGCACCGTGGCGAGCAACGCGACGCGCACCGACAGCCACATCGCCTCCCAGATGTCGCTGTTGTCGCGAGCGACGCCGAACCACTTCGTGGTGAGCCCGGGCGGCGGGAAGCGGAAGCTCGCGTCGCTCGATGTGAACGCGTAGAGGAACACGATGAAGATCGGGAAGTGCAAGAACAAGATGACGGCGGCCGCGCTGAGCCGCAGTCCGACGTGGCGCGACGCGCGGGTCATCACAGCGCCTCGAACGCGCCGAGGCGGCGCGCGAGCATCAGGTAGACGGCCATGATCACCATCGGCACGACCGACCACGCCGCCGCGAGCGGCAGGTTGCCGGCGGTGCCCTGCTGGATGTAGATCGACGCACCGATCGACGGCGAGGAGTCGCCGATGATCGTCGGGATGATGTAGTCGCCCAACGTCAACGAGAACGTGAAGATCGACCCGGCGATCACGCCGGGGATCGCGAGCGGCCAGATGATGCGCCGCAACGTGGTGGGGTTGCGGGCGCCGAGGTCGCCGGATGCTTCGACCACCGACGCGGGGACGCGCTCCAGCGCGGCCTCGATCGGCAGGATCATGTACGGGAGCCAGATGTACACGAACACGATCCACTGGCCGAACAACGACACCGACAGGCTCGGTCCCCCGATCGTCGGGAGGTCGAGGACCCAGTCGAGGGCGAAGTTCAGACCGAGGCGGTCGACGAACCACGTGAACACGCCTTCCTTGGCGAGGATGAGCTTCCACGCGTAGACGCGCACGAGGTAGCTCGACCACAGCGGCAACAGGATCGCGACGAAGAGCCACGTCTTGGTGCGGTTCCGCGCGACGCGGGCCATGAAGTACGCCAATGGGAACGCGATGATCGCGGACGCGACCGTCACCGCCGCGGCCATCCCGGCGGTGCGGAACATCACGTCGAAGTTGGCCCGTGTGAGCAGGCGCTCCCAGGTCTGCAACGTGAACGACTCGTCGACCTGACCGGTGAAGTCGTCGACGGCGTAGAAGCTCTGCACCAACAGCGCGAGCAGCGAACCGAGATAGACCACGCCGAGCCACAGCAGCGGCGGCACGAGCAGCAACGCGACGCGCAGGCGCGGGTGGCGATAGAACCAGCCCGACACGGGGCGCCGGCGTACGCCCGAGCGCGGCCGCTCGGGGACCGGCGACGACTCGGCGGGGGCGGTGGTGACGCTCATCGTGCGAGGACGACGGCGGTGGCCGGGGCTCGCGCCCCGGCCACGCGTCGATGGGGCTACCGGCCGCCGATCACGGCGAGGTACTGCGTCACCCACTCGTGGTACGGCACGCAGTCACCGTCCTCGCCCTTGCCGAAGCAGTCGGAGGTCGGGGTCTTCCAGAAGCTGATGCGGTCGAAGTTGTCGAGACCATTCGTCGAACAGCCCTCGTCGGTGAGGAGCTCGTTGCCCGTGCAGGCGTCGAGCACCGACGGCACCGAACCGAACCAGGCCGCGAGGTCACCCTGCAGCTTGGGGTTCAGCGACCACTCCATCCACATGTACGCGCAGTTCGGGTGCGGCGCGTCCTTGTGCATCAGCGTCGTGTCGGCCCAGCCGGTCGCACCTTCCTCGGGGATGGTGCTCTCGATCGGCTGACCGTCGGCCTTGAGCAGGTTGACCTGGAACGGCCACGAGCTCGACGCCACGACACCCTCGTTGGTGAAGTCCTCGATCTGGACGAACGCGTCGTGCCAGTAGCGGTTCACCAGGGTCCGCTGCGTGCGCAACAGGTCGAGGGCGGCCTCGAACTGCTCCCGGCTCAGCGCGTACGGATCGTCGATCCCGAGCTCGGGCTGGTGGGCCTTCAGATACAGCGCGGCGTCGGCCACGTAGATCGGACCGTCGTACGCCTGGATCCGATCGGCGTTCGACTGGCCGTCACCGAGCGTCGTCTCTTCGAACACCACGTTCCACGACGTCGGCGGCTCGGGGAACGCCTCGGTGTTGTACATCAAGACATTCGAGCCCCACTGGTACGGAACGCCGTAGTGCTTGCCGTCGACGAAGTGCCACTCCGCCTCCTGCAGGCGTTCGTCGACGGTGTCCCAGCTCTCGATGAGGTCGGTGTTCACCTCTTGCACCGTGCCGCCGAGGATGAGCCGAAGGCTCGCGTCGCCGGACGCGGTGACGAGGTCGAACTCGTCGCTGCCGGTCATGAGAGCGACCATCTCGTCGGAGGTGGCCGCAGTCTTGACGTTGACCGAGCAGCCGGACTCCTCTTCGAACTCGGTCACCCAGTCGTAGGCCGGGTCGGTCTCGCCCCGTTCGATGTAGCCCGGCCACGCGATGATGACGACTTCGCCTTCGCCCTCGCCGATCTCTTCGATCGGGCCGGACGAATCGCCGCCGCCGTCG
>DASUMP010000260.1:0-4560 GCA_036277635.1 Acidimicrobiia bacterium | reverse complement strand
GTTCGCGTTCTTCCTCGGGCTGTCGACGGTCATCGACCTCGTGATCGCCTACTGCGTGATGCACCCCGTGGTGTCGCTCATCGCTCGTCGACCGGCGTTGTTGCGAGCCCGCGGCATCGGTGTCGCCGTCGGCCTCGACGTTCCCGAGGCACGCGCGTGACCAGCACCGAGGGGCTCACCGAGGGTCGTCGGCGCAACACGTTCGCCGACCTCTACCACGAGCGCACGACGTTCCAGTTCATCCCGCACGCCCGTCGCTGGTTGGTGCTGTCGCTGGTCCTGCTCACGGTGAGCATCAGCGCGCTCGTCTTCCGCCAGCTCAACCTCGGCATCGACTTCGAAGGCGGCACCCTCTGGCTCGTCGAGTCGGAACGCGCCGACGCGTCGGTCGCCGAGGTGCGCGACGTGTTGCGGCCGCTCGGACTCGCTGACTCGAAAGTCGCGATCCTCACCGGCCAGGGCGAGACGATCCGCGTCCAGGCCGAGGTGCTCGACGACCCGATCGCCGATCTCGCCGACGCGCTCGCCGACTACGGCGGGGTCTCGCCGAGCGATGTCGCCCGCGACTCCGGCGGCGACGGCGCGACCGTCTTGCGGCTCGACGCGGACCGCGACGACGCCGATGAAAGCGAGGTCGCCGCGCTGGTCGAAGAGCTGGGCTTCGACGATCCCGAGGTCACGGTCGACGGCGCGAGCATCACCGTCGAGCTCGCCGAGGTGCCGGAGAGCCCGACCGACGAGGTGTCGGCCGCGCTGGCCGAGTACGCCGAGACCGACCTCAACGGTGTGAGCGTGTCGACCGTCGGCCCCACGTGGGGTGAGTCGGTCACCGAGAAGGCCATCCAGGCCACGGTCATCTTCTTCTTGCTGCTCGCGGTGTACCTGTCGTTGCGGTTCGAGTTCAAGATGGCGATCGCGTCGATCGTCGCGGTGCTGCACGACATCATCATCACGGCCGGCGTGTACGCGCTGTTCCAGTTCGAGGTCACGCCCGCGACGGTCACCGCGATCCTCACGATCCTCGGCTTCTCGCTCTACGACACCGTCGTCGTGTTCGACAAGGTCAAGGAGAACGAGGCGTCGCTCGTGTCCCTCGGCCGGTCCACCTACGCGGAGACGGTCAACAAGTCGCTCAACCAGGTGCTGATGCGTTCGCTGTCCACGACGCTCGTCGCCGTGCTCCCGGTGATCTCGCTCCTCGTCGTCGGTGCCGGGATCATGGGCGCGGTCACGTTGCAGGAGTTCGCGATCGCCCTGCTGGTCGGTCTGCTGATCGGTTCCTACTCGTCGATCTTCGTGGCCGCGCCGCTGCTGTCGCTGTGGAAGGAGCGCGAACCCCAGTTCGCCGCGCTCCGGGAACGCCACGACCGCCGGGCGGGTGTCGGCACCGCTGCGGTGTCGACGCCGGCGCGCCCACCGGCCCCTGCACGCGACGAAGCGGTCGTCGAGACGACCGCCGACGCCGACGGTGGCCCGATCCCGACGCGGCCGGTGCGCGCCGCCGGGTCGGTCGCGCCCCGCGGCCGCCAGCAGCGCCGCCGCAAACGGCGCTGACCGGCCGACCCCGCCGGTACCATGCGACCGATGGGTGTCGATGTCGCTTGGCTGCGGTCCCACGTCCGCGACATCCCCGACTACCCCAAGCCGGGGATCATGTTCCGCGACATCACTCCGCTGCTCGCGGCCCCCGACGCCTTCTCGGCCACGATCGACGCGCTCGGCGCGCCGTTCGCCGACGATCGCATCGACAAGGTGCTCGGCGTGGAGGCGCGCGGCTTCGTGTTCGCGGCGCCGATCGCGTACCGCCACGCCGCCGGGTTCGTGCCGGTCCGCAAGGCCGGCAAGCTCCCGTGGGAGATCGAGCGCGAGGAGTACGAGCTCGAGTACGGCACCGACCTCCTCGAGATCCACCGCGACGCCATCCGTCCCGGCGAACGGGTGCTCGTCGTCGACGACGTGCTCGCGACCGGCGGCACCGCGTCGGCCACGTTGCGGCTCGCCGATCGGATGGGCGCCGAGATCGTCGGGTTCGCGTTCCTGATCGAGCTCACCGCGCTCGGCGGGCGCGCCAAGCTGCCGGGGCAGCGCATCCACGCCGTGGTGGGGTACGACTGACGTGGCGATGAAGACCGTGCTCCCGCGGCGGCGCCAACCCGCCGACACACCGCACGTCGACTCGCTCCTGCGCACGCTCCTCGACCGCTACGAGGCGCGCCACCCCGGCGCCGACACGGCGCTCATCGTGAGCGCCTACGACGTGGCGCGCGACGCGCACCGCGACCAGGTCCGCCGCTCCGGCGATCCGTACATCGCGCACCCGGTGGGTGTCGCGACGATCCTCGCCGACCTCGGCCTCGACGACGTCACGCTCGCCGCCGCGTTGCTCCACGACGCCGTCGAAGACACTGCGGTCACGATCCCCGACCTCGCCGAGCGGTTCGGTCCCGACGTCGCCGCGATCGTCGACGGCGTCACCAAGCTCGACCGGCTCCAGTTCGACTCCAAGGAGGCCCAGCAGGCGGCGACGCTGCGCAAGATGCTCGTCGCGATGGCGAAAGACGTGCGCGTCCTGCTGATCAAGCTGTCGGACCGGCTGCACAACATGCGCACGATCGCGTCGCTCCCCGACGAGAAGAAGCAGCGCATCGCGCAGGAGACACTCGACATCTACGCGCCGCTCGCGCACCGTCTCGGCATCCAAGACGTGAAGTGGCAGCTCGAAGACCTCGCGTTCGCGGTGCTGCACCCGAAACGCTACGCCGAGATCGAACAGCTCGTGCTGCAGGCGGCACCAGCGCGCGAGGAGCACCTCGAGATCGTGCTGCAAGAGGTGCGCAAGCGCCTGCACGAGCTCCACATCGACGCCGACGTGAGCGGCCGACCGAAGCACTACTGGTCGGTCTACGAGAAGATGGTCGTGCGCGGCAAGGAGCTCGACGAGATCACCGACCTCACCGGCGTGCGCGTGATCGTCGAGTCGGTGAAGGACTGCTACGGCGCGCTGGGTTCGATCCACGCGTTGTGGCGGCCGGTGCAGGGCCGGTTCAAGGACTACATCGCCATGCCCAAGTTCAACCTCTACCAGTCGTTGCACACGACGGTCGTCGGGCCCGAGGGCAAGCCAGTCGAGTTCCAGATCCGCACCACCGAGATGCACCGGCGCGCGGAGTACGGCATCGCCGCGCACTGGGGCTACAAGGAGCAGCGCAACCCCACCGAGGACCTGCTGTGGATGCAGCGCATCGTCGACTGGCAGCAGGAGACCACCGACCCCGCCGAGTTCATGCAGACACTGAAGGTCGACCTCGAACAAGACGAGGTCTTCGTCTTCACCCCGAAGGGCAAGGTGATGACGCTCGCGACCGGCGCCACACCGGTCGACTTCGCGTACTCGATCCACACCGAGGTCGGGCACCGCTGCATCGGCGCGCGGGTGAACGGTCGCCTCGTCCCGCTCGACTCGACGTTGCGCTCCGGGGACACGTGCGAGATCTTCACGAGCAAGGTCGAGGGCGCGGGGCCGAGCCGCGACTGGATGCAGTTCGTGCAGACGCCACGCGCGCGATCGAAGATCCGCCAGTGGTTCTCGCGTGAGCGGCGCGTCGACGCGATCGACGCCGGCCGCGACGACCTCGTGAAGGCACTGCGCCGCGAGGGACTCCCCGTGCAGAAGCTCACGAACTCGCCGGTGCTCGTCGCGGTCGCGGAGGGCCTCAACTACACCGATCTCGACTCGCTCTACGCGTCGATCGGCGAGGGCCACGTCTCGGCGCGTGCCGTCGTGCAGCGCGTCCAGCGCGAGCTGCGCGGCGGCGAGGAGCAGGTGCCGGTCACCGTCAACCGGCCGCCGAGTGCGCGCAGCCGGCGCCGCACGACGGTCGGCGTCCACGTCGAAGGCCTCGACGACGTGATGGTGCGGCTCTCACGGTGCTGCACGCCGGTGCCCGGCGACGAGATCATGGGCTTCGTCACCCGCGGGCGAGGGGTGTCCGTCCACCGCACCGACTGCGCCAATGCTGCGAGCCTCCAGCACCAGGTCGACCGGGTGATCGACGTCGACTGGGACCACGACGCCCCCGGCAGCTACGTGGTGTCGGTCGAGGTCGAGGCGCTCGACCGCTCGAAGCTGCTCCGTGACGTCGCCGACGTGCTGTCCGACCACCACGTGAACATCCTCGCCTGCTCCTCGCAGACCCAGCCCGACCGCATCGCCCGCCTGCGCTTCGAGTTCGAGCTCGCCGATCCGAGCCACCTCGACTCGATCCTCGGCGCGATCAAGCGCATCGACTCGGTGTACGACGCCGCCCGGGTGCTCCCGGGGGGCGGCCGCTCCGCCTGAGCCCCCCGCCCGCCGGCCCGGGCCGGTCTGGGCACTTCGTCCGGTTCGTCCGGATTCGGGGGATCCGAGTCCGCGCTCAGGTTCGCGCTCCCACCCGCCGATACCGCGGCCGGGACAGTCCTCACAGGGAGCGCACGTATGGGTGGTGCACCGGCACGTCGTGTCCGGGAGCGGGTTCGACCCGTGGCCGCAGCGGAGCGCGCGCGTGCCCGGTTCTGGCG
>DASUMP010000259.1:0-20899 GCA_036277635.1 Acidimicrobiia bacterium | reverse complement strand
CTGCCCCTCGACGGTCTCGACCGTGTTCGAACCCTGGCGCGGCACCATCAACGCGCCACCCGCGAGCGCGACCAGCGCGACGAGGGCGACCACCCGCACCCGCATCGACCGGCGCGAAGTGAGCGGCTCCTCGATCTCGGTCTCCACGGTCACATTGTGTCGGACCGGTCGACGACCTGCCCGTCGACCCGGCCGCGCGTGGCAGGCTGATCGATGTGGGGCGCGCCGGGATCAAGCGGAGGAAGCCCAGACGGGCGGACCGACCGCGCACCGCCGAGCTCGCGCCGGGTGACCCGGACGCTCGACGTCTCTTCGGTCAGTTCACGTGGGGCGCGTACACGCCCGCCGGGAACCTCGAACGTCACGGATTCTTGTGGCGTCAGGTGCAGCGCAACGGCGTGACCGGCTGGCGCGCCGCGGTGACCGCGGTGCTGTGGGTCGGCGCGGTGTTGCTGCTGTTCGGTTCCGTGATCAGCATCGTGGTGGTGCTCATCCAAGTGGTGATCTGAGCGAATCGACGCGCGGGAGCCTGACGCGCGACGGCACCCGCGCACCGATGACAGCGCGGAGCTCAGTTGGGTGGGTTGCCGAACAGCAACGCGTCGGGGGCGGTGCCCGGTCCGTACAGGAGCACGTCGTCGCGACCGTCGCCGTTGAAGTCACCGACAACGGGTTCGTACGTGCCCGCAATGTTCACCGGTCGGCCGGCGATGAACGTGCCGTTCGAGCGACCCTGCCAGATCGCATCGGAGCCCGCGCCCGGCGCGTACCAGAGGATCTCGCCCCAGCCGTTGCCGTCGAAGTCGCCCGAGGCGGGCGTGTACGTGCCCGAGACGGTGAACGATCCGAACGTGACCAAGGCACCCGTCGTCGCTCCGAGTCGGAGCTCGTCAGGCGCGCCACCTGCGCCGTAGAAGAACACATCGCCGCGGCCGTTGCCGTTGTAGTCGGCTGGAAGCAGCGCGTCGAACGTGCCATCGATCGTCGGTGCCGGGCCGAACCCGAAACCGTCGTAGCGCGTTCCGAGGCGCACCACGTCCTTGGCAATGCCGGCGCCGTGGAGCAGCACGTCGTCGTAATTGTCGTTGTTGAAGTCGGCGGACGCGAGCGCGTCGAACTCGCCGTTGATGGTCTGAGCTGGCCCGCCGACCAGCGCGCCGGTCGCACTTCCGAAACGAAGCGCATCCGGTGCGGTTCCGCGGCCGTAGAACACGACGTCGTCGCGTCCGTTGCCGTTGAAGTCGCCGGCGACGAGCAGGTCGTACACGCCGGAGATCGTCGTTGCCGGCCCCAGTGCGAACGTCTTCGACGGCGTCCCGAGCCACATCCGATCGAGCTTGGCGCCGGCACCGTAGAACAACACGTCGTCGCGGCGGTCGCCGTTGAAGTCGCCGCTCACGACCGCGTCGTACGTGCCGTTGATCGTCACCGCCGGTCCACCGTGGAACGCGTTGGCCCACCCCGGGTTCTGGTAGCCGGACACCGACATGGTGCCCGGGGTGAACTGGGAGAACGACATCGGCGGATCGTCGACCGAGGAAACCATTCCATTGACGGTGAACGCGCGCGGGTACCCGACTTGGCTCTGGTTCCAGCGCAGCTCGATGCTGTTCTGCGTGCCGAGCCGCGAGATCGTCGCAGACCCGCCTGCCGACGGAGTGCAGAGGTCGTCCCACCTCGTGATCGTCGCGACGAGCGCGCTGCCGTTCCACGAGCCGGTGATCGAGTGGTCGATACCGAACGAGCCGCACCCCGTGTTCACCTTGTTGTCGGAGTTCAGCTGTGCCTCCAGCGTCCTGAGCTTGGAGCTCGCCCAGCTGAGCGGAGGCGACAGCGGCAGCTCGCTGCGGAACCCGAGCGCCCAGACGCGCGTGGCGCAGTCGTACCGGAGCCACCCTTGCCGAGGATGCAACGACGTACCGGCGATCTCGGTGCGCACCCAGGTCCGCTCGAAGCACACGGCCGCGTCAGCGGAAGGCGTGTGACGCACCGCCAGACCGGCACCGCTGACGACCACGATGGCCACGATGGTCGCGACTCGCCGCAGCCCGCTCATGTGTGTCCCCCCACCGTCCGATCCGTCGGCGAGATCCTAGAGGTGCGGCGGTCGACCAAGGGACGCTCAGGTACCGAATCGGTACTTCAGTGTCCTTTGCTCGGGGTGGGACGGGGTCAGGGCTGGTCGAGGATTCGTTCGGCCCAGGAGACGTCGGGGCGGGGGCGGCGGCGGGACGCGAGGTGGTCGGGGGCGTCGATCTCGAGACGGACGAGCGCGCCGCCGAGGGTCTTGCCGAGGTTGTCGGCGCGGAGGGAGCGCGGGCCGCCGCCGCCGAGCGCGCCGTGCATCACGAAGTTGAGCGCGCGCACGTTGCGTGCTTCGTAGCGGTCGACGCGTCCGGTGACCATCGCGCCGAAGTGCTGCCGCACCTTCTCCGCGGTGACCTGCTCGACGATGAGGTCGTACGTCTCGTCGTCGTCGGCGAAGATCGCGACGTTGGCGATGTCGCCCTTGTCGCCGGCGCGGTAGCCGCACAGCTCGCGCAGCTGCACGCGTGCCATCACACCACCTCCTCGACGGTGACCCGCACGTGCGCGTCGACGAGCGCCTTGTCGACGAGCGTCGGCCAGATGCCGAGCAGCTCGGTGGCGCTCGCGCCGCCGCGCCCCGCGCCGGTCATGCCCGCGGGCGGCGCCGAGAGCGTGAGCGGGACGAGCTCGCGGCCGACGAGGCCGGCGGTGCGCTGGTCGTCGCAGCGCCACGCGACGCGCAGGATGCACTCCGGCGGCTCGCAGGCGGGATCCACGGGAACCGTCGGTCCGCCGAGCGCGTCGACGCCCCAGTACTCGACGTGCCACTCGGCGACGTCGAGTCCGGCGAGCTCGACGCGCTTGCGCAGGATCGCGGCCGTCGCGATCGCCTTCTCGTGCGCGTCGGGCCACGAGAACGCGACGCGCGCTTCGTTCGCCCACCCCGCGTGGTGCGCGAGCAGCGCCTTGTAGGTGTCGGTGGCGGGGGTGCCGCGCACGCCGGTGATGCGCACTCGATCGTCGGGGAGGTCCTCGAAGCGCGCCGACGTGAAGTCGGCGACGACGTCGGGCGACACGTAGCGGGCGGGATCGTGCACCTCGTAGAGCAGCTGATGGCGGAGCGTGTCGGTGCTGACGCGGCCGCCGGTTCCCGCGGGCTTCGTGATGATCGCGGTGCCGTCGGCGGCGACATCGGCCATCGGGTACGGCAAGAGCCACGGATCGGGGAGTGCCCACCAGTCGCCGCTGTAGTTGCCGCCGAGGCTCTGGCCCGAACACTCGAGCAGATGGCCGACGAGGATGCCGGCGGCGAGCCGGTCCCAGTCATCGAGCGCCCAGCCGTGCTGGTGGAGCAGTGGCGCGAGGAAGAGGCTCGCGTCGGCGACTCGTCCGGTGATGACGATGTCGGCGCCGTGCGCGAGTGCGTCGGCGATCGGTGCCGCGCCGAGGTACGCCGACGCGAACAACGGGGCCGCGGGGAGCTCGTCGTAAGGGGTGCCCGTGTCGAGGTGCGCGAGCGCCTGGCCCTCGGCGCGCAGGTCGTCGAGGCGGGTCATGAGGTCGTCGCCGAACACCGTCGCGACCTTGAGACCCGTGAATCCGAGGGTGCGCGCCGTCTCGATGGCCGCGTGGGCGGCGGCCTGCGGGTTGATCCCACCCGCGTTCGTGATCACCTTCGTGCGTCCGTTCGCGACGAACGGGAGCGCGCGCGCCAAGTACGCAGGAAGGTCGCGCGTGTAGCCGCGCGTCTCGTCACGTTGACGGTCCTTCTGCAGGATCGCGAGGGTCAGCTCTGCGAGCGCTTCGAGGCACAGGTAGTCGACGCCCTCGGCGAGTAGCGCGTCGAGCGCGGTCGGCGTGTCGCCGTAGAAGCCCTGGCCACCTGCGACGCGCACGGTCTCAGGCATGCACGGGCGGCCGGCGATCGGCCCACGGAATCGCCTGCTCGAGCTGGGCGGCGACGCGCAGCAACAGGTCTTCGCGTCCGTACGCAGCGACGAGCTGCACGCCGACGGGCAGGTTCGTGGCGTCGTCGTGCGCCACCGGTACCGAGATCGCAGGTTGGCCGGTCTGGTTGTAGATCGGCGTGTACGGCGTGAACGTGGCGGCGCGTGCGTATCCGGCGAGCGGTTCGTCGGGAGTGCTCAGCACGCCGAGCGCGGGCGGCACCTCGCCGAGCGTGCTCGTGAGCAGCAGGTCGAAGCCGTCGGCCCACCACTGCGCGATACGACGTGCGAACGCTTGCATCGCGGTGATCGACGCCACGTAGTCGACGGCGCGGATGTCGCCGCCGTGCTTCGACAGCTCCCACGTGAGCGGTTCGACGTCGTCGGGACCGAGGGTGCGGCCGAGCGTCGCGCCCCAGGCGTCGAGCGCGACCGCCTGCAGCGTGCTCCACACGGCCATGAACGAGCTGATGCGGTCGGCGTCGTCGAGTGCGGCGGGGTGCGAGACCTCGACGTGATGGCCGAGCGACTCGAGCAGCTTCGCGGTGGTGTCGACGGCGCGAACGCACGGCTCGCTCACCGGTGAGTCGGAGCCGGGCAGCGTCGTCATCACGCCGATGCGCAGCCGACCCGGGTCGACGCCGACTTCGTCGACGAACGGGTGACGCGGCGGGGGCGCGGTCATCGGGTCGCCCGGTTCCTCGCCGCTCGCGACGTCGAGGAACGCGGCGACGTCGCGCACCGAGCGCGCGACGCACAGCTGGATCGACAAGAAGCGCGCGAGCTCGCCGCCCGCAGGCGCGAGCGATACCCGACCGCGGCTCGGCTTCAGCCCGACGAGACCGCAGCAGCTCGCGGGGATGCGGATCGAACCGCCGCCGTCGGAGGCGTGCGCGAACGGCACCAATCCCGCCGCGACCGCGGCGGCGGCGCCGCCCGACGATCCGCCCGGCGTGCGCTCGGTGTCCCACGGGTTGCGCGTCGGCCCGTACGACGCGGGCTCCGTCGTGGCCATGATCCCGAGCTCGGGCGTGTTCGTGCGGCCGAGCACGACGAGTCCGGCGTCCTTGATGCGGCGCACGAGCGCGCTGTCGAACGTGGCGCGATAGCCCGCGTCCTTGAGCGCGCGCATCCCTTCGTGCGACGGCTCGTCGCGCATCGGACAACCGAGGTCCTTGAGCAGGAACGGCACGCCGCGGAACGGGCCGTCGGGAAGTGCCGGCGAACGGGCGTCGTCGCGCGCGCGCTCGAACCGGTCGGAGACGACCGCGTTGATCGCGGGGTCGACGCGCTCGATCCGGTCGATCGCGGCGTCGACCAGCTCCGCGGGAGACGCGTCACCGGTGCGGACCAGCGCAGCCTGCGCGGTCGCGTCGAGGGTGGCGAGATCGGTCACGTGCTGCTCGGGTGTGGGAGTGCTCAGGCGTGCACCGGCGGGCGACGGTCGATCCACGGACGCGCCTCCTCGAGCTGCGCGGCGACGCGGAACAGCACGTCTTCGCGCAGCGGCGCGCCGACGAGCTGGACGCCGATCGGCAGACCCGACGCCGACCAGTACAACGGCACCGACGCGGCCGGTTGGCCGGTCACGTTGAACGGCGCGGTGAAGATCGCGAACACCGTGGCCCGACCGAACCCGTGCAGCGGGTTCTCGGCCGTGCCGACGACGTCGCCGAGCACCGGCGGCGGTTCGCCGCACGTGGGCGTGAGCAGCAGGTCGAAGCGGTCGTCGGTCCACCACGAGATGATCCGGCGACTCCACGCGTGCAGCGCCGCGATCGAGCGGATGTAGTCGCCGGCGCCGACCGCTCGACCCATCTCGTACTGCATCCAGGTCAGCGGCTCGACGTCGTCGGGCGTGACGTCGCGACCCGCGAGCTGCGCGACCTCGGCGAGGTCGGCGACGAGCGAGCCGGTCATCACGTTCGAGAAGTTCCCGAGCAGGTCGCCCTCGTCGAGCGCGGGCGGCGACGCGACTTCGACGGTGTGGCCGAGCGACTCCAGCAGGCGCGCCGCGTCGTCGGCCGCGGCGACGCACTCGTCGTCGATCTCGACGAGCCCCGCGGGTGCCTTCGTCATGAGGCCGATCCGCAACGAACCCGGCGCCGCACCCACCTCGGACGCGTATGCGACGGCGGGCGGCGGAACTTGGAACGGGTCGCCCGGATCGCTGCCGGCGATCGCGTCGAGCACCGCCGCGCTGTCGCGCACCGAACGGGTGACCACGTGGCGCGCGACGAAGCCACCCCACGACTCGCCTTCGTCGGGTCCGAGCGAGATGCGGCCACGCGACGGCTTGATCCCGAACAGACCGCAGTGCGCGGCGGGGATGCGGATCGATCCGCCGCCGTCGCCGGCGTGACCGACGGGCACCATGCCGCTCGCGACGGCAGCCGCCGATCCACCACTCGATCCGCCGGTGCTGTGCGCGGTGTTCCACGGGTTGCGCGCGGGCCCGTAGGTGGTGGTCTCGGTGGTGGGCATCAGCCCGAACTCGGGTGTGTTCGTCTTGCCGACGAACACGAAGCCGGCCTGCTCGAGTCGGTCGAACAGGTAGCTCGACGTGTCGGGGACGTAGCCGATCTCGCGCAGCAGCTTGTTGCCGCCGTGGTACGGCGCGCCCGCGAGGTGGCCGTCGAGATCCTTGACGACGGCGGGCACTCCGCGGAACGGACCGTCGGGGAGCGATGTCGCGGTCGCTGCCGTGCGCGCTCGCTCGAACAGCGGGTGGATCACCGCGTTGAGCTCGCCGTTCAGCTTCTCGACGCGGTTGATCGCGGCGTCGACGAGCTCGAGGGGTGACGCGTCGCCGCTCCGGACCAGGTCGGCCTGCGCGGTCGCGTCGAGCATGGAGAGGTCGGTCATTCCCGAACGCTACTGCGCGACGTGTGCGCCGGTCACCAGCCGCGCAGGTCGACCGGCCACTCGTCGACGACGGTGGCGTCGAGACCGGACCCGTCGGCGACGTGGAGCACCTCGTGGTACGCGATCGTCGGATCGACGTGCGCAGGTTGCACGAGCACCCGCTCACCCACGCGCAACGGTCGGTTCGGCGCGAACGTCACGTGCTCGTCGGAGTGGAACCACACCTCGCCGGCGTCGACGCGTGAGTTCCCGTGGTCCATGCCGAGCGCCTTCAGGCCGCAATCGGCGACGGCGTGGTCCGCGCTCACCGACACGACGGTCGCGACGACGTGCAGCGCGGGCACGAACGGGAGGTCGAGCTCGCCGTACGCGGTGTCCATGAGCGCGTACGACCCGGCTTGGAGCTCGGTGATCCACGTGTTCAGGTCGTGCGTGCCCGTGCCGCCACCCGACACGACGTCGCCGCCGACGTCGGCGTGCGCGCGCAGCAGCTCCTGCATCGCGCGCTCGGTCTTGCGCGCTCGCGTCTCGCGGTCCGGGAGTCCGACGACGTGACCCTCGTATCCCATGACCCCGCGCACGGCGAGGCCGCGTGCGCGCGCGAGGTCGGCGATGCGTCCCGCGTCGTCGGGCGCGCACCCGCAGCGCGGCATACCGACGTTCACGTCGATCAACACCTCGCGCAGGCCTGCGTCCGCGGCTGCGTCGACGGTCGCGTCGGAGTCGACCGCGACCGTGATGCGCGCATCGCACTCCGCGAGCGCGCGCAGGCGAGCCGAGTCGACCGACTGGTTCGCGAGCAGCAGGTCGTCGCCCAGTCCCGCGGCGGCGAGGCCGAGCAGCTCGCGCGGTGTCGCCGCGCAGAACGTGTGGTGTCCGCGCGCGGCTTGCTCGCGCGCGAGTGACGTGCACTTGTGCGCTTTCACGTGCGGGCGCAGTGCAGCACCGGGCCGCTTCGCCGCCATCGCGTCGAGGTTGGCGGCGATCGCGGGACCGTTCACCACCAACGCGGGCGTCGACAGGTCGGCGACCCGGGTCGTCATCGTTGCGGACCCCACGCTCGCCACAGCGCCCGGCCGATCTCGGCACATGCGCGTTCGGCGGGTCCGTCGGGTCCGGCCTTCCAGTCCGCCAGCCCGCTCGCCATCACCGCCGCGACCCAACGCGCGTCGGCGGTCACGAACAAGCCGGCGTCGGTGGACACGCCGGGGTACGAGCCGGTCTTCGAGTACACGGTGACCGGCAGCTCGACGCCGAAGTCGACCGGGTGCGGGCTCCACGGCAGGTGGCGCGGCAGCTTGTCGAGATGCTGCTGGCGCCGCAGGATCCGGCGGCAGTGCTCGGCCGCCGCCACCGGGTACCCGGCGCGTTCGGGTTCCCCGATCACCGCGAAGCTCTCGGCGAGATCACGCGTGCTCGATGTCGCGAACTCGAGCACGTCATCGTCGCCCGCATCGCCGAACACGATCGGCGAGCGCACGCGCGCGTCAGGCAATGACAGCGCGTCCATCAGCGCGTTCACCGCGTCGGGACCGCCGACCTCGCGCAGCAGGACGTTCGTCGCGAGGTTGTCGCTCACGATGATCATCAGGTACGCGATGTCGTCGAGCGTCGGCGCGAGCCCCGGCGTGCAGTACCGCAACACGCCGGAGCCGAGCACGTGATCGGACGCGGCGAGCTCGACGCGCGTCGCGGGATCCAGCTGCCCCTCGGCGACCTGACGCGCGTAGGTGAGCAGGATGAACTGCTTCGCCGCGCTCGCCGTGGGCATGATGCGATCGGCGCCGAACGCGACCACCTCGTCGGTGCCGAGATGACGGGCGTACACGCCGTACGTGCCGTCGCCCGCGTCGCGCCGGATCGACTCGATCTGCTCGGGGAGGTCCACGGCGCGACTATGGCACGGTGCCCCCCACGCCTGCCGAGGAACGCCCGCCGATCGCGCACGACGTCCACACCGTCGAGCTGCCCGAGACGCCGCAGCGCGATTTCTTGATCCCGGCCGACCGTTGGGTCGAGGCGCCCGCCGAGCTGCGCGCCCTCGGCACCGACCTCGGCGTCGCGCTGGTGGCCTACAAGCGCCGCATCGGCTCGTGGCTCCTCTGGCGCGCGGGCCCCGCGCGCGGCGCCGACGCGCGCTACATGGCCCTCCACGCGAGCGACCTCACCCGGCGTCACACCTTCCGCCTCTTCCCCGACGGCTCCGGCGAAGGCGACGGCGCCGACGGTGCGCGCCACACCCGCTTCCGCACCTGGAAGGAAAGCCTCCGCGACACTCCCTAACCGTCGTCCATTGCACCGATTTCCTCGCATACGCGGGACATCGCTGCAATGAACGTGGGTGGTGGGGTCACTCGCGGAGGTGGCGACGGAGGGGCTTGCCGCTGGCACTGCGCGGGATCTCGGTGACGAGGCGCAGCTCGCGGGGGAGGTTCGGCGGGCTCAGGGTGGCGCGGGCGTAGTCGCGTAGGTCGTCGAGTGACGGGGGTGCGTCGGGGTCGCGGGGGACGACGAACGCGACGACGCGCTCGCCCCACTCGTCGTCGGGCGCGCCGACGATGCACACGTCGGCGACGGCGGGGTGGTGGGAGAGCACGCCTTCCACTTCCACCGGGCTGACGTTGACGCCGCCGCTGATCACGAGGTCCTTGATGCGATCGACGACGCGCAGGCGACCGTCGGGGGCGAGCTCGCCGATGTCGCCGGTGTGGATCCAGCCGTCGGCGTCGAGCACCTCGGCGGTGCGCTCGGGATCGAGGCGGTAGCCGCGCATGACCATGGCGCCGCGCAGCAGCACTTCACCGTCCTCGGCGATGCGCACCCCGACGCCGCGCAGCGCGCGACCTTCGAGCACGACGCCACCCCACGTCTCGGTCATGCCGTAGGTCTCGACGATGCGCGCGCCGAGCTCCTCGGCTCGCGCGCGCAGCTCGGGGGAGAGCGCGGACGCGCCCACGACGACGCGGTGGAAGCGGCCGAGCGGCGCGCGCGCGTCGACGAGGCGACGCAGCATCGTCGGCACGACGAGCACGATCGTCGCGCCGTCGGTGTCGGGTGCGCTCGCGACGCGATCGACGTCGAACTGGTCGTGCACGACGAGCGGCAGGCCGGTCACGTGCGCGCGGGCGATCGTGGCGATCCCGGCGACGTGGTGCAACGGTGTGCACGCGAGCCACGCGTCGACCGGGCGCGCGTCGAGGAACTCGGCGTACGCGTGCGCGGCGAGCTCCATGCCCGCGCGGGTCAGCTCGGCGCCCTTCGAGGTGCCGGTGGTGCCCGACGTGGGGACGACGGCGGCGACCGCCTCGTCGACAGGGACGCCGTCGGGGCGGCGGTGGCGGCCGTCGGTGTCGACGAGCACGGTCGGACGGAGGGTGGCGAGCAGCTGCTCGCGCTCGGGCGCGGTCGCGTGTGCCGGCAGGGGGAGGACGGCGTCGCCCGCGTCCCAGGCGGCCCGGGCCGCGGCGGCGAGGGCGGGCGCGGGCAGCGCGAGCGCGATGAGGTCGGTGAGGCCGGCGGCGGGCACGAGCGGTAGCGTACGGCGAACCGTGGGAGCGATCGCTCCCACGGTTGCGCCTCGTCCGTTCCCCGCTGCGACGACCCGGAGGTCTCCGTGGACGCCGATCCCCGCACCATCCGCCCCGGCGCCGACTGGAAGCCGGTCGGTCCCGAGTTCACCGACATCCGCTTCGAGGTGGCCGAGGGCATCGCCAAGATCACGATCAACCGGCCCGAGGTCCGCAACGCGTTCCGGCCGACGACGCTGTTCGAGCTGCGCGACGCGTTCGAGATCGCGCGCGACGACCCGACGATCGGCGTGATCGTCCTCACCGGCGAAGGGCCCGACGCGTTCTGCTCCGGCGGCGACCAGCGGGTGCGCGGCGACGACGGCTACAAGGACGAGCAGGGCATCGGCCGCCTCAACGTGCTCGACCTGCAGATCCAGATCCGCCGATGCCCCAAGCCGGTCGTCGCGATGGTCGCGGGCTACGCGATCGGCGGCGGTCACGTGCTGCACGTCGTGTGCGACCTCACCATCGCGGCCGACAACGCGCGCTTCGGCCAGACCGGCCCGCGGGTCGGTTCGTTCGACGGTGGGTTCGGCTCCGGACTGCTCGCGCGCAACGTGGGTCAGAAGAAGGCGCGCGAGATCTGGTTCCTCTGCGAGCAGTACGACGCGCAGGCGGCACTCGAGATGGGGCTCGTCAACACGGTCGTGCCGCTCGCCGAGCTCGAGGAGACGACCGTCGCGTGGTGCCGCAAGATGCTCTCGCACAGCCCGCTCGCGCTGCGCATGCTCAAAGCGTCGATGAACGCCGCCGACGACGGCCTCGCCGGCATCCAACAGCTCGCCGGCGACGCGACGCTCCTCTACTACATGACCGAAGAAGCGCAAGAGGGACGCGACGCCTACGTGCAGAAGCGCCGCCCCGAGTTCGAGAAGTTCCCCAAGCGCCCGTGAGCTCTGCCCGCGCGTGGTTGCAGGGCGCGAGGCCGCGGACGTTGGGGGCGGCGGTGGCGCCGGTGGTGGTCGGCACCGCGTGCGCGTCGACGGAGCGCGACGTGCTGTGGGGGCGCGCGGCGGCGGCGCTCGTGGTCGCGCTCGCGTTGCAGGTGGGGGTGAACTACGCGAACGACTACTCCGATGGGGTGCGCGGCACCGACGCGAACCGGCGGGGTCCGCTGCGACTGGTCGCGAGCGGTGCGGCGTCGGCGGCTGCGGTGCGGCGCGCCGCGTTCCTCGCGTTCGGCGTCGCGGCGGTGGTGGGAGGTTGGCTCGCGCTGGTGGTCGACGCCCGGCTGCTGGTGATCGGCGCCGCCGCGATCGCAGCGGCGTGGCTGTACACCGGCGGTCCGAAGCCGTACGGGTACGTCGGGTTGGGCGAGGTGATGGTGCTCGTGTTCTTCGGGTTCGTGGCGACGGTGGGCTCGGCCTACGTGCAGCTCGAATCGGTGCCGGGCACGGCGTGGTGGGGTGCGCTCGTCGCGGGGCTGCCCGCGGTCTCGATCCTGCTCGCGAACAACATCCGCGACGTCGAGACCGATCGCGTCGCCGGGAAGCACACGCTCGCGGTGCGGATCGGCGCGCCGCGCGCGCGAGCGCTCTCGGGCGTGTGTCTCGCGGGTTCGCTCGTCGGTGTGGTGGGCATCGCGTTCACCCACGCGTCGGCCCTCGTCGCGTTGCTCGCGGCGCCGTTGGCGGTGCGCCCGTGGCGGTTGGTCGCGACGCGTGACGATGCTCCGTCGCTGATCGCCGCGCTCGTCGCGACCGGTCGGTTCCAGCTCGCGCTCGCGGCGCTGCTCGCGATCGGACTCGCGTTCGCGTGATGCGGACGCGGCGCGTCGGTTCAGGTCGCCTCGCCGACGGCGTAGGCCGCCGCGGCGACGATCGCGGCGAGCGCGACCGGCGCCACGAGCGGGAGCGCGTGCCCTCCCTCGACGCGCAGGTGCGCGGCGCGCCGGATGCGCTCTGCCATCGCGACGCCGATCGCGTCGAACTTCGCGTCGCCGGCGCCGGTCACGATCGTCACCGGCACGGTGAGCTCGCCCAGACGGTCCCAGAGCGGATCCATGACGCCGGTGCCCAGCACTCGCAGGCAGTGGGCGAGGAAGCGCGGCGTCAGGGTCGATCGGTCGGCGAGGCCCGGCGCGTCGTCGGGAACGTCGGCGAACATCGGTTGCGCGAGCCAGCGTTCGAGGAACCGTTCGGCGCCGAGCGTCAGCGCGTCTTCGGACAGCGCGTCGTCGGCGGCGCGCCGCTCGGCGCGTTCGATGGGATCGGCGATCCCGGCGGAGGTGCTCACGAGGACCGCGCCGTGCACGAGCTCGGGGCGGTCGATAGCGAGGCGCAGCAGCAGGCGACCGCCGAGCGAGTATCCGACCCACAGGGCCGGACCGCCTGCGTCGGCGAGCGCGGCGGCGGTTGCCGCGAAGTCGTCGGCCTCGGGGATCTCGAGCGCGAGGACGTCGAGCTCGGGGTGACGGCGCGCCAGCTCGGCGCGCACGGCGTCCCACGATGCGGCCGTCTGCGTGAACCCGGGGACCAGCACGACACGCGCCACGCCTGCATTGTGACCCGCGCGGGCGGATCGTTCCCACGATGAGCGCGGTCGACCTCACGGCGAGCGCCGCGAACGCGTTCGTCGACCAGCTCGTCGCCGAAGGGCTCGCCGACGCGGTGGTCGCACCCGGTTCGCGTTCTGCGCCGCTGGCGTTGGCGTTCGCGCGCCACGGCGCGGTACGGGTCCACGTCGTGCTCGACGAGCGTTCGGCGGCGTTCGTGGCGCTCGGGATCGCGACGGCGAGCGGGCGCGCCGCCGCGGTGGTGTGCACGTCGGGGACCGCGGCGGTGAACTTCCACCCTGCGGTCGTGGAGGCGCACCACGCCCGGGTACCGCTCGTGGTGTGCACGGCCGACCGGCCCCCCGAGCTCCAGGGCGTGGGGGCGCCGCAGACGATCGACCAGCGGCGGCTGTACGGGGGTGCGTTGCGGTGGTTCGCCGATCCGGGCGCGCCGGACGCGGCGGCCGACCTCGACCGCTGGCGGGAGGTCGCGCAGGGCGCGTGGCGCGCCGCCCACGGTCGTCCCCCGGGTCCGGCGCACGTGAACCTGCCCTGGCGCGAGCCGCTCGTACCGGCCGAGGGGCAGGTGCTCGCCGTCCCTCGCCGTCCCCCGACACCCCCCGCGCCGCCGCCCGTGGTCGTCGAATCGATCGTCGATTCGACGACCACGGTGGTGCGCGAGCACCCGCGGGGCGTGCTGGTGTTGGGGTTCGGAGCGGCGGTCGACGCCGGGGTGGTCGACGCGTTCACGGCCGCGACCGGGTGGCCGGTGCTCGCCGACCCGGTCGGGAACGGGCGAGTGGGGCCTGCGGCGATCTCGACCTACGAGGCGCTCGCCCGCTCTGAGACCGTTGCGGCCGCGCACCGACCCGACGCGGTGCTGCGGATCGGCGCGCCGCTCACCAGCACCGCGACCGGCGCGTGGCTCGCTCGTGCGGCGCACCACGTGCTCGTCGACACCGACGGCGTGTGGATCGATCCCGACCGCCGCGCGACCGCACGGGTCCTCGCCGAGCCCGACGCGCTGCTCGGCGCCATCGCCGATCGGTTCGGCGACCTCGCGCCCGACCCGGACCGCGTCGCGTGGCGCGACTCGTGGCGGGCGGCCGAACGAGTCGCGCGCGCAGCGCTCGACGCCGCGCTCGACGCCGACGCCGCGCCGCTCGAGGCGCGCGTCGCACGCGACGTCGCGGGCGCGCTCCCCGACGGCTCGACGCTGCTCGTCGCGTCGAGTCTCCCCGTACGCGCGCTGGAGTGGTCGATGCGCCCACGAGAAGGACTGCGGGTGCTCGCCAACCGCGGCGCCAACGGCATCGACGGGTTCACGTCGACGGTCATCGGCGCCGCGCTGGCCTCGGCTGGGAGTCCGACCGTCGCGCTCGTCGGCGACCTCTGCTTCCTGCACGACACGAACGGCCTCCTCGGCGCGAGCGCCCGCGGCGTCGACGCGGTGTTCGTGGTCGTCGACAACGACGGTGGCGGCATCTTCGCGATGCTCCCGCCCGCTCGTGAACCGGAGTTCGAGGATCTGTTCGCGACCCCGCACGGCCTCGATCTCGTCGCCGTCGCCCGCGCCCACGGTGCGCACGCCCAACGCGTGGATCGCGCTCCCGACGTCGTGGCCGCCCTCACCCGCGCGATCGAGGCGGGTGGCGTGCACGTGCTCGTCGTGCCCGTCGACCGTGCCGCGAGCGTGGAGCGACACCGCGCGCTGTGGGACGCGGTGGCCGCCCGTCTGTGAACTGACGTCAGCCGCGCACGAGAGCTTGGAGCATCGGCTCCAGCTTCGCTTGCGTCTCCGCCCACTCGGCCGCGGGATCGGAGTCGGCGACGATGCCCGCGCCCGCGGTGAGGCGCGCGTGGGTGCCGTCGAGGTGCGCGCAGCGCAGCGCGACCGCGAACTCGCCGTCGCCGTTCGCGTGCACCCAGCCGACGGGCCCCGCGTAGCGGTCGCGGTCGCGCCCCTCGAGCTCGTGGAGCAGCGCGAGCGCGGCAGGCGTCGGCGTCCCCGCGACCGCCGGCGTGGGGTGGAGCGCGAGCGCGAGGTCGAGCGCGGTCGCCTTCGTGGCGTCGCGGAGCCGCCCGGTCACGTGGGTCGCGAGGTGGGTCACGCTCGCGAACCGCGCCGCGATCGGTCCGTCGGCGCGCACGTCGTCGCACCACCCGTCGAGCACGCCGGTGACTGCGTCGACCACGAGGCGGTGCTCGTCGGCGTCCTTGGTCGATTCGAGCAGCGCGGCGGCGGCGCGATCGTCGTCGGGGCGTGACGCGCCGCGCGCCACCGTGCCGGCCATCGGTCGCGACTCCACCGCGTGTCCGCGCCGGCGCACCAGCAGCTCGGGGCTGGCGCCGACGAAGCCCCCGTGCGCGTAGACAGTGCTGCCGGGCTGGGTCCGCCGCAGCACCTCGACGATCGCGCGCACGGCGAACGGCAGGTCGGCGTCGAGCTCGAGGTGACGGGCGAGCACCACCTTCGCGAGCGCGCCGGCGCGGATGCGCTCGACCGCGGCGCGCACTTGACGTTCCCATTCCGCGACCGGCGGTTGGGCCCGGAACGTGAAGCGCGTCGGTCGGGTGGCCGCCGGGTGCAGCGCAGGCTCGACGGAGCTGACCCCCGGACCGGTGATCTCGGTGCGCCACGCCCGCCCGGCCCGGTCGGTGCCCACGACGACCGCGGGCACGAAGAGCCCGCCCCGGTCGGCGTCGGCGAACGGCAGCGCGCCCACCGCGATCGGACCCACCGGCGCCGAAGCCGCACCGTCGCTCGACCCGGTGTGGTGCTCGATCCGTTCGAGGGTCGCGGCGACGTCTGTCGCGCGCACGCGCGCCGCCACGCCGGACGTGACGAACGCGACGTCGTCGTCGCACCACGCGAAACCGTCGCGCCCGAGGTGCGCCAGCAGATCGGTCGGCGCGTCGATGCCTTCGGTGCGCGCGCGCAGCGGCCGATGGCTGGCGGCAGTCGCGAGGTGGGTCAACGTCGCGTCCCCGTGAGGAGCTGCGCGGCGCCGAAGCCGAGCAGCGTGCGTTCGACGTCGACGAAGCCGGCGTCGGTGAGGCGCGCGACGAGCTGTGGACCCGACGGCAGGTACGCGGTCGACTCGGGGAGGTAGCGGTACGCGGTGCGATCGCCGAGGCGACCTCCGACGAACGGCACGACGCGCCGGAAGTACACGCCGTGGACGGCGCGCGCCGGCTTCCAGTCGGGCTCCGCGACGTCGAGCAGTGCGACGCGCCCACCGGGCCGCACGACCCGTGCGCACTCGGCGAAGAACGGTTCGAGCGCGACCAGGTTCCGCAGCGCGAACCCGCAGACGACCCCGTCGAGCGCGTGGTCGAGAACGGGGAGCCGCAGCGCGTCGGCACGCACGAGCGGCGCGTCGGTGCGCGCCGCGTGCAGCATCCCGGCGGAGAAGTCGACGCCGAACGGCCGGAGACCCTGGCGGTCGAGCTCGTTGCACAGGTCGCCGGTGCCGCACGCGACGTCGAGCACACGCGCGCTCGGCGGGAGGCGCAGCGACCGGACCGCGCGTCGTCGCCACCCGACGTCGAGCCGGAACGTGAGCAGCCGGTTGAGCCGGTCGTAGCGGGGCGCGATCCGGTCGAACATCTCCTCGACCCGCCGCGCCTTGTCGGCTGGCGCCGGCAGCACGCTCGCCGAGCCGCGCCCGTGCGGACGGCGCGCGCTCATCCGGTCCACTCGCGTTCGAGCTGACGTTCGGCCTCGACGGTCGCTGCCGCGACCTCGCTCGCTTCGCCGACCGCCTCGAGGTGCTCCTGCGCGACCGCCAGGAGCGTGCGCCGGAAGTGGTGGGAGACGAGGCCGGTCACCGCGGGCAGGAGCACCCGGAACGCGTCGACGAGCTGTTCGGCCTTCTCGTCGTCGGAGAGCGCGCTCGCGCGCAACGGCTGGCGCACGTGCGCGTCGAACATCGCGACCGCGCGCTCGGCGACCTCGCGCGTCGCGTCGTGGTGTGCGCGCGCGAGCGCGAGGAGCTCGGGCATGGGCAGGCCCCGCTCGAGCAGGCGCAGGCCGGCGCGCACGACGTCGGCGTCGGCGCTCGTGTACCGCTCCTCGCCGTCGACGACGCGCGCGACCAGGAGACCTTCGTGAGCGACTGCCTCGAGCAGCGGCAGGGGCACGTCGGCCGCGGCGGCGAGCTCGGCGAGCGTGAGCACGTGCTCGGTCGCGGGTGCGTCGTCGCGCTCGTCGACTTGCGCGGCCGCGACGGCCGCAGCGAGCGGCGCGTCGGCGGGATCGAGCTCGCCGTTCAGCAACCGTCCGATGAGGGCGAGGGTGAGTCCTTCGGCTCGGAGGTCGCGGATCCGGCGTAGCCGTTCGAGGTGCTCGGGTCCGTACCAGCCGATGCGCCCCTCGCGGGCGGGGGGCGGCAGCAGCCGCCGCTTCTGGTAGAAGCGGATCGTGTCGACGGACACGTCGGCGCGCCGGGCGAGGTCTTCCACACGGAGCCGCGGCGCGGCGGTGTCGACGGCCATCGCGAGCGATTGTAGGAGTGATCGCTCCCACGATCCCATCCGGGGTCGACGTGGCGGCGCCCGCGGCAGGATGCGAACATGTGTTCGTGTCCGACCGGGCGACGATCCTCCACGCCGACCTCGACTCGTTCTACGCGTCGGTCGAACAGCGTGACGATCCGCGCCTCGCCGGGCGGCCGGTCGCGGTGGGTGGCGGCGTGGTGCTCGCGGCGAGCTACGAGGCCAAGGCGTTCGGTGTGCGCACCGCGATGAGCGCTCGCCAGGCCCGATCCCTGTGTCCGCACCTCGTCGTCGTCGACGCGCGCATCGGCGCGTACACCGACGCGAGCGCAGCGGTGTTCGAGGTGTTCCGCGACACCACGCCGATCGTCGAGGGTCTGTCGATCGACGAGGCGTTCCTCGACGTCGGCGGTCTCGGTCGCGTCTCGGGCGCGCCGGTCGACATCGCGCGCCGACTCCGCCGCGACGTCGCCGAGCGCGTCGGCCTGCCGATCACCGTGGGAGTCGCCCGCACGAAGTTCCTCGCCAAGGTCGCGAGCGCGGTGGCCAAGCCCGACGGCCTGCTGGTCGTCGCGCCCGACGAGGAGGAGGCGTTCCTCCATCCGCTGCCGGTCGAGCGCCTGTGGGGTGTCGGACGCGTCACCGCGGAGAAGCTGCACGCGCGCGGCATCGTCACCGTCGCCGACGTCGCGCTGCTGGGTGAGGCGACGATGGTGTCGATCCTCGGTCCGTCGGCCGGCCGCCACCTCTGTGCCCTCGCGCACAACCGCGACCCGCGGCCGGTGCGCGTCGGCCGCCGGCGCGCGTCGATCGGCTCGCAGCGCGCGCTCGGGCGGCGGCGCCGATCCTTCGAGGAAGTCGACGCCATCCTGATCGGTCTGGTCGACGGCATCTCACGCCGTCTCCGCTCCGCGGGACGGGTCGGTCGCACGGTCGTGTTGCGGCTCCGCTTCGACGACTTCACGCGCGCAACTCGCTCGCACACGCTGGCGCAGGCCACCGCCGAGACGCGTCCGATCCTCGACGTCGCCCGCGACCTGCTCGCGCGCTCCGATCACATGATCCGCCACCGCGGGCTGACGCTCGTGGGGCTCGCCGTGTCGAACCTCGACGACGAACGAGCCGTGCAGCTCGCGCTGCCGCTCGACCGCCGAGCGGGTGGGGCGCTCGACGCCGCGCTCGACGACGTCCGGGAACGATTCGGTGCGAAGGCGGTGCACCGGGCGGTGCACCTCGGTCGCGATCTCGGTCCGGCCGTCCCGCTGCTGCCGGACTGACCGCGTGCCGATACCTACCGGCTACGCCACACCGGCGCGCGCTTCTCCGCGAACGCGGTGGACCCCTCGATCGCGTCGCCGCTCGCGAACACTTCGACGGCGAGCTCGGCGTTGCGGCGCCAGCCGTCGTCCTCGCTCATCTGCGCGGCCTCGCGTACGAGCTGGCGCGACAGGCGCACTGCGATCGGCGAGTTCTGCCCGATGCGTTCGGCGAGCGCGAGCGCAGCGTCGATCACCGAGTCGCGCGGGACGACCCGGTTCACGAGACCGAGCGCGAGTGCGCGTTCGGCGTCGATCGGGTCGCCGGTCATCGCGAGCTCGAGCGCGATCGCGAGCGGCACGCGCTTCGGGAGACGGATCAGACCGCCGGCGGCGGCGAGCAACCCCCGCTGGGCTTCGGGGATGCCGAAGCGAGCGGTGTCGGCGGCCACCACGAGGTCGCACGACAAGACGATCTCGAACCCGCCCGCGAGGGCCGGGCCGTTGACCGCGGCGATGACGGGCTTGGGGAAGTCGCGCTGCACGAGCCCGGCGAAGCCGCCCTTGGCGCGTGCGATCTCGAGGCCACGTCCCTGCGCGACGACCTTCAGGTCGGCACCGGCGCAGAACACCTCACCCGCGCCGGTGACCACCACCGCGCGCGCGTCGTCGTCGGCCTCGATCTCGTCGAGCGCGGCCGCCATCGCCTCGCTCACCTCGGGCGAGATCGCGTTGCGCGCCGCGGGTCGGTTGAGGGTGAGGAGCGCAACGTTGCCGCGGCGCTCGGACAGGACGACATCGCCCGTTTCGCTCGTCATGCTGGCTCCGGTTCCTCGTGCGGTCGAACGGCGGCGGACGCTACCGCCTGCAGCTCGGCGGCGAGCGGGGCGTCGAGCGCGTCGGCGGCGTCGGGCCGGAGCACGCGCATCACGAACAGCGTCGCGGCCATCACGACGCCCGCGAGCGCGGTTGTGAGCCGCAAACCGATCGCGTCGGCCAGCCGTCCCTGGATCAGCGATCCGACCGGGTACAGCACGCCGAGGACGACCATGTTCACGCTCAGCACGCGCCCACGGAGCCGCGTCGGGGCCCGCGTCTGCGCGATCGTCGTGAAGGTGGAGAACGCGGCGAGGTAGAGCGCGCCCACGAACACGAGCCCGAGCGCCGACAGCGCGAGGTTCGGCGCGTATGCGTAGGCGACGAGAGCGACCGGCAGGCACCACAGCGCGCGCATCAAGACCCGACGCGACCCGTGCGTCGCGGTCAGGCCGCCGAGCGCAACGCCCATCGCGACCGCCCCGATCCCCTGCGCGGTGACGAGCACGGAGACGCCCGCGTTGCCGGCGTCGAGGACCTTGATCGCCATCGCGGGGACGAGCGCGATGAACGGTGCGGCGAGCAGCGTGTTCACACACATGACGGTGACCATCGCCCGCAGCCCCGGCTCGCGCCGCACGAAGCGCACGCCGTCGCGGATCGACGCGAACAGACCCTCGCCGTCGGGTGGGCGTTCGGGGCGCGGAAGCGTGAGCGTGAGGAGCACCGCGACGACGGCGAGGAAGCTCACGGCGTTCACCCCGAGCGCCCACGCGTAGCTGCCGTAGTAGATGACGATGCCCGCGAGCGCGGGACCGATGACGCGCCCGAGGTTCCACTGCGCCGACGACAGGCCGATCGCGCCGGGGAGGTCCTCGGCAGGGACGAGGTCGGGCAGCAGCGCCTGGTACGCCGGGAAGCCGATCGACGACGCGATCCCCGATCCGAACACGACGAGCGTCACGATCGGCGCCGACGGTTCGCCGAGCACGAACAGCACCGTGAGCAGGGCCGCGAGCGCCAGTTGCACGAACGTGGTGGTGAGCAGCACCGCCTTGCGGGGGAGACGGTCGGCGAGCGCGCCGCCGACCGGGCTCAGCACCGCGATCGGCACGAACCCCGCGGCCGCGACCGCGCCGGTCCACGCGGCCCGGCCGGTGAGGTCGGTGACGTAGGCGCCGATCGCGACCGTCTCCATCCAGGTGCCGATGTTCGAGACGAACGCGCCGGTCCAGAACATCGCGAACGTGCGATGGCGGAACGGGGCGAGAGATCGAGCGGGCACGCGTCGTCGAACCTACCGCCCGGGTCGGGTGTTCCCGACCGGTGTGCGAGGCTCGCGCGGTGTCGAAGCGATGGTGGGGAGCGCTCGCGCTCGTCGTGGTGGCGACGGCGTGCGCCACGACCGATCCCGAGTCGTCGGTCGAT
>DASUMP010000258.1:0-8057 GCA_036277635.1 Acidimicrobiia bacterium | reverse complement strand
GGCATCAGCAAGACCGATGCCGAGAACGCTCTGAACGCGTTCATCGATGCCGTGCAAGGCGCGGTCGCAGGCGGGGACAAAGTCGCGTTGCCGGGATTCGGCACGTTCGCCCCGACGCTGCGCAAAGCCAGGACGGCTCGGAATCCTCGGACCGGGGAACCGATCAACATCCCCGAGACGAAGAGTGCGAAGTTCACCGTGGGCTCGAAGTTCAAGGCTCACGTGCAAGGTCGTTGATCCGAGTAGGGCGGCGGATCACTACCGCTCGTACCGAGTGAACGTGCAATTGCAGCTTCCCTGAGTGAGAGCTCCCAGAAAGGTGGTGACAGTGCCTCCGGCGAAAAAGGCCACGAAGAAGAAGGCTGCGGCGAAGAGGGCCCCGGCCAAGCGCAAGGCCGCCAAGGCACCGGCCAAGCGCAAGAGCACGCGCAAGGCCGCGACCAAGAAGCGGGCAGCGAAGAAGGCTCCCGCCAAGAGGAAGGCCGCCAAGAAGGCTCCTGCCAAGAAGCGGGCAGCCAAGAAGGCGACGCGCAAGACGGCTGCGAAGAAGGCCGCCAAGAAGGCGACTCGACGTCCGCGGAAGCGGGCCAAGAAGGCCTGAGCGTTCTTCGCTCGAACTGCGTACGAAGGGCCCCTTCGGGGGCCCTTCGTCGCGTCCCGGGGGTCGGCGCGGAGCGTCAGACGCGGTCGATGACGCGGAACGTCTCGCCGGCGCGAGCTCCGATCCGCAGGCCGGCGAGACGGGCGACCGAGTGGACGCGCTCCGCGAACCGGGCCCGTTGCGACTCGTCGTGTTCGTCGGCGATGCGCATCGTCGAGCGCCACTGACTGCGGTGGGCGAGGAGCGCCTCGACCTTGGTCGCGACGAACCCATCGACGTCTTCGACATGAGTGACGCGTCCTGGTTCGAACAGCATCGCCGCGCGAGGTCGGTGGGGAGCCAGTCCCTGGTCGGCGAAGAAGTGCGGGTCGCGCGCGGCGACGATGCTCTCGATCGTGATCGCGCCGGCGACGTGGTGGTCGGGGTGCAGGCGACCGTCGTGCCACGGATCGTGGCCCAGCACGATGTCAGGTCGGAGGGTGCGGATCAGCGCGCACAGCTGCGCCCGGATCGCCAGATCCTGGGCGAGCTCACCGTCGACACGGCCGAGCAGGTGCACGTCGCGCACGCCGAGCACCGTCGCGGCGTCGCGCTGCTCCTGCGCGCGGCGCGCGATCAGCGCGACGAGATCGGCGCGCGCGTCCCACGTCCCCTTGGAGCCGTCAGTGAGGACCACGAGGTCGACGACCGTGCCCGCCGCCGCCCACTTCGCGATCGTGGCGCCGCAGCCGAACTCGACGTCGTCGGGATGCGCGCCCACCGCGAGCGCGCGCTCGGGTCGGACGCTGTGCTCGATCGACGTCACGAGCCGCGCGGTGTGTGCATGTGGAGCTCGGCGAGGTCTTCGAGGACATCGACGTCGAAGCGCAGCGTCGGCTCCTCGACGACGCGGAGCCCGAGGCCGAGGCGACGGGCTTCGTCGCAGTGGCGGCGGAACGATCCGGGCCCGTACGCGAAGCGGAACGGCACCGACGAGGGGAGCGCGAGCACCGGCGTGCCGTCACCGCGATGACAGGGAACGATCGTCACGGACGGCAGCGCGGTGGGCGTGAGGACCGGGTCCAGCGATCGGATCAAGGGGAGGTCGGCGTGGACGAGCACGACGCGGGCGAGGTCGGCCCCGGCGGCCCACCGCCGTCCCACATCGGCGGCACCGTCGAGCGAGCCGGGATCGTCGAGCACGGTGACGTGCCGTTCCCGTGCCCACACGACGACGTCGTCGTCGCTCGACACGATCGCGGTGCGTGCTCCCTCGGTCGCGTCGAGGACGGCGGTCGCCATGTGGCGAGCGAGCTCGACACGTTCGGAGTCGGGCATCGACCCCGCGAGGCGCGCCTTGCCGAAGAGAAAGGAACGAATCGGGACGACGACGCCGACGCCCTCCGAGGCGTGCGGGTCGCGCGAGCGGCGACGTTCCGGCGGCATGGCGTGCGTATGCTACCGGCCGTGGACGCTCTCTACTCCTTTGCGAAAGGAGCGTTCACGCCGGGTCTGAAGTGGGGACTCCGGTGGACGATCGAGGGCGCGGAGCAGATCCCGCTCACGGGTCCGGTGATCCTGGCGAGCAACCACGTGTCGTATCTCGACCCGTTGACGCTCGCGTGGGTCGCCGACCGCCGCAATCGGCGCGTGCGGTTCCTCGCGAAGGCCGAGCTGTTCGACAAGCGCCCGCTGGGTTCGCTGCTCCGCGGCATCCACCAGATCCCCGTGCGGCGCGGGTCGACCGACGCCGCGCACGCGCTCGATGCCGCGATCGAGGCGCTCCGACGTGGCGAATGCGTGGCCGTGTTCCCCGAAGGCACGATCTCGACGGATCTCGAACCGATGTCGGGCAAGTCGGGCACCGCGCGGCTCGCGCGCGCGAGCGGCGTGCCCGTCACACCGGTCGGCTTGTGGGGATCGCATCGGATCCTGACGAAGGGTCGCCGACCGCACTGGCAGTGGGCCGTTCCCCAGGTCGCGGTGATCGGGGAACCCGTGAGCGTCGCGCTCGAGGATCACGCGAAGGACGCCACCCGTCGCATCATGGCCGCCATCGGCGAATGCGTCGCTCGGGCGCGGACGCTGTATCCCGACCCGGCAACGGCCGACGACTGGTGGTGGCGCGACCCCGCGACTGCGCTCCGGCCGGTCGACGACGTGAACGACGGCGCCGGATCGAACGACGCGGACGACGCGTCGTGACCGTCGCGGTCGTCGGCGCCGGCTCGTGGGGGACGACGGTCGCGGCGGTCGTCGGCGAGCACGCGGACGTCGTCCTGTGGGCGCGCTCGGAAGAGCTCGCGTCGGCGATCGAGCGCGACCGCCAGAACGAGCGCTACCTGCCGGGTGTCCGGCTGCCCGACCGGTTGCGGTGCACCGCCGACCTCGCCGACGCGTGCACGGGCGCCGACGTCGTGGTCGTCGGAGTGCCGTCCCACGGATTCCGTGACGTCGTGCGCGCCGCGGCGTCCCACATCGACGCGTCGGCGGCGGTGATCAGCCTGTCGAAGGGCATCGAGCAGGGCACGTTGCGCCGCATGACCGAGGTGGTCGCCGAGGAGCTCCCCGAGCACGACACGACGCGCGTCGGTGTGCTCACCGGTCCCAACCTCGCCCGTGAGGTCGCCGCCGGTCAGCCCACGGCGAGTGTCGTCGCGGTCGCCGACGACGCAACCGCACAGCGCCTGCAGCAGGTGTTCTGGTCGTCGCACTTGCGGGTGTACACGAACCCCGACGTCGTCGGCTGTGAAGTCGCCGGCGCGCTCAAGAACGTCCTCGCGATCGGTGCCGGGATCGCCGACGGTCTCGGGTACGGCGACAACACGAAGGCGGCGCTCATCACGCGCGGGCTCGCCGAGCTCGCCCGCCTCGGCGTCGCCCTCGGCGGCGACCCGCTCACGTTCGCCGGACTCGCCGGCATGGGGGATCTGATCGCGACGTGTTCGAGTCCGCAGAGTCGGAACCGTCACGTGGGCGTCGAGATCGGTCGCGGTCGCAGCCTCGCCGAGGTCGTCGCGGAGATGAACATGGTCGCCGAAGGCGTGAAGACGACCGAGGCGGTGCTCGCGCTCGCCGCAGCGTCCGAAGTCGACATGCCGTTGGCGTCGTTCGTGGGTCGTGTGCTCTACGAGGGCGCGCGTCCCGCCGATCTCGTGCCCGAGCTCATGGGGCGGAAGGCGAAGCCCGAGCTGCACGGCATCCGGTGATCGCGTGACGGACCGTCGTGGCGCTCCCGCGATCGTCGGATCACTCGACGGATCGGGCACGGCGACGGTCGACGCCGCGGGTCGCGTCGACTGCGCGGGGACCGAGCTGTTCTTGGACTGGTGGATCGGCGGCGACGACGCGTGGCACATCCCGAGCGACGAGGTCGGCGTCCGTCAGCACCTGCTCGGTGTGGCACCGGTCGTGGAGACGACGGTGCGGGTGTCCGGTGGCGAGGCGGTGCAGCGTGTGTACGGCGTGGCCGGCTCGGACGCGATCGCCGTCGAAGTCGAGAACCGGTCGCCGACGCCCTTCGTGGTCGCGTTCGTGCTGCGACCGTCGGCGATCGGTCGCAAGGGCGAGGTCGCACTCGAAGGCGCGACCGTCACCGTCGGCGGCCGGCCGGCGCTGGTGCTGCCGCGTCCGCCGCAACGATGGGCAGTCGTAGAAGACCTCAAGGGTGGCGTACGCGACGTCGTGGTGTCCGGTCGGGCATCCGAGGGAGCGTTCGTGCCGGTGCGGTCCAAGCGGATCGTCGAGTCGGCGTTCCTGTTCCCGGTCGCGCACCGCACGACGTCGCGAGTGGCGCTCGTCGTCGATGCGCGCCACGCGGCAGCTCTCGATCCGGTCGCGCTTCCCGACGCCGAGACCGTCCGGCGGGGTTGGGACGTCATGCTCGAACGCGGCGCACGCGCCGTGCTCCCGGCGCCGCTCACGACGGCACTCGACGCGGCACGCGCCGCGCTGTTGCTCGCCGGGCGACCCCACCGATCGGTATCTGCGACCACGGTGGCGGCGCTCGAGGACTGGGGCTTCGACGCCGAGGCCGCGGCCGGGTGGGGTGCGTTGGGGATGCGCGCTCGGCGGACAGCCGCGCGGCGCGACCCGTCGCCCACCACCGCGTGGGCGCGTCTCCAGTCGTATCTGGCCGCCGCGTCGGACGCGTGGGCGTTCCCGGGTGGTCCCGCGCCGTTCCTCGGTGCCGTGCGCGATCTGCTCGTGCACGACCGCGGCGACGCTGTCGATCTCGTGCCCGCGTTCCCGCAGCAGTGGCTCGGCGCCGATGTCGAGGTCCACGACCTTCCGCTCCGGCGCGGGAAGCTGTCGTTCGCGATTCGTTGGCACGGCGCGCGCCCGGCGATGTTGTGGGACGCGCCGGCGGAGGTGCGACTGCGCGCACCGACGCTCGACCCCGCATTCGATGCCAGCGGCGGCGCGGGCGAGGCGCTGCTCGCCGAGCCGGAGCCGTCCTTGCTCGCGCTGGGCGCCCCGGATCCGGATCGCCCCGGTGTCGACGTCGACGAACCCGGCGACTTCCGGTGAGCTCGCTCGACGACCTCCGAACCGCGGGTCTCTACGACCCGGCCGCGCCAGACGCAGCGGAACGTGGCGCGCTGCTCCAATACCTGCTCGATCAAGGTATGTCGGTGCCCGAGATCAGGCGCGCCGACGAAGAGGATCAGCTGATCTCGGCCGCGGCCCTCCGCCAGCTGCGTCCGGGTGGACCGCGCACGACCATGTCCGAGGCCGCCCGGGCCGCCGACGTCGACGCCGAGCTCGCGCAGAAGGTGTGGCGCGCCGTCGGGTTCCCGGAACCGCGTCCGAACGCTCGGGAGATCACCGTTCGCGACGTCGAGATGTTGCGGACCGTGGGATCGCTGGCGGCGTTCGTGGGGGAGTCCGAGGCGTTGCTCCTCGCGCGCAAGATCGGCGAGGCGGTGACGCAGATCGCCGAGGCCGAGGTCGCGCTGCTGCGCACCGAAGTCGAAGCTCCCCTCGCGGCCCAGTCGGAGTGGGCTGCGGCCGCGCGTTCGTACGCCGACATCACCGGCGCGCTGTTCCCTGCGATCGCCGACATGATCGACACGCTCCACCGACACCACATCGTGGCGGTCGCGGGTCGGTACGCGTTCGGCTCGACTCCCAGTGCCACGAACACCGTCGAGCTCGTCGTGGGCTTCGCCGACCTCACCGGCTACACGGAGCTCGCGGGTCGGCTCGGAGATCGTCAACTCGGCCGGTTGCTCGATGTGTTCGAGGCGGTGACCGGCGACCTGATCACCGCGGCCGGCGCCCAGGTCGTGAAGCGCATCGGCGACGAAGTGATGTTCGTGACCCGCGCGCCGGGCGTCGCGTGCGCGCTCGGCTTGGATCTCGTCGACGCGGTCGCCGCGCGTGGCCTCCCCCCACTCTGTGTCGGGATCGCGATCGGCCCGGTGATCGTCCGCCAGGGCGACTTCCACGGGCCCACGGTCAACTTGGCGGCGCGACTCGTCAGCGCCGCCGGTCCGGGTGAGGTCGTGACGGATGGGGCGTTGCGCGATCGCCTCGCACGGGTGGAACGGTTCGGGTTCCGACCGCTGGGGTCGCTCGAGCTCGCGGGCTTCGATGACGGCGTGGAGTCGTTCCGGCTCTCGCGTCGCCCCTGACCTCGGTGGACCGAGGCGAGCGTGCGCGCGTCAGGAGAGCACGACCGTCGCGATCTGCCACGGCGCGAGTTCGAACGAGCCCTCGACGGGCGTGATCGGCCGGCCGCGCAGGTCGACGATCCAGCCGTGTGCGGGCACGCCAGCGCGTTCGATGGTGACCGGCCCGACCTCGGGGTCGGTGCGCACCACCCGGACCACGAGCCGGCCCCGTTCGCGCAGCACCGCCGAGACCTCGGCGCCGTCGACCCGCAGGGCGCGACCCGTTGCGGGGCGCGAGGACGATGGCGGCCGCGGCTGCGCACGGACTCGTTCGAGCGCGACGAGGAACTCGTCGGCGCGGGCGGGGAGCGCCGCGGCGCGCCAGTCGCCCCGGTGGGGCACGACTGCGTAGTCGGCGACCTGACGTCCGAGCACCTGCGCGCCTTCCACCGGGTCGGTGGGTCCGGCCGGGTTCGGGCGCAGAGCGGGTTCGGCGCGAGACAGGTAGCCCGTCGCACGGAGCAGGGTGAGGGCGAGCTCGCGGCCGTCGTCGACGACCTCGTACTCGAGCAATCCGTCGTGCACCAACGCCACGCCGACGTCGCCGTCGCTGCAGTCGACGAAGCGACGGGACGGGAACGTGGGAAGACCGTGCTCGTGCGCGCCGCCTTCGGCTGTGAGTCCGCGTCGCACCACCGCGAACGCGCATTCCGCGTCGGAGTGCGTGACCGGTGACGGCAACGGAAAGTGCGCGCGGAGTCGATGGTCGCGACATTGGTTGTCGAGCTCGTGGTGCACTCGGAGGAAGCGCTCGCCGTTGCGCAGCTCGAGCGTCGTGCGCACGACGACCCGCCATTTCGTGTCGGCGCGCGCGGAGCAGGACCGCTCGTCGCCGATCGCGTGCGTGGGCCAGTCGTACGTGCTCGTGACGCGGATGCTCGCTCGGACCGGACCGGAAGCGGTCGGCTCGATGACCACGGCGTGCGGGCGATCGATGATCTCATCGACGTCCGGGGGTGAGTAGTTGTAGGTGTCGCCGCCGTCACCGCCATCGACCAGCCGCCCGAGCCCGGGCAACGACACGCCATCGGTGGTGGTGATCGAGTAGGTGCCGTCGGCGCGGTCGACCACGACCGAGAGGTGCTCGTTGAACAGTCGCGCCCCGTCGACGTCGACGCCGAGCGCGCTGCTCGGTGATGCTCCGTCGCGCGGGAGCAGTGTCGACCAACCGAAACCCGGGACGGGTCCGGTGTCGACCACGGCGCGTCGGAACGGGGCCAACAGCAGGCGGACCCGCATCGTCGCTCCCGCGACGCCGCGCGCGAGCATCGCCTCGCGCAGCTCGCCGAGGTCGCAGCGGTCGTCGCCCGGGCCCGCCTGCTGGAGGACGACCTCCTCCACGCCGGCCGCGTCGCGTCGCCACTCGTACGACGTCACCTGACGTCCGGCGAACTCGGTCCCTCGCATCAGGTCGAGGACCCAGCGGACCTTCTCGCCGGTGACCATCGTGACGTATCCCTCCCCACCGAGCTCGTCGATCACCTGGGTGGGGCGCGGGATGCCGTCGGTGTCGACGAAGTGCAGCGGTCCGGCGCCCGGGACCGTGCACTCGACGATCCCGCTGCGGTCGTGCGCGGTCGGGTTCACGACGACGGTGGCGCCGGCCGGCGCGTCGACGGCGGCGGCCGCGTGCATCGCGTCGCGCGTGATCCCGTCACCGATCTGGCGCGCCTGCGCGTAGCGCACGGCCACGTGCTCGACGACCTCGTCGGCGCTGCACGCGCACGACGAGTCGTGCGCGCTGTTCAGCACGAGGAGCTTCCACGCCTCGCGGAAGAACGCGTCGGGGTAGCGATCGGGCG
>DASUMP010000257.1:0-6833 GCA_036277635.1 Acidimicrobiia bacterium | reverse complement strand
CCGCTCGCCACCCTGAAGGGCGACGCCCGCATGGCGCAGGTCATCGCGCGCGCGGCCGCCGACCGCGAACGACCGCTGCGCGCCGACGCGACCTTCCTCCTCGACGGGCTCCGGATCCGCTTCTCGCGTCGCGACTCCGCGCGCGTCGTCACCCAGGCGCGACGACGCCGAGGCACGCACAACGCCAAGCGCCTGTTCCTCGAGCGTCGCGTCCTCGACGTGCTGGTCGAGCGCTACCACGGGGCCGCGACGCGCTCGTACCGCGCGAGTCGCCTCGACGCCGAACAGCGGGGCGACCCCGACGGCGGCGAGCTCACCCTGGCCACCGTCGACCCCGCGATCGCGAGTGCACTCGCGCGCGGCGAGAGTCCGCCCGAGGACTGGAGTGCGGAGCTGCGCACGCGACTCCGACGTCGTCCCGAGGTGCACGAGATCCTCGAACGCATCTGGCCGGTGCTGTCGGGCGCCGAGCTCGTGAACGATCTGTTCGGGTTCCGCGCCCTCGTACGCTCCGCCGCCGAGGGCATCTTGGCGGAGTCGGAACAGGAGCTGCTGCACCGCGCCCGGCGCAGCGAGCTCGACGACGCGCCGTGGACCGACGCCGACGTCGCCCTCGTCGACGAAGCCGACGCGCTGCTCGGACCGGTCGAAGACGCGCGTCCCCGCCGGCGCGTCCGTCACGTCGACCAAGACGCGCTCGACAGCGCGTCGGCGGTCATCGACGAGCTCGGACTCCACGGCCTCACCGACGCCGCGACGCTCGCGCAGCGCTACGCCGACCCCGGTTCCAGCAACGGCGACGGGCGCAGCGAGCCCCGCACGTTCGGCCACGTCCTCGTCGACGAAGCACAAGACCTCACCGCGATGCAGTGGCGCATGCTCGCTCGGCGCTGCCCGTCGGGATCGATGACCCTCGTCGGCGACCCCGGCCAGGCCAGCCGTCCGGGCGCGCTCGCGGCCTGGTCCGACATCCTCGCCCACATCCCGCGCCAGGTCCCGCCGCGTTTCGCGAACCTCACGGTCAACTACCGCACCCCCGCCGAGATCATGGACGTCGCCAACCGGCTGCTCGCGGTCGCGGCCCCGACGGTCGTTCCGTCGGCGTCGGTGCGCCGGGTCGGCATCGCTCCCGAGTTCCTCGCCGTCGCCAACGACGCCCGGGTGCGCGCCGCCGCGCACCGGGTGCGCGCCGCGCGCGCCAAGACCGGAACCGTCGCCGTGATCGCGCCCCGTGCACTGCACGACGCGTTCGTGGCCGAGCTCGCCGATCTCGGCGCGGTCGCCGACACGGTGGAGGCCCTCGACGCGCCCGTCGCCGTGCTCGACGCAACCGACGCGAAGGGACTCGAGTTCGACCACGTCGTGGTGGTGGAGCCCGCGCGGCTCGTCGCGCCCGATCGTTCAGGACTGCGGCTGCTCTACGTGACGATCACACGGGCCACGAAGACCCTGACCGTCGTGCACTCCGAGCCGTTGCCCGAAGCGCTGGTGAACGTCAGTCGCTGACGACGACGTCGACGAGCTTGCGGCCGCGCCGCGAACCGAACTTCACGACGCCGTCGGCGGTCGCGAACAACGTGTCGTCGCCGCCGCGCCCGACGTTGAAGCCCGGGTGCCACTTCGTGCCCCGCTGGCGGATGATGATCGATCCCGCGGTGACCTGCTCGCCGCTGTACTTCTTCACGCCGAGCCGCTGTGCGTTGGAGTCGCGGCCGTTGCGGGAGGACGCGGCGCCCTTCTTCTTCGACATCTGTCCTCAGCCCTTCGTGATCGCGGTGATCTCGATCGTGGAGTAGTGCTGGCGGTGGCCCCAGCGCCGACGCTGGTTCGACTTGTTCTTGTAGGTGAAGCCCACGATCTTCGGACCCTTCGCGGTCCCGACGACCCGGGCGCTCACCGACGCCCCTTCGAGCTGGGCCGGCGTCGCCAACACGTCGTCGCCGTCGACCAGCATCACCGGCCGCAGCGACACCTCGTCGCCGTCGAGCCGCTCGACCTCGATTCGGTCACCCTCGGCGACCCGGTACTGCTTGCCGCCGGTGGCGATGACTGCATACATGGCGCGCGGTGCCCCTCGGAGTCTTCACTGGAACCGGTCAAGGTTAGCCGACGACTACTCGAGCATCGACTCGTCGAGGATGAGGCCGCGGCCGTGGCAGGTCGGGCAGGTGTCGGAGAACATCTCGACGAGGCCCTCCGACACGCGCTTGCGGGTCATCTCGAGGAGGCCGAGCTCGGAGATCGGGAAGACCTGGGTGCGGGTCTTGTCGCGAGCGAGGGCGTCGCGGAACGCGTTCTCGACTGCCTCGCGGTTCTTCTTCGACTCCATGTCGATGAAGTCGATGACGATGATGCCGCCGATGTCGCGCAGTCGCAGCTCGCGCGCGATCACGTCGGCGGCTTCGAGGTTGTTGCGGTACACGGTCTCTTCGAGGTTCGAGCTGCCGACGTTCTTGCCGGTGTTCACGTCGATGACCGTGAGGGCCTCGGTCGCCTCGATGACGACCGAACCACCCGACGGCAACCACACCTTGCGGTCGAGGGCTTTGTGGAGCTGCTCGTGGATGTGGAACTTCTCGAAGATCGGGAGGTTCTCGGCGTCGGCGTCGTAGTACTCGACGCGCTCGGCGAGCTCGGGTGCAACCGCGTCGAGGTACGCGCGCACCTCTTCGTAGAGCGTGCGGTCGTCGATGACGATGCCGCGGTACTCCTTCGTGAACTCCTCGCGGATGATACGGATGACGAGCGGCGGCTCCTTGTAGAGGAGGCTGCCCGGCTTCGCCCGCTTCGCGAGGTCGGAGATCTGCTGCCACTGCAACTTGAGACGACGCATGTCGCGTTCGAGCTCTTCTTCGGCGGCGCCTTCCGCCGCGGTGCGCACGATGAGCCCGGCGTCGGCGGGACGGAGTCGGTCGAGCACCCGACGCAGGCGCTTGCGCTCGTCGTCGGGGAGACGCTTGGAGATGCCGTACGTCTGCGGCTGTCCCGGCACCATCACCACGAAGCGGCCTGCGAGGCTCACTTCTTGGGTGAGGCGCGCACCCTTGTGCGCGATCGGGTTCTTCGTGACCTGCACGATGATCGACTGGCCGTTGCGCAGCGCCTTCTCGATGCGGGGCTTCTCGCCGCCCTCCATCTCGGAGGGGTCGTAGAGCACGTCGCTGCGGTAGAGCACACCGTTTTTCGGGGTGCCGATGTCGATGAACGCGGCCTCCATGCCGGGCAGCACGTTCTGCACCTTGCCGTAGTAGATGTTGCCGTCGATCGACGTGGCGTCGTCTTGGGGGACCGACACGTAGTGGTCGACGAGGTGCCGGCCCTCGAGCACCGCGAGGTGCGACATGCCGTCGGGTCGCGCGTGCACGACCATCAGGTAGCGCCCGGCCGGGCGCCCCTTCCGGGTGGCGCCGCGACGCCGTTCGAGCGTCTCGGGGTCGAGGTTCTCGAGGATCTCGGTGCCGTCGACGTCGATGCTGCCGATCTCGGTGAGCGCGTCGACGTAGTCGCCGGGGCGTTGCGCTTGCCGCTGCGGGCGTTCACCGGTGGCCGCGCCACCCCCGTTGGCGCTCTTGTTGCGCCCACGGCCACCACGTCGGCGGCGCCGTTTCTTCGGTGCGCCATCCCCGTCGGCGGCATCGTCGCCCGTGTTCGCCGTCGAGGCGGGCGTCGGCGCCGGCGCCGGCCGCGAGTCGCCGATCTTGGGCGCGGGACGGGGGCCGCCGCTGCGGGAGCTCGGCGTCCCGGAGATGCCGGCCTCTTCCATCGCCTTGGCGGCGACGTCTTCGGTCGTCAGGCCGCGGTCGGCCTCGGCGTCGGTCCAGTCGTCGGGGCCGTCGAGGTCGTCGTCGGCGGAGTCGTCGGCGTCGCGGCTCGCGCCCTGACCCTGGCCGCCGGTGCCGGCGGGGCGGCGGCGGTTGCGTCCGCCGCGGCGGCCGCGCCGCCGGCGCTTGGCGGGAGTGAGGGTGGTGCCGTCGCCATCGGCGACGCCGTCGACGGGCGCGTCGCCGTTGGTGGCTGCGCTCGCGACGCGCGGCGTCTCAGCTGCGGAGGGCGCCTCCGGCGACCGAGGGGGCTCGGTCGGGGTCGTCGTCTCGGTGATCTCGGGGTCGGACATCGGTGCCTTCTCTCGTGGCGCGGGCGTCGGTGACGTCCCGCGGGCGCGTGTCGGCGTCCAGCGGCTCCAGCCGCGCGCCGTCGCGCTCGATCCATTGGTGGGTGCGCAGCACGTGCGCGAGTGACCAGCCGCTCGCTGCGGTCGCAGTGACGATCGCGGCGAGCACCTCGTCGGGCTTCGCGCTGCGCGGTTGGGTGGTGAGCTCGAGGTGCGCGTGCACGCCGCGCACCTCGCTGTCGGGGACGAGTGGGGTGGTGTCGTCGAGCACGTCGAACGCCCGGATCACGGGCCGCACGTCCTCGACGGTCTCCTTGCCCTTGCGGCGACGAGCCGTGGGCAACGCTTCTCGCGCGAGCGCGTCGGTGACGAGCGCGCGCAGCACTTCGGGGTCGGGTTCGGCGTCGTGCGGGGTGACCGCGACGAGCCACTCGACGGCGGTGACCGCTTCCTGCAGCGCAGGGGCGCGGTCGACGAGCGGTGCTGCCGCGGTGACCGTGAGCCCCTCGGGGAGCGCGGTCGACAGGGCGGCGGGCAACAGCTCGAGGTCGACCTCGGTGGTGAGCTCGAGGTCGAGGTATTCGGCGACGCTCTCGTGGCCGGTGCTCAACGCGAGTCCGAAGCTGACCTTCGGGTGCGGCGAGAAGCCTTGCGAGAACGCGAGCGGCAACCGTTCGACGCGGAACGCGCGCTCGAAGGCGCGGGCGACGTCGCGGTGCGAGATCCAGCGGACCTTGCCCCGCTTCTCGTAGCGGAGACGGACAGGGAACTGCGCACCGCCCTTCACGCGCGAGCCCCCATCCCGAGGAACGTGACCGGAACTTCGCCGCCGCGGGAGAGGTCTTGGCCGGTGCCCTGCGAACCGCCGGCGGGTGCCACCGCCGAGGCCACGACGTGTTCGAGGCCGTAGTCGGTGCACACCCCGCAGTCGTAGCACGGGGTCCATCGACAGTCGGGGAGCCCGTGCGCGGCCAACGCGGCCTGCCACTCGTCCCACAGGAAGTCGCGGTGCAGGCCCGCCGCGATGTGATCCCAGGGAAGGATCTCCTCGGCGGTGCGGTGCCGAGTGACGTACCAGTCGGGATCGAGTCCTTCGGCCGCCATCGCGTCGAGCCACCGGTCGATCGCGAAGTGCTCGCTCCACTCCTGGAACGTTCCGCCAGCCCGCCACACCCGCTCGATGACCCGCCCGATACGACGGTCGCCGCGACTCGCGATGCCTTCCGCGAACGTCGCCGCGGGGTCGTGCCACTTGAGCTGCGCGCGCGTGCCGCGCAGCTCGTCGCGCAACATCGCGATCTTGCGGCCGAGCTCGTCGACGCCGTTCTGGCCGAACCACTGGAACGGCGTGTGCGGCTTCGGCACGAACCCACCGACCGACACCGTGCAGCTCGCCTGCTTGGTGTGCTGGCGGCCGATCTCCACGACCTGCTTGGCGAGTGTCGCGATGCCGAGCGTGTCGTCGTCCATCTCGGTGGGCAGGCCGGTGAGGAAGTAGAGCTTCATGCGCCGCCAGCCCTGTGAGTAGGCGCCCTCGACCGCGGCGTAGAGGTCTTCTTCGGTGATCAGCTTGTTGATGACCTGGCGCATCCGCCACGTGCCCGCTTCGGGCGCGAACGTGAGTCCGGTGCGCCGGACCTTCTGGATCTCGCTCGCGATCCCGACGGTGAACGCGTCGACCCGCAGCGACGGCAACGACAGGCTCACGCCGCCGGTGCCTTCCTGATCGTTCACGAGGTCGGCGACGACGCGGTCGATGCCCGAGAAGTCGGCGCTGGAGAGCGAGGTGAGTGCGACTTCGTCGTAGCCCGTGCGGCGCAGGCCGTCGCGCACCATGGTGCGCACCTGCTCCTCGGGACGCTCCCGCACCGGACGGGTGATCATCCCCGCCTGGCAGAAGCGACACCCACGCGTGCACCCGCGGAAGATCTCGACGTTCAGCCGGTCGTGCACCACCTCGACCAGCGGCACGAGCTGGCGCTTCGGGTACGGCCAGTCGGCGAGGTCGGCCACGGTCCGCTTGTCGACGACGGCCGGCACGTCGGCGTACTTCGGGGTGACCGCCGCGATGTGCTGGCCGTCGTAGGCGACGTCGTACATCGCGGGCACGTAGACGCCGGGGATCGTCGCGAGCTCGTGGAGCACCGCGTCGCGCGTGGCGCGTCCGCCCCGCTTCCACGCGCCGACGACTTCGGTGATCTCGCTGATGACCTCTTCGCCGTCGCCGAGCACGAACACGTCGACGTACTCGGCGAGCGGCTCGGGGTTGTAGGCGCAGTGCCCACCCGCCACCACGATCGGGTGCTCGGGGGCGCGGTCCTCGTTGCGGACCGGGACGCCCGCGAGGTCCACCAGGTTGAGGACGTTCGTGTAGACGAGCTCGGCCGACAGGTTGAACGCGAGCAGGTCGAAGTCGCCCGCGGCGCGGTGGGTGTCGACCGAGAAGAGCGGGAGCCGGTTGCGGCGCAACGACGCCTCGAGATCGGTCCACGGCGCGTACGCGCGCTCGGCGACGGCGTCGCCGCGCTCGTTCAGGATCTCGGAGAGGATCTGGAGCCCCTGGTTGGGGAGGCCGATCTCGTAGGTGTCGGGGTAGATCAGGAGCCAGGCGACCTTGTCGGGCCGATGCTCCGGCCGGACGGCGCCCCGCTCCATGCCGATGTAGCGAGCGGGCTTCTCCACCTCGGCCAGGAGCGGTTCGATCCGCGGCCACAGGTTGGAC
>DASUMP010000256.1:0-2285 GCA_036277635.1 Acidimicrobiia bacterium | reverse complement strand
GACGGCATCATCACCACGCCGCGCCCGAGGTACGCGCCGAAGCGCGCGCTCGCGCCCGGCACCACCCGCACGCCCGCGGCCTTGTAGCCGGTCTTGAGCGGCAGCTTGTCGACGTACTCGAACGGGCCGACCTCGGTGATGTGCATCTCCTGGAAGCGGAACCACAGCAGCACCGCGAGCTTCGCCCACTCGTGCACGACGACGTCGTCGCCCTGCACCTCGGCGACGCGCACCTCGCCGCGGTCGAGCGCGCCGATCGCGCTGCGCACGAGGTCGTGCGCATCCGACGGCGACCACTGGTCGCGCCACTGCTCCCCCGCGCCCCACAGGGCGGTGATCTGCTCGGCGAGGTCGCTCACGATGGTCCTCTCTCCGTGTGTGCGTGGTCGGTCAGTGGGTCACGAGCGCGTGCAGCGCGTCGAGGGCACGTTCGAGGGCGTCGCGGGGTTGCACGAGCGCGAGGCGGGCGTGGTCGGCGCCGGCGTCGCCGTAGAACTCGCCCGGCGCGACGAGCAGGCCGCCCTGCGCCATCGACTCGGCCATCGCCCAGCCGTCGCGACCGTCGTCGGCGCGCAGCCACAGGTAGAACGGCATGGGCCCGCCGTCGTGGCGCACGCCGAGGGTGGTGAGCGCGTCGGCCACGAGGGCGCGCCGCTCCTCGTAGCGGGCGCGCTGCTCGTGCACGTGCTGCTGGTCGCCGAGCGCGGCGACCGCGCCGGCCTGCACCGGCGCGGGCACCATGAGCCCGGCGTGCTTGCGCACCTCGACGAGGTACGCGACGAGCGCGGGATCGCCCGCATAGAAGCCGGCGCGCATCCCGGCCAGGTTCGAACGCTTGGAGAGGCTGTGCACCGCGAGCACGCCGTCGGTGCCCGCGGAGAGGACGGTGGCGGGGTCGGGCGCGAACTCCACGTAGCACTCGTCGCTCGCGACGACGATGCCGCGCTCGCGCGCCCACGCGACGGTGGCGGCGAATCGTGCGTCGTCGGCGACGGCGGAGGTGGGGTTGCCGGGCTCGTTCAGCCACAGCACGAGTGCGCGCTCGGCGTCGGCGTCAGCGACGTGGTCGAGCGCGAGATGCCAGTGGTCGTCGACCGGCACGGGCACCGCGCGCAGACCGGCGAGCGTCGCCCCCATCGCGTACGTGGGGTACGCGACCGCAGGGAACAGCACGGTGTCGCGGCCCGGGTCGCGCAGGTGCAGCGCGTGCGGCAACGACGCCACGAGCTCCTTCGTGCCGACGCACGCGGCCACGTGCTCGGCGGTGACCTCCACGCCAAAACGCCGGGTGATCCACCCGGCGGCGGCCGCCCGGTACTCGGGGCTGCCCGCCGAGGCCGGGTACCCGTTCGCTTCGGGCAGGGCGGCGGTGATCGCGTCGGCGACGAGGGCGGGCACCGGGTCGCAGGGGGTGCCGACGGAGCAGTCGACGAGGCCGGCGGGCGACGCGGCCGCTCGGGCTTCCAGCGCGCGCAGCCGGTCGTAGGGGTACGGCGGCGGGACGAACCCGCCGCTCGGCGCGCCACTCACGAGTCGGAGACTACCGGCGGGTCGGCGACGAGGAACTCGGCGAAGCGCGAGCGTTCGGCGTCGGCGAGGCGGGCGCGCACGCGGGTGCTCGAGTCCTGGTGCACCTCGACGAGCACCTCGCCGGCGCGGTGCAGCGCGGCGAGCACGTCGCCGCGCTCGAACGGCACCGCGAGCTCGACGACGTGCGTGAGCGCGCGCAGCGCGTCGCCGATCGCAGCGAGCATCTCGGGGACGCCGTCGCCGGTGCGCGCGGAGACCGTCACCGACCCGGGATGCGACGCGAGCAGCTGCTTCACGTCGTCGGGATCGGCGATGTCGGTCTTCGACCACACGAGCAGCTCGGGCACGTCGCCGGCGCCGATCTCGCGCAGCACCGCGCGCACCGCGGCGATGCGCGCGTCGGGTTCGGGCGTGCTGGCGTCGACGAGGTGCACGAGCAGGTCGGCGTCGACCACCTCTTCGAGCGTGGAGCGGAACGCTTCGACGAGCTGGTGCGGGAGGCGGCGCACGAACCCGACGGTGTCGGAGAGGAGCACGGTCTCGCCGCCGGGGAGCTGCAAGCGGCGCGTCGTCGGGTCGAGCGTGGAGAACAGCTGGTCTTCCACGAGCACGCCCGCGTTCGTGAGCCGGTTCAACAGTGTCGACTTGCCCGCGTTCGTGTAGCCGACGAGTGAGACGCGCGGCAGCGCGCTGCGCCGGCGCGCCTTGCGTTGCGTGTCGCGCGTCGCGCCGAGCTCGCGCAGGTCGCGCTCGAG
>DASUMP010000255.1:0-17831 GCA_036277635.1 Acidimicrobiia bacterium | reverse complement strand
ATGACGTCGTTCCAGTCGTCCGCGAATCTGCAAGGCCGCCAGTTCAGCGAACAATGCGACTTGCTGCTGCGAGGCATGGGCTTCCGCCTCGATGGTCGGGCGCTGCTCCGCGACTTCGGTGTCGAGATCGATCAGGTCGCGACCAGCCCGGGTGGCGCGACGATCTGGTTCGAGTACAAGGGAAGTGTCCAAGGAACGCGCCCGGGGCTCATCCGAACCGACACACTCAAGAAGGCGATCGCCAACGGAGCACTGCTCCGAGCGATCGCTGAACACCCGCCGTACATCGTGCTGACGTCACACAAACCGACCACAGGCGCGGGCGCCGCGATGCTGCGTACAGCACTCGAACTCGGCTATCTCACCGACGTCGTGTGCGTCTACGACCCGACCGAGACCGGGCGCCTCCGGCTGCTGTAACGCCGCTACTTCTCGAGGTCGAGGTGGAGCATGCGGATCGCGTTGCCGCGGCAGATCTTGTAGATCGTGTCGTCGTCGAGGTCTTTCATGATCTCCTCGGCGACCTTCTTGGTGTGGGGCCAGGTGCTGTCGGAGTGGGGGTAGTCGGTCTCGAAGGTGACGGTGTCGACACCGATCACGTCGAGCGACTTGAGGCCGTGGGCGTCGTCGAAGAAGCAGCCGTAGACGTGCTCGGCGTAGAGCTCTGACGGCGGGCGCTTCACCTTGTCGGCCACGCCGCCCCAGCCGCGGTTCTCGCGCCACACCGCATCGGCGCGTTCGAGCACGTAGGGGATCCAGCCGATCTGGCCTTCGCTGTACGCGACGACGAGCTTCGGGAACTTCTCGAACACGCCCGACATGAGGAAGTCGGTGAGCGACATCGCCGCGTTCATGTAGGTGAGCGTGCTGCCGACCGCGGGCGGCGCGTCGGCCGACGTGCTGGGCATCTTCGAGCTCGAACCGATGTGCATGCACACGACGGTGTCGGTCTCCGCGCACGCGTCGAAGAACGGGTCCCAGTAGCCGTCAGGGTCGTGCACCGAGGGGAGTCCGAGGAACGGCGGGATCTCCGAGAAGCACACCGCGTGCCCGCCGCGGTCTGCGTTCCTGCGCACCTCGGCCGCCGCAAGCTGCGCGTCCCAGAGCTGGATGATCGGCAGCGGGATCAGGCGGCCGTTCGAGCCCGCGCACCACTCGTCGAACATCCAGTCGTTGTAGGCCTTCACGCAGAGGTCGGCGAGCTCCTTGTCGTTGCGCTCGAGGAACGTCTGCCCGCAAAAGCGCGGGAACGACGGGAACGACAGCGACGCCTCGACGTGGTTCACGTCCATGTCCTCGAGGCGCGCCTTGGGCTCCCAGCAGCCCTGGCGCATGTCGTCCATCGTGATCGGGCTGACGGTCACCTCGTCGCGCGGGTAGCCCGCGGCGGCGGAGAGACGGGTGAGCGGCCAGCGCAGGTCTTCGACGAGCCACCAGTCGGCCCACACGCCGTCGTCGTTCGGGCCAGCCTCTTCGTAGGAGAAGACACCGCCGACGAACGTCATGTCCTTGATCTTGCGGCGGTCGAGGCGCGGGCCGACGGCCTTGAACTTCTCGGGCAGCCGGTCCTGCCATACGTGGCCGGGCTCCAGCACGTGGTCGTCGACCGAGATGATCTTCGGGATCTCGACCATCGGGTGCCCTCCGCGATCGGTGAACGGTGCGCGTGCGAGGTCGTGAGTCTACGGGCGACCTGACGACCCGTCAGATCTCAGCGGCGGCCGGCGGACCAGGCGGTGAGCACCGCTTCGGTGGTGGTGAGGGTGGCGACGAGCGCCAGCGTGTTGTCGACGACGGCGCGCGCGTACTCGGCGGGGACGCCGGCGACTGCGTCGGTGGGCATCACGAACTGGTAGCCGCGGTTCACCGCGTCGAACGCGAAGTTCGTCATGCCGATGTTGAGCGACACACCGACGCCGACGATCGTGGTGACGCCGAGGTTGCGCAGCATCGGGTCGAGCTGCGTGCCGCTCATCGGCCCGAGGCCGTGATGGCGCGGGAGCACGATGTCGCCGTCGTCGACGCCGATCTCGTCGGGCACCCGCACCGCGTCGCTCCCCGGCGAGAGCGGCACCGGCGACTTGCGGACGCCGAGGAACAAGCGGGCGTTGCGGTTCGCGCCCTTGAGGTCGTCGCGCGTCTCGGCGGTGCAGTGGAACACCGGCACGCCCGCCGCGCGCGCCGCGTGCGCGAGGCGCGCGCAGTTCGGAACGAGGTTGACCTGCGTGGCGGCCTCGGCGAGCGCGGGGAGCGCGGAGCGGTGGCCGACCACACCGTTCTGCACCTCTTGCAGCACGAGGGCGGTGCGGGTGGGAGCGACGAGGTCGGCGAGGTCGAGGGCCATGCGATTCCCTATTCCTCGATGAACGTCGGCGCGGCGCCGGTGCGGAGCGGGTCCTTCACGATCTTGCCCGACGCGTTGCGCGGCAGCGGCTCGTCGCGCACCTCCCACTGCGTCGGGACCTTGTAGTAGGCGAGCTGGCCCTTCGCGTACGCCTCGAGCTCGCCGACGTCGATCGTCTCGTCGCGGCGCGCGACCAGCACCGCTTTCACCGCTTGGCCGTACTCGGGGTCGTCGACGCCGAACACCGCGCATTCCTCCACCGTCGGGTGGTTCTCGAGGATCTTCTCGACCTCGACGGGGTACACGTTCTCACCGCCGCGCAGGATCAAGTCGCGTTTGCGCGACGACAGGTACAGCCGCCCACCGTCGATGTGGCCGATGTCGCCGGTGTGCAGCCACCGGCCTTCACCGATCGCGGCGGCGGTCTCTTGTGGACGGCGCCAGTAGCCGAGCATCACGCCGGGCGAGCGCACGCACACCTCGCCCTCCTCGCCGTCGGGGAGCGGCGTGTCGAACGGGTCGCGGATCTCCACCTGCACCGTCGGCAGCGGCCGGCCCGCGGATTCGGGGTGCGCGATCAGCTCGTCGCCCGCGTTGATCGTCGCGAGCGCGGTGCACTCGGTGAGGCCGTAGCCGAGACCCATCGACGCCGCCGCGTTCGGGAACACCTCGCGCGTGCGCGCTTGCATCGACGCGGAGATCGGTGAGCCCCCGCCGCCGACCTGGCGCACGAGCGAGAGGTCGAAGGTCGCGACGTCGGGATGGTTCACGAACCGGTGCAGGATCGTCTCGGTGATCGACCAGCCGGTGACGCGCTCGCGCTCGATCGTGCGCGCCGCGAGCACCGGGTCGAAGCGGCCGGTGAGCCACACCGACTTCGTGCCGCTGGCGACGAACGCGACCGCGCCAGTGTGCAACCCCGACACGTGGAACAGCGGGCTCGTCATGAGCTGGCACACCGGGGCGGCGTCGGGCGGTGTGGGGCGCACGATCATGTTGCGCAACCCGTGGAAGAACGTCATGCCGATGAGCGCGCCCACGTTGCGGTGCGAGTGCACCGCGCCCTTCGGGCGCCCGGTCGTCCCCGACGTGTAGAGGATGATCGCGGGGTCGTCCTCGGCGATCGGCTGGTCGGGCAACGGGGCGTCGGGCGCCGCGTGCCACAGCGCGTCGAAGCCGGTCTCGATCTCGACGACGGGCACACCGGGATCCGCGCCCTCGAGCCGCGCGAGCCGCTTCTCGTCGGCGACGAGCAGCTTCGGTGCGCAGTCGTCGACGCCGTAGCGGATCTCCGGTCCGGTCGACCAGCCGTTGAGGCCCACCGCGATCGCCCCGAGGCTGATCGTCGCCCAGAACGTGACGATCCACTCGGGCGAGTTCGCGCCGAGGATCGCCACCCGGTCGCCGGGACCCACGCCGTACTCGTCGCGCAGCACCTGCGCGGCGGAAGCGACGAGACGTTCGTGTTCGGCGAACGTGAAGCGGCGATCGGTCACGCCGTCGGTGAAGACGACGTACTCCTTGTCGGCGAACCCGACGCTGTTCGCGAGGAGGTCGCGCAGCGAGCGGATGCGGTTCTTGAACACGAGCATCGCCTCGCCGAGCACGTCGACCTCTTCGAGCTCGAACGCGCCGCCCGGCGCGACCAGCTCGGCTTCGACCCGTGCCACGTCCTCCGGGACGTCGACTGCGCGCACCGACCACTCCCCCGTCGCTCGTTCGGCGCGGAGGCTATCGGCCGTCGCGCGCGGCCGACCCGCCGTCCCCGGAGCGTCGCTCCGGGGACGGCGCAGGCTTGGTCAGCCGCCGTAGCGGGAGATGAGCGGATCGTCGGTCGCGTCGAGCGGCGTGCTGGTCCGGCCGAAGCGCGTGATCAGCGGGTCGTCCTGCACATCGATCGTCGCCGGCGGGGTGCCGAAGCGCGTGATGAGCGGGTCGTCGCGGACGTCGACGCTCGGCGCGTCCGAGCGGGTCTCGGTGCGCGGGACGCTCGGGGCGTCGTCGTCGCTCGAGACGACGAGGACGGTCGTGCCCGCGAGTGCAGCGACCGCGGCGAGGCCGGCGGCGAGCTGCAGCGTGCGGGCGGGGAACCGGCGACGGGGGATGGTGAGTGTGGCGTCCATGACTGCCTCCTGGGTCGGGCCGGGACCGGTGGGTCCCGACACCCAGAAGGCGTGCGGTCACGGGTCACAGATGTGACGTCACGACTCCCGATGTGTGACGACCAGCCGCGTCACACATCCCAGGCCACGTCGCTTCTCGGATCGGGCTCGTACCGGCACAGGTAGCCGGTACGGACCGTGCTCGCGAGATGCCGACCGAGCGCCGCGTCCTGTGCCTCGATGCGGTCGAGCGCCGTCGCGATCGCCTTGCGGACGCGCTGACGGGCGCGCTCGCCCTCCCCGGCGACCGACCGTGATCGCCCGCCGAGCCCGGTCGCGGCCGTGAGCTCGGCGACGACGGCGTCGAGCTCGGCGCGAGCGCGCGCGGCGCGCTCGTCGTCGTGGAACCGCTCGGCTTCGTCGAGGTCGTCCTGGAGCTCCTCGACGCGCTGGCGGTACGCCCGTCGCGCCGCGTCGTCGAGCACCTCCTGGCGGCCGCCGTCGGCCCCGCCGACCAGGTCGATCGCGGCCACGTCTTCACGTGGGCGGCGCAGCAGCTCCGCGAGGTACTGCAACCCCTTGCTGTCGCGCAGCCGGAACGTGTTCCCCTCGTAGGCGATCGACCACAGCTCGCCGTCGCGGCGGAACACGTTGGCGGTCGTCGAGCGGGACGCATGGTCTCCGAGGGTCGGCGCGTCCACCGCGGGCGACGGCACGTCCTCCGCGGCCATGAGCTCCGCGATCCCGAGCGACGCGCCGAGCGCGGCGGCGCGGGCACGGTGCTGCTCGGCGCGGGCGTCGTCGCCGGGCGCGCCCCGCTTCGCGAGCGCAACGGCGAGGTCGGCGTGGGTATGCGCGACCCACGGCGGCGTGCCCATGCGCTCGTGCACCTCGAGGGCGCGACCGAGACGATCGACGGCCTCGTCGTAGCGCCCGGCGGTCACCAGCACCCGACCGAGCGGCCGGTGCAGCACGCCGAGCGAGCCTTCGGGAGGCGCGACCGAGACTCGGTGGGCGTACGGCTCCAGGTGCGGGACGACGCGCGCGGCGAGCTCGGCGTCGTCGAGATCGGCGACGGTGTCGGCCAACGCCACAAGGGAGAACAAGGTGTAGTTGTTCGGCGGAATCGCCCGCAGGTCGTCGGCGAAGATCGCCCGGAGCGCGGACCGGGCGCCGGTAACGTCACCCGTCGCGGCCTGCACCCTTGCGGCGAGCAGACGGAAGTGCGGATACCACGGGTACGCGACCGATGCCGCTTCGAGATCCCGCGCCACCTCGCTGCCCCGGCCCTGCTCGAGGCGCAACATCGTGAGCGCCGTGAGGTGCGCGGCCTCGGCATCGAACCGCAGCGAACCGATCCCCTCCCGACGTGCGATGTCGGCGAGCGGCTCGACCTCGTCGAAGCGCCCTTCGAACAACGCGATCGCGGCGGCGATCGCGGCGTGCAGCCATCGCTGCGCCGGTTGGCGCAAGCGCGTGACGAGCGAACTCACGGCTTCGTGCTCGCGCCGGGCCGCGGCGAAGTCGCCCAGCTCCCACAGGGCCCAGCAGCGCGCCGCGTGCGCCATGATCAGCTCTTCGGGGTCGCCGATCCGCTGGGCGACGACCCGCACCTCGTCGGCGAACGCGAGGCGTTCTTCGCAGTTCTCCGCGTCCCAGATCGCGCCGTGCATGCCGTTGAGGGCGTAGGCGAGGGTCGGGGGATCGTCGAGCCGGCGCGCGATCGCGAGCGCTTCGCTCCCGGCCGCGACCCGCGGTTCGCGGTCGTGCTCGTCGCGCCGCGCGCCCGCGAGCCGCGCGAGCAGGCGAACCCGCAGTGGCGAGTCCTCGGGGCCGATCGCGTCGAGGGCGCGCTGCAGCAGCGGCACCATCTCGTGGTCGTTGCCCGCGCGCTCCCACGCGAACCGGCCGCCATACGCGACCGCGGCGCGCGCGAGCAGCGCGGCGCGACCGTCCGCTTCCGCAAGCGTCGCGGCGCGCAGCAGATGGCCGCGTGCATGCTCGAGGTCGCCGGCCCGCATCTCGGCCTCGCCCAGCGCGAGCAATCGCTCGGCGCGACCGTCGTCGAGATCGTGGAGATCGGCGAGGTCGTTCGCGGCGCGCAGCAACCGCGCCGCCTCCTCGTGGGCGAGGGCGCGCGCCGCCACCTCACCGGCGACCGTCGCGGCGTGGACCGCACGACCGATGTCACCCGCGGGACCTGCCGCGAGGTAGTGGTGCGCGAGCTCGCTGGCGTGGGACTCGAGCTCGTGCGCGTAGAGCGCCTCCAGCACCTCGCCGGTGCGGAAGTGGAGACGAGCCCGCGTCGCGAGCGGGAGCGTCTCGTACAAGACGTCGCGCACCAGTGCGTGCGAGAACCGCAGTTCCGACGGACTCGTACCGGTCGCGAGGAGTCCGGTTGCGAACGCCGATTCGAGCTGCTCGAAGACTGCGGTCGCGTCGTGCTCCACGAGCTGGGCGAGCGCTTCGAGGCGCACGTCTCGCCCGAGCACCGACGCGGCCGACAGCAGCTCACGACATCGCGCGTCGAGCCCGGCCAGTCGCTGCGTGATCGCCTCCTGCACCCCCTCGGGAACGGCGCCTGCGAACGCCACCGCGTCGGTCGCGCCAGTCGCGCTGACCAGCCGCACGATCTCGCCGACGAACAGCGGGTTCCCCTCGGTGCGGTCGCGCAGCTCGTCGACAACGCCGGGATCCGGTGAGGTGCCGGTGACCTGTTCGACGTAGGTCGCGATCTCGTCGACACCCATGCCGGCCAACGCGAGGCGCCGCGTCCCGGGGACGCGCGCGAGCTCGGTGACCACCCCGCGCAACGGGTGGTCGCGCACCATCTCGCTCGTGCGGTACGTCGCGACGACGAGGACGCGCGCGCCGTCGAGCTCGTGGGCGAGGAACTGCAACAGCAACAGCGTCGGCGTGTCGGCGCCGTGCAGGTCCTCGAGCACGATGACGACCGGGTGGTCGTCGCCGAGGTACCGGACGTACGACGCGACCGCGTCGAAGAGGCGGAAGCGGGCGGTCTCCGGATCGGCGACCGGCTCGACGGTGTCGGTCGCACCCGCGCGCAGCTCGGGGATCATCTGGGCGAGGTACGGCAACCCGTCGCCGACGTGCTCGGCGACGTCGCGGGTGGAGCGTTCGCGCACGGTGCCGCGCAGCGCCTGGGCCCACGGCCAGTACGCGGGGGCACCGCCGGCCTCCCAGCACCGCCCCCAGAGCACCCGCGCGCCCGTGGCGCGGGCCCGAGTCGCGAACTCGTCGGCGAGGCAGCTCTTGCCGATGCCCGGCTCGCCCGAGATCAACGCGACGGCGCCGTGTCCGGCCTCGACGCGAGCGAGCGTGGCGGCGAGCACGTCGAGCTCGCGGTGCCGACCGACGAACGTCGATCCCCCACGATCCTCCACGCGCGCATCCTACGAGCGATCCCGACCGGGGGAACCGGCGCGCGCGTTCAGTCGCCGGGGACGCCGTCCACGAAGAAGATGCGCCCGTCGGCGGTCGCATGCCGGATCGGGCGCGCCTCGGTGTACTCGGCGGAGTCGTACCACGCCCGCGCCGCCGCCAGGTCGGGGAACTCGAGCACGACGATGCGCCCCCGCGGGGGGTCGCCTTCGACGGCCTGCGTCTCCCCGCCGCGCACGATGTACCGGCCGCCGTGCGCCGCGATGCTCGTCTCCGAACGGCGCTTGTACGGCTCGTAGCCGTCGGCGTCGTGCACCTCGATCTCACCGATCACGTATGCGGCCACGCATCCTCCTCGTCCGACGGTGCTCACGCGAGGCGCGGCACCAGCTCGTGCAACAGCTCGGCGATCTCGCGTGCGCACTGCTTGAATGTGTCGAGGTCGCCGCCCGCGGGATCGTCGACGTCTTCCCACGCTTCGAGCGTGACCGACGCGAGGTCGAGCGCGCCGACGCGGTTGCGCAGCGGCTCGGGACCCGCCCGCAGGTCGCGGGCGAGGCGGCGCAGCGTGCCGGTGCGGCCCGCAGCCGCGGGATGCACCCGCCGCATCCACGCGACGTGCTCGCACGCGAGCGCGATCACGAGGTCGGCCGAATCGAGCTCTGAGGGCGTCGCTTGGCGACTGCGGTGGTTCGGGACCGGGAGACCGAGCGCCTCGATGGCCTCGCGGGTGCGCCAGCTCATCGGCATGCCCTCGATCACGTGCGTGCCCGACGTGCTCACGTGCACACCGGGCACGTGCTCGCGCAGCACCGCCCCCGCCATCACCGAACGAGCGGCGTTGCCGGTGCAGAGCGTGACCACGTGCACGTCGGACATGGCGTCGGAGCCTACGGCCGCGAGCACGCAGGGCAGAATGGGGCCGACGAGGAGGACGCGTGTGACCTACCGCCTGGTGCTGCTGCGCCACGGGCAGAGCGAGTGGAACCTGCAGAACCTGTTCACCGGATGGGTCGACATCGGGCTCACCGAACAGGGCGTCGAAGAAGCACGGCGAGGCGGGCGCGACCTGCACGCGGCCGGCATCGCCCCCGACCTGCTCCACACGTCGCTCCAGGCGCGCGCGATCACCACGAGCGAGCTCGCGCTGCGAGAGATCGGCCGCTCGTGGATCCCGGTGCGGCGTTCGTGGCGGTTGAACGAACGGCACTACGGCGCGCTCCAAGGCAAGAACAAACAGGAGACGACCGACGCGTTCGGCGCGGCGCAGGTGAAGATCTGGCGGCGCAGCTACGACGTGCCGCCCCCGCCCGTCGGGCTCGACGACCCCATGCACCCTCGCCACGACCCGCGCTACGCCGACCTCCCGCCCGACGTGCTCCCCGCGTCGGAGTGCCTACGTGACGTGGTCGCGCGCATGCTCCCCTACTGGCACGACGCGATCGTCCCCGACCTGCGCACCGGCGCGACCGTGCTCGTGTCCGCCCACGGCAACTCGCTGCGCGCGCTCGTCAAGCACCTCGACGAGATCACCGACGCCGACATCACCGAGCTCAACATCCCCACCGGAATCCCACTGGTGTACGAGCTCGACCCTGCGCTCCGACCGGTCGGTGAGCGCGACGCGTCCGGACTGCGCGGTCGATACGTGGGCGACCCCGAGGCCGCCGCCGCGGCGGCGGCTGCCGTGGCGCGTCAAGCCGGCTGATCACTCAGCGGTCGCGCCGTCGAGGTCCGCGAGCGTCAGCACGAACCGGTGGTGGTCGCGGTGGTCGTCGACCACCTCGGCGGCGGTCACGGTGCGCGTGAACCGGTAGCCGACCTTCTCCGCGACTCGACGCGACCGCGCGTTGTCGGTGGCGCACTGCAGCTCGAGGCGGTCGACGCCGAGGTCAGTGAGAGCCCATCGCGACAGCACCCGCAAGGCGCTCGTGCACAGGCCGCGGCCCCGGGCGTCGGCACGCACCCAGTACCCGACCTCGTTCGGGAGCAGTGCCGAGTCTGGCGGCGCGGGTCGACCGATGCGGTGCACGCCGATGCCGCCGACGAGCGCGTCGTCGACGAACGTCCGGATCGCGAATGCGTACTCGTCGCCATCAGCGCGAGTTGCCACCGACCGCTCGATGAATTCACGGGCCAGCTCACGCGTGTACGGGAACGGGATCCGCGTGTAGCGCTCGATGTCGGCGTCGCCGGCGATGCCGTCGTAGACCGCGTCGAGATCGGCGTCGACGACCAGCCGGAGCCTCACGCTCGTGCCGTCGGTCAGCTCGAGTGCAGCGGCGTCCATCGTCCCAGGTTGACCGCCACAACCGGTTCGGAGCAATCGAGTTCGGGGGGACGGCACGCGAGTCCGGCCTCTAGGCTTCCGCACTCGGGGCCCGGGGGATGGGCCCACTTCCGCTCGGATGCCGCGCGTGCCCACGTCGTCCCGTCTGCGCTACGTCGCTGCCCTCGACGGGTGGCGCGGCGTCGCGGTCCTGGCGGTGCTGCTCTTCCACGCCGAGGTGTCGTGGATGCCGGGCGGGTTCCTCGGCGTCAGCGCGTTCTTCACCCTGTCGGGCTTCTTGATCACGTCGTTGCTGCTGCGCGAGCACGACGACACCGGTCGAGTCGACCTCGGCGCGTTCTGGGCGCGCCGCGCCCGGCGGTTGCTCCCTGCGTCGTTCCTCGCGCTCGGACTCGTGATCGTGTACGGCGCCGTCGCGGCCGAACCGGCGCAGGTGCGCGCGCTCGGCGGCGATGTGCTCTCGGCGATGTTCAACGTGTCGAACTGGCGGTTCATCGTCGACGATCGCTCGTACGAACAGCTGTTCACCGCGCCGTCGCCGGTCCAACACTTCTGGTCGCTGTCGATCGAGGAGCAGTGCTACATCGCGCTTCCGCTGTTGGCGTTCGTCGCGCTCGGGACGCGCCGGCCGCGGCGCACGCTGTTCGTCACGCTGGGCGCACTCTGCGTCGCGTCGATCGCCACGAGCGTGATGCTCGCCGATCCGAACAACACTGCTCGCGCGTACTACGGCACCGACACACGCATCGCCGAGCTGTTGATCGGCGCGCTCGCGGCGGTCGTCGTCACCTCGGCGCATGGCGCGCGCGTGCTCGCGACCACGTTTGCACGGCGCGCGCTCGACCTCGGTGGCATCGTCGCCGTCGTCCCGATCCTGTGGTGGTGGACCACGGTCGACCAGACCGACGGCTGGCTCCCGCGCGGCGGACTCGCTCTGCACGCGGTGCTCGTGACGGTCGTCGTCGTCGCGGCGACGCGCCAGACGCCTATCGCTCGCGCGCTCGCGACTCGACCGCTCGTCGCGCTCGGCCGGATCTCCTACGGCGTCTACGTCTTCCACTGGCCGATCTACCTGTGGCTCGACGCCGAGCGCACCGGACTCGACGACGGCGCGCTGTTCGCACTCCGCGCGCTCGTGACGCTCGCGGTCGCGATCCCCTCGTTCCTGTTGATCGAGCGGCCGATCCGGCACGGCACGGTCATCACCCCCGCGCGCGCCCGGATCGCGATCCCGGCCGCGCTGCTCGTCGTCGCGGGAGGAGTGCTCGCGGTCACCGCCGACGCACCCGAGCCCGAGTTCGTCCTCGAAGCAGTCAGCGCGACCGGACCGCCGGTGTCGGTCGAACGATCACGACCCGCGCGCGTGATGGTCGTCGGCGACTCGGTCGCCTTGACCTTGGGACGGGGCCTGGAGCGTTGGGGCGCGGCGACGGGCGACGCCGTGGTGTGGAACACGGCACGCAAATGGTGCGCGATCGGCCGCGGCCTGGAACGTCCCGCGGTCGCCGGCGCGCACCAGGGTCCTGGCTGCGACGACTGGGCGACCCGGTGGCGCGAGCAGATCGCCGGGTTCGATCCCGACACGGTGGTCGTCTTGTCCACCATCTGGGAGCTGATCGACCGTCGCTCCGACGACTGGGGCGGCTGGCGCTCGCCCGGCGAGCGCGCGTACGACGACTGGCAGCTGCGCGAGTACACCGCCGCCGTCGACACGCTCTCGGCGCGCGGCGCGCGCGTGGTCTGGTTGACGATGCCGTGCGTGCGCGAGCCGGTCGATCCCGACACGCCCGCGCGCATCGAGCGCTACAACGATGTGCAGCTCGGGCGCCGCCTCGCCGACGCCCGGCCCGAGACCGTGGACGTCGTCGACCTCCACGGGAAGGTCTGCCCGGACGGCACGTTCGCGTCGACGATCGGCGCCGTCACCGACGCCCGTCCCGACGGGAACCACTTCTCCGATCCGGGCGCCGACGCGGTGGCGGCGTGGCTGATGCCGAAGCTGGTGCGCTGAGGCGGCTTGACACCGCTCACGACGCGGGCAAACGTCGCCGCTCCACACGCGGGGCCAGGGGGGAACTGCGCCGGTGAAGCGAGCAGCGCGGGACGCGTCCACGGTGCGCGCGCGGTGGCTGCCCACGGCCGGCGCGGCTGGTCTGCTCGGGGCGCTCGTACTCCTGGCGCGGCTCGTGTGGTCGCCCCCGTCGGGTGTGCTGCTCGACGGCGCGATCCAAGGTTCGCTCGCCGCGCTGGTCGCAGTGGGACTCGCGCTCGTGTGGCGCGCGAGCCGCATCGTCAACTTCGCCCAGGCCGACCTCGGCGCAGTGCCCGCGAACCTCGCGCTCTTGTTCATCGTGTCGCTCGGGTGGGGCTTCTACGTCTCGGTCGTGGTCGGTCTGCTCGCGGCGGCGCTGCTCGGCGCGATCGTCGAGTTCGTGTTCATCCGCCGGTTCTTCCGCGCGCCGCGAGTGATCGTCACCGTCGCGACCATCGGCGTGACCCAGATCCTCGTCGGGCTCGGGCTGCTCCTCCCGACCTGGTTCGACGAGATCACCGCGGCGAGCTACGAGCCCCCGATCGACGCGACCTTCACGTTCGGCGGCACCGTCTTCGACGGCAACGACGTCCTCGTGCTGCTCGTCGTGCCGCTCGTGCTCGTCGCCCTCGCCGCATTCCTCCGGTTCTCGTCGCTCGGTGTCGCGCTGCGCGCGGCGGCGGAACACGCCGATCGCGCGTCGCTGCTCGGGATCCCCGTGAAGCGCCTGCAGATGGTCGTGTGGTCGCTGTCGTCGGTGCTCGCGTTCGTCGCGCTGTTCCTCGAGATCGGGGTGCGCGGCGCCACGCTCGGCCGCGCGCTCGACCCGACGCTGCTGCTCACGGCGCTGGCGGCGGCCGTGATCGGTGGCATGCACCGACTCCCGATCATCGGGGCGGCCGCGATCGGACTCGGCGTCGTGTCGCAGTCGGTCGTGTACGACTGGGGGAACTCGGCGAGCCGCGACGCAGTGCTCGCGGGGTTGATCGTCGCCGGATTGGTCGTCGCGCGCGTCCGCACCACCGGGCGCGCCGACGAAGCGTCCACGTGGCAGGCGACCCGCGAGATCCAGCCGGTCCCCACGGAGCTGCGCGACCTCCCGGAGGTGCGCGCCGCGCGTCGCGTGCTCATCGCGCTCGGACTCGCTGTAGTCGCGATCGTTCCGGTGCTGATGAGCGAGAGCCGCGTGCGCCTGGCCACCACGATCGCGATCTACGCGCTCGTGGCGCTGTCGCTCGTGGTGTTGACCGGATGGGCGGGCCACGTGAGCCTGGGCCAGATGGCCGTCGTGGGGATCGCCGGCGCCGTCGCCGGCTCGCTCGTGACCCGCCAAGGGTGGGACCTCGCGCTCGTGCTCGTCGCCGGAGGTGTCGCGGGAGCCGCGGTGCTCGTCGCGGTGGGACTGCCGGCGTTGCGCGGCGGAGGGCTCACGCTCGCCGTGGCGACCCTCGCCCTCGCCCTCGTCACGTCGTCGTGGCTGTTGAACCCGCGCTTCTCGCCGGTGCGCGACGTCCTCCCCGAGTGGACACGTCCCGGCGCCGGTCGTGTCGAGCGACCGTCGGTGCTCGGCATCTTCGACGTGCGCAGCGAGACCAGCTACTACGTGCTGTCGCTCGCCGTGCTCGGCCTCGGCGTGCTCGCGGCGCGCGGGTTGCGACGCAGCCGCACCGGGCGCACGCTCATCGCCGGTCGCGACAACGCCCGCGCCGTCGCGAGCTTCGGCGTCGCACCCCGTCGCGCCGTGATCACGGCGTTCGCGGTGTCGGGAACGTTCGCCGGGGTCGCGGGCGCGCTGCTCCAGGTGCAGCAACAGTCGCTCGACCTCTCGCTGTACGAGCCGGAAGCCGGCCTCCAGGTGTTCTCGACCGCGGTGGTCGGAGGCCTCGGCTCGATCGGTGGCGTGGTGCTCGGCGCCGCGTACGTGCGGGGCGTCGACTGGTTCCTCCCCGCCGAGTGGACGTTCCTCGCGACCGGCGCCGGATTGCTCCTCGTGTTGATGTTGCTGCCGGGCGGCCTCGGCGCCGCCGTCGGTGACGCGCGCAACGCCGCGCTGCGGGCGCTGGCGCGCCGGCGCGCACTGCGCGTCCCGAGCCTCGTCGCCGACACTCGCGTCGAAGCGCTCGTGGCCACTCCCGAGATGGTCGCGGCGGTCGAGGAAGCGACCGACGCCCCGATCGCCGCGGAGTTGCACCCGTGAGCGAGCGCCGTGTCCTCGCGCGCGTCGGGCGCCTCACGATCCACGTGCCCCGCGCGCCGCGCCAGTACTTCGACGACATCTCCGGCGGCGAGGCGCTGTTCCCGCTCGTCGTGCTCTTCGGCCTGAACGCGGTCGACGAGCTCGATCGGACGGGCTTCGCGATCCTCACTCCCGAGATCCGCGACCACTTCGGGCTATCCAACGGGGGGATCCTCAGCCTGATCGCGCTCACGCTCCTCGGCGGGCTGCTGCTCGAGATCCCGCTCGCCTACTTCGCCGACCGCCTGCCGCGGGCACGCATCGCCGTGCTCGGCGGCGCGGTGTGGATGCTGTTCGGGATCTTCACCGGGCTCGCGAGCACGCTCCTGCTCCTCGTCATCGCCCGTTCGGGAGCGGGGATGGGGCGTGCGGTCGTCACCCCCACGCACAACTCCCTCATCGCCGACTACTACCCGATCCAGGTGCGCGCCGACGTCTACGGCTTCCACCGGATGGCGAACGCGGTCGGCGCGTTCGTCGGCCCGCTCGCGGCGGGGCTGCTCGCGTCCGCGTTCGGTTGGCGAGTCCCCTTCTTCGTGTTCGCGATCCCGACGCTCGTGCTCGTCGTCATCGGGCTGCGCCTGCGCGAACCGTCGCGCGGGCACTGGGAGCGCGCCGCCGCCGGCGCCGACGCGAGCGTCGTCGCGACCGACGAAGTCCCGCCGTCGTTCGCGGAGAGCGTGCGCATCCTCTGGCAGATCCAGACGCTGCGCCGGATCTGGTACTCGCTGCCGTTCCTCGCGGCGTCCATCATCGGCCTGATCGTGCTCACCTCTCTCTACTACGAGGAGGTGTTCCGCCTCTCGGAGACCGAACGCGGCGTCGTGGCTGCCCTGTCGGAGCCCGCGCAGATCCTCGGACTCACGATCGGCATCCCGCTCGCGTCGCGCTTGATGCTGCGCGACCCGGGCCTCGGGCTGCGGCTGCTCTCGATCGTGGGCGTCGTGGTCGCGGGGGCGTGGCTGGTGTTCGCGCTCACACCCACGCTGTGGCTCGCGGTGCTGATGAACGTCGTGATCTCCGGCGTCGCCGCGTTGCTCGCCCCCGGGATCTTCGCGTCGCTCTCGCTCGTGATCCCACCGAAGGTGCGTTCCCTCGGGTTCTCGATGGCGTCGCTGTTCGTGCTCCCGGGCCTCGTGATCCTCCAGGTCGTCGGCACGATCGCCGACCGCTGGAGCATCCGGGCCGGGCTCTTGATCATGGTGCCGGTGTTCCTCGTCGGCGCCGCGATCCTGCAGAGCGCCGGCGCGTTCGTCCGTTCCGACATCAACCGCGTGTGGACGTCGACCGCGGCGCAGGCCGAGGTGCGCCTGCAGCGCGAGCAGGGTCTCGTGAAGCTGCTGCTGGTGCGCAACATCGATGTCGAGTACGACGGCGTGCGGGTGCTGTTCAACGTCGACTTCGAGGTCGACGAAGGCGAGGTCGTCGCGCTGCTCGGCACCAACGGCGCCGGGAAGTCGACGCTGCTGCGCGCCATCTCGGGGCTCGTCGAACCGGTGAACGGCGCGATCGTGTTCGACGGACGCGACATGACGTACGCGCCACCGCACGAAGTCGCGGCGCGCGGCGTCGTGCAGGTGCCGGGTGGACAAGGTGTGTTCCCGTCGCTCAGCGTGCGCGAGCACCTGCGGCTCGCGGGATGGACGCGCCGCCGCGAGCACGCCGACGTGCTCGCGGCGACCGAGCACGTGCTGACGCTGTTCCCCGTGCTCGCCGACCGCCTCGACGATCCCGCGGGCGACCTGTCGGGCGGCCAGCAGCAGATGCTGACCCTCGGGATGGCGTTCATCGCCCGGCCGCGCCTGCTGATGATCGACGAGCTGTCGCTCGGACTCGCCCCCGCCGTCGTCGAGCAGCTGCTCGAGATCGTGCGCGCGATCGCGGCACAGGGCACGACGATCATCCTCGTCGAGCAGTCGGTGAATCTGGCGTTGACGATCGCCGAGACGGCCTACTTCATGGAGAAGGGCGAGATCCGGTTCCACGGACCAACCGCAGAGCTGCTCGAACGTCCGGAGCTCCTCCGCTCGGTGTTCTTCGACTCGGCCGCCCGGACGGTCGCGAGCGGCGCGCCCGTCGCGGCGTCGACGCGGGAGATCGCGGCCGGTCCGCCCCGACTCGCCGTCGAAGGTGTGACGAAGCGCTTCGGCGGGCTCACCGCACTCGACGACGTGTCGTTCAGCGCGGCGCCGGGCGAGATCGTCGGGTTCCTCGGCCCGAACGGCGCCGGGAAGACGACGCTCTTCGATGTGATCTCGGGGTTCGTCGCCGCCGACGCAGGATCGATCACGCTTGCGCCCGCCGACGGCTCACCGCGCCGGGAGCTGGTCGGTCTGTCGGCCTCTGAGCGCGCGTGGTGCGGTCTCGGACGATCGTTCCAAGACGCGCGGCTGTTCCCGTCGCTGACCGTCACCGACACGATCGCGACCGCGCTCGAGCGTCGGGTCGCGGTGCGCGACCCGATCGCGGCCGCGCTGCACCTCCCGGCGGTGGCCGAGAGCGAGCGCGCCCTGGCGCGCCGAGTCGACGAGCTGCTGGAGCTGCTCGGGATCGGCGACTTCCGCGACAAGCTGGTGCGTGAGCTGTCGACCGGGAGCCGTCGGGTGGTCGACCTCGCGTGCGTGCTCGCCCACGGACCCGACGTGCTGCTGCTCGACGAGCCGTCGTCGGGGATCGCCCAACGCGAGGCCGAGGCGCTCGCGCCGTTGCTGCTGCGGATCCGCGCCGAGACCGGCGCGACCGTGCTGATCGTCGAGCACGACATCGCGCTGCTGGGCGCGATCGCCGACCGGTGCGTCGCGATGGACCTCGGCGGCGTCGTCACGAGCGGGCCGCCGGCCACCGTGCTCGCCCATCCGCGTGTCGTCGAGTCGTACCTGGGAACCTCCGACGTCGCGCGCGCTCGGAGCGGCGCGCGCGCCGACGTCCAGGAGACTCCGTCGCCCGACCCCGTCTGATCCCGTCCGGTCCGTCCCGCACACACTGGAGCACTCCGCCATGGTCGCCAACTCGCCCACGCCGCTGCGCCCTCCGGGTTCGGTCTGGCGCCGCTACCTCCCCCTCGTCGCCATCGTCGTCGCGGTCGGCATCGTCGCGGTCGTCGTGAGCTCGGGCGGAGACGACGACGGCGGCAACGCCACCGACACCACGGCCGCCGACGGGATCGAGCTGCCGATCACCTACGCCCAGGCGGTCGACGACGGCACGGTCGACGACTACGACTGGGGCCCGAACTGCGACACCGACGCCGGCGACATCGCGATGTACGACCTCACGACGCCGCCGTGCGTCCCGGCGTTCACCGGTGACAACGGCGGCGCCACGCACCGCGGCGTCACCGCGGAGACGATCAAGATCGCGTACTACGAACCCAAGCCCGATCCGCAGACCGACGCCCTCCTGCAGATCAGCGGCGCGTACGACGC
>DASUMP010000254.1:0-8268 GCA_036277635.1 Acidimicrobiia bacterium | reverse complement strand
CGCGCGCCGGGCGAGACCGCGCTCGACGAGGTGTTCGGACTGATCCCCGACGCGTACGCGCGCTTCCGGGAGTTCTACGGCTCGCTGTGGACCGACGGCGACCTCGACCCCGCGCTCCTCGAGCTCGCCCGGTTGCGGATCGCGCAGGTCGTCGGCGCGACCGGCGAGGCGAGGGTCCGGTTCGGCGCCGGCGAGGCCGGTCCCACGGCCGCCCAGATCGCCGCGCTGTCGCGGTGGCCGAGCGCGCCGGAGTTCTCGCCGGTCGAGCGCGCCGCGATCGGGTTCGCCGAGCAGTACGCGCTCGACCCGCACGAGCTGCGCGACCGCGAGTTCGACGCGCTCCGCGAACACCTGACCGCTCCGCAGATTTCCGCGTTCGTGCTCTGCGTCGCCATGTTCGACGCGCTCGCGCGGTTCCGCACCGCGCTCGGCGCCGATCCGGACGACGAGATCATCGACGCCCCCATCCCGTCCCCGACCGCCGGCTCGCTGCCGTAGCGACCGGGGCTTCCGAGGAGGACTCGTGCGACTGGACATCCCGCCGGGTGGTGCGACGCCGTTCGATCACCGCGCCGACCTGTTCGCCGGGTTCAACCGGTACTACGGCACGCTCTGGTCGCACGGCGTGCTCGACCAGCCGACGAAAGAAGTCGGGCGGCTGCGCAACGCGCGCGTCACCGGCTGCGGCATCTGCAAGAACCTGCGCTTCGCGGGTGCGCGGGCGGGCGGCTTGAGCGAAGACTTCGTCGCCCTCATCGCCGACGGCTACGAGGACACCGAGCTGCCCGATCGCTGGAAGCTCGCCATCCGCTACGCCGACGTGCTGATCACGGATCCGAAGGGTCTCGACGACGAGCTGCGCGCCGCGCTGCTCGTCGAGTTCACCCCGGCCGAGATCGTCGAGCTCACTGCGACGGTCACCACCGCGGTCGCCTTCTCCAAGGCCGCGGTCGCCTTCGGCGCGCCCGCCGAGATGCCCGTGCTCGAGGTGCCGACCCCTGACGTCGACGACGGGACCGCGATTTCTGGTTGACAGTGTCTACACGATCGTAGACACTGTCTACATGCAGGTCGACGCCGCGATCGACACCCGGGCCCGCTTGTTGGTGGTGGCCGAGGAGGCCGTCGCCGAGCTCGGCCCGGCCGGGGTCACGCTGCGGGAGGTCGCCCGCCGCGCCGGCCTGTCGCACGGTGCGCCACTGCGCCACTTCGCGAGCCTGGCCGCGCTGCTCGCCGCGGTGGCGACCGACGGCTTTCGCAGCCTGCAGGCCGCGGTGGGCGACGGGATGGACGCGGCCGGCGCCGGCGCCGGCCCTCGCGAGCGTCTGGCCGGCGCGGCCGCCGGCTACGTGCGGTTCGCCCGCAACCGGCCCGCGGTGTTCTCGCTCATGTTCCGCCCCGACGTGCTCGACGTGAGCGACCCCGAGTATGCGGCGGAGGGGATCGCGGCGTTCGGGCAGCTGCGCGCCGTCGTCGAGGAGTGTCGGGCCGACGGCTGGCGCGCCGATGAGGACGGCGCCCAGCTCGCCGGCGCGCTGTGGGCCCTCGTGCACGGCATCGCCGACCTGTCGCTGCAGGGCGCGCTGGCGGTCGTCACCGAGAACGAGCATCTGCACGCGCAGCTCGCGGTGGCGATGCGACTCATCGACCTCCCTCCCGTCTCCCCGGACACCGATCTCGGTGGGCGACCGTTCCCGCCGTCGTGATCCCGATCCGACCGATCTCCAGGAGTGCACCATGACCGTGACCGAGAACCCGTACCTGGCCGGCAACTTCGCGCCCGTCGACGACGAAGTGACCGCGTTCGACCTGCCGGTGACCGGCGAGCTGCCGCGCGAGCTGAGCGGGCGGCTGTTGCGCATCGGACCGAACCCGGTCGGGGTTGCCGACCCGCTCCAGCACCACTGGTTCGTCGGCAGCGGGATGGTGCACGGGCTGCGCATCCGCGACGGGCGCGCCGAGTGGTACCGCAACCGGTTCGTGCGTGACGAGATCGTCGGCGCCGTGAAGGGATGGCCCGAGATCCCGGGTCCGCGCCACGGCATGGGCGCGAACGTCGCGAACACGAACGTGATCGCGCACGCGGGACGCACGTGGGCGATCGTGGAAGCCGGAGGCCTGCCGGTCGAGCTGACCGACGAGCTCGAGACCGTCGCGCGTTCGAACTTCGACGGTTCGCTCCCCGGCTCGTTCACCGCGCACCCCAAGCGCGATCCGCAGACCGGCGAGCTCCACGCCGTCGTCTACTACTGGGAGTGGGACTACCTCGAGTACGTCGTCGTCGGCACCGACGGTCGGGTGCGCAAGGTCGTCGACGTCCCGGTGCCGGGCAAGCCGATGGTCCACGACTGCGCGATCACCGAGACCCAGGTGTTGCTCTTCGACCTGCCGGTCACCTTCGACCTCGAGGTCGCGATGCAGGGGCAGCCGCTGCCGTACCGCTGGGACCCCGACTACGGAGCGCGCGTGGGTGTGCTGCCGCTCGACGGTGACGCCGCGGACGTGCGCTGGTGCGAGCTCGACGAGCTGCTCTACACGTACCACCCGCTCAACGCGTACGACGCGGGCGACGGCACGGTCGTGCTCGACACCGTGGTGCACCCGAAGATGTTCGCGGCCGACGTGCGCGGTCCGAACGAAGGGCCGCCGGTCCTCGAGCGGTGGACGCTCGACCCCGCCGCCGGCAAGGTGCGTCGTGAGTTGCTGTCCGATCGCGAGCAAGAGTTCCCGCGGATGCACGAAGGACTCATCGGTCGGCGGCACCGGTACGGCTACGGCGCGGAGTTCCTGACCTCACACGACGGAGTGCGACTCGGTTCGCTGCTCAAGCACGACGTCGATCGGATCACGACCGACGTCCACGACGTGGGTCCGGGCCGCGCCGCGATGGAGCCGGTGTTCGTCCCCCGCGCGGGCGCAACCGCCGAAGACGACGGCTGGGTGCTCAGCTACGTGCACGACGCCACGCGTGACGCGTGCGACGTGGTCGTGCTCGACGCGCAGGACTTCGCCGCGGCGCCGGTCGCCACCGTGCACCTCCCGGCCCGCGTGCCGTTCGGGTTCCACGGCAACTGGGTCCCGGACGAGGGCTGAGCCCGCGGAGACCGACGATCTCGATCCGAGCGCGATTAGGGGGCCGCCCTTCGGAAAGGGCGGCCCCGGCGCGACCGGGCGGGGGGGTGGGGGCACCGGTCACGACAACTGGGTGCCGGGTACCCCGATCGGCGGTCGCGAAACCCCCCAATCCGAGAATCTCCGTCAGGTTATGAGCATGCCTATCTATTAGGTATGCTAAGTACATGCGCACGGCCACGGCACCCCAACCCGTCGAGCTCGCTTCCCGGTTCCGGCTGGTGGCGATGCGGCTGAGCCGGCGCCTGCGCCAGCAGTCGACGGGTGGGATCACCCCGGCGCAGCTCTCCGCCCTCGCGACCCTCGTGCGCGACGGCCGCCACACCACCGGCGACCTGGCTGCGGCCGAGCGTGTGCAGCCGCCGACCATCACCCGCGTCGTCGACTCGCTCGTCGACGCCGCACTCGTTGCCCGCGTCGCCGATCCGACCGACCGCCGGGTCACATGGGTCGAGGCGACCCCCGCAGGGCGAGCCCTGGTCGAAGCCGTGCGGCGCGAGCGCGACGCGTACCTGGCCCAGCGCCTGCGAACCTTGTCGCCGGGCGATCTGGCGACGATCGACGCCGCATCGACGATCCTCGAACGGTTGCTCGCCGAGGAGCCCCGATGACGCGCGTCCGTCGCTTCGGGCGCGACGCGTTCCGGTCGCTGCACCAGCGCAATTTCCGGCTCTACTTCGTCGGCCAGATCGTCTCGGTCAGCGGCACGTGGATGCAGGGGCTCGCCCAGGCTTGGCTCGTGCTCGAGCTGACCGGGAGCGGCGTGGCGCTCGGCATCACGACCGCCCTCCAGTTCCTGCCGATGCTGCTGCTGGGCGGTTTCGGCGGTGTCATCGCCGACCGATTCGACAAGCGCCGGTTGCTGCTCGGCACCAACGCGGCAGCTGCGCTGCTCGCCGTCGCCCTCGGCGTGTTGGCCGCGTTCGACCTGGCGGCGGTCTGGAACGTCTACGTGCTCGCGTTGCTGCTCGGGTTCGTGAACGCGATCGACAACCCGGCGCGCCAGACCTTCGTGCTCGAGATGGTCGGACCCGAGAACCTGCAGAACGCGGTGAGCCTCAACAGCGTCGTGATGAACGCCGCACGCGTCGTCGGACCCGGACTCGGCGGGCTGCTCATCGCGAGCGTCGGCGTCACACTCTGCTTCTTCGTGAACGCCGCGTCCTACGTCGCGGTGATCGCCGCCCTCCTGATGATGGACTCGCGCTCCCTGATCCGCACCCCCACCGTCGCGCGGCGGTCCGGGCAGCTGCGCGAGGGCTACCGCTACGTGTGGTCGACGCCCGAGCTGCGGACGTTGCTGCTCATGATGGCGACCATCGGCACCCTCGCCTTCAACTTCCATGTGATCCTCCCGTTGCTCGCGACGCGCGAGCTCGGTGCCGGCGCCGGCGCGTTCGGTGGTCTCACGTCGGTGCTGGGCGCGGGGGCGGTGATCGGCGGCTTGTCGACCGCCACGCTCACGAGCATCTCGTACCGGCGGCTCCTGTGGCTCGCCGGACTGCTCGGTGTCAGCATCCTCGCCGTGGCGGTTGCGCCGACGCTCCCGCTCGTGGTCGTCACGCTGTTCGTGATGGGCGTCGCCGCGTTCGCGTTCATCGCGACCGCCAACGCCACGCTGCAGCTGACGGCGACCGCCGAGATGCGTGGACGTGTGATGGCGTTGTACGCGATCGCGTTCCTGGGGACGACCCCGATCGGCAGCCCACTCGTCGGCTGGATCGCGGAACAGTTCGGACCGCGCGTCGCCCTCGCGGTCGGTGGCGTCGCCACACTCGTCGCCACCGACCTCGCGCGGCGTGCGCTCCGGCGGCATCGGCGCGCTGAGCGCGCCGATGCGGGCGACGCCGCGGTCGGGGCGTCCGTGGCGATCGATCAGGAGTCCGTCGCGCGCGTCGCCTGAGGTCCGCTGATCGCGTCATCGCGGTCGCCTCGGGCGTGGGCCGACCGGCCCAGAACGGCTCAACGGAGCCAATGACCGACCGCGCAAGGTCGGTCTCCGCAGTTCAGTGCGGTGACCCGACGCCCGATACTCCCCGGGTATGAGCGACAACGGACGGCCGAGCACCACGCGGTGGAGCTGGCTGCTGCCGCACGTCCCGACCCCGATCGCCCTCGGCGTCTTCGCGCTGCTCCGCGAGCTCGACCTGCTCTCCGACACGCCGTACTGGCTGCTCGCGACCCTGCTCATCGGCGCGAGCATCATCAACGCGTCGACGTTCGCGATCACGCGGCGGGTGCGCAGCCGCGCCGCGCGGATCCAGGTTCGCCTCGCGCTCTCCACGATCACGACCGCCACGATCATCTACGCGACGGGGTGGGGGTCGCTCGTCATCGTCGGGTTCGCCGTGGGCGTCGCCGACGTGTTGCGCAGCGACGGATCGGGCGCGTGGCGACCGGGCCTCATCTGGACGACGCTCGGCGTCCTCGCCGGCCAGCTCGCGATCGCATTCGACATCGCGCCGATCCTCATCGACCCGCGGATCGCACACTCGGTCGCGATCGCCGGGATCCTGTGTATCGCCGTCGTGTTGCACATCCTCGGTGTGACCGCCGCCACCGCCGAGTCCGCCGCTGACGAGCTCGCCGATCGCGAAGAGCAGTTCCGCTCGATGGTGCTCCACGCGAGCGACATGATCGGCGTGATCGACGCCGAGTCGCGCGTGCTGTACGTGAGCCCGGCGGTCACGACACTCCTCGGCTACATCCCCGAGGAGTGCATCGGCCGGACGGTCGACGAGTTCCTCGACCCCGCGCACCCGGAGGGCGTCGACGCGCTCGCCGAGGCCCTCGCCGCGCGCCCGGGCGCGGCCGCGAGCGACGAGGTGCGTCTGCTGCACCGCGACGGCTCGATCCGTCTGACCCATGTGACCGCCACGCAACGTCCCGACGGCGTGGTCGTGTTGAACGCGCGCGACATCACCGCGCAGCGCGCGCTCGAGGATCGCCTCACGTACCAGGCGAGCCACGACGCGCTGACCGGGCTGCTGAACCGCGCCGCGCTCATGGAAGAAGTCGAGCGCGTCCGCGCGCTCGCCGCCCTCGCCGATCGGGAGATCGCGGTGCTCTTCGTCGACCTCGACGGGTTCAAGGCCGTCAACGACGCGCTCGGTCACGAGCAGGGTGACCGGCTGCTGGTCAAGGCTGCTCGTCGCATCGAGTCGTGCCTGCGCGAGCAGGACGTCGTCGGCCGTCTCGGCGGTGACGAGTTCCTCGTGTTGCTGCGCGAGGTCGACAGCGTGCACGACGCCGAGCTCATCGCCCTGCGCATCCTCGACGCCCTCGCCGCACCGTGGCTCGCCGGTGACGCGGCCGTGCCGATCACCGCGAGCATCGGCATCGCGACGCTCGACCACCCGTCGACGTCGGCTGACGAGCTGATCCGCCTCGCCGACGGCGCGATGTACGAAGCGAAGCGTCGCGGCCGCCGCCAGGCCGTCCTCGCCGGCCAAGCTTGACCGGCGGTCAGATGATGCGGCTGTCGTGGCCGGCCCAGTACCGGTCCTTGAGCAGACGCTTGTAGAGCTTGCCGGTGGGATGGCGGGGGAGCTCGACCTCGAAGTCGACGGTGCGCGGACACTTCACGTCGGCGAGGTGCTCGCGGCAGTAGGCGATGAGCTCACGTTCGAGCTCGGGACCGGCGTCGGCCATGTCGAGCGGTTGCACGACCGCTTTCACCTCTTCGCCGAAGTCTTCGTTGGGCACGCCGATCACGGCGACGTCGGCGACCTTCGGGTGCATCGCGAGGATGTTCTCCGCTTCTTGCGGGTACACGTTCACGCCGCCCGAGATGATCATGTACGCCTTGCGGTCGGTGAGGTAGAGGAAGCCCTCCTCGTCGACGCGCCCGACGTCGCCGAGCGTGCTCCAACCGTTGGCGAGACGCGACGACGCGGTCTTGTCGGGGTCGTTGTGGTACTCGAACTGCACGTCGCTCTCGAAGTAGATCGTGCCTTCCTCGCCGACGGGGACCTCGTTGCCTTCCTCGTCGACGATGTGCAGGATGCCGGTGAGCGCGCGGCCGACGGTTCCCTTGTGTGCGAGCCAGTCGTCGCTGTTGCAGTAGACGAAGCCGTTGCCCTCGGTGCCCGCGTAGTACTCGTGGATGATCGGCCCCCACCACTCGATCATCTGCTCCTTCACTGCGACCGGGCACGGCGCGGCCGCGTGCACGCACATCTCGAGGCTGGAGACGTCGTAGCGCGCCCGAACCTCGGGCGGGAGCTTCAGCATCCGTACGAACATCGTCGGGACGACCTGCGTGTGCGTGGCGCGGTGCTCCTGGACCAGGCGCAGGAACTCCTCGCCGTCGAAGTGCTCCATGATCACGGCGCAGCCGCCGACTTGTTGCACCGCCATCGTGAAGCGCAATGGCGCGGCGTGGTACAGCGGCGCGGGTGAGAGGTAGACCATGTCGTCGCGGTAGCCGAGCAGCATCTGACCGAGGAACGTGACGCTCGTGGCCTGGTCGAGCGGGTCGCTCGGTGCGGTGTGCTTCACGCCCTTCGGGCGTCCGGTCGTGCCCGAGCTGTAGAGCATGTCCTTGCCGGCGATGCGCGGCTCGGGGAGCGGCTCGGGTGACGCCGCCGCGATCGCGGCTTCGTACGACTCGAACCCGTCGATCGTGCGGTCGAGCATCAGGCGGATGCGCACGTTCGGGATCTGGTCGCTGATCTCCTCGGCGACGTCGGCCTTGTAGCCCGAGGTGATGAACGCCTGCGCGCCGCAGTCGTTCACGATGTACGCCGTCTCCTCGGCGGTGAGCCGTGAGCTGAGCGCCGTGTAGTAGAGGCCCGCGTACTGCGCGCCCCACGCGATCGCGAGGAAGTGCGGATGGTTCTCCAGACAGAACGCGACGTGGTCGCCCACTTGGAGGCCCGCGGCGCGGAACAGGTTCGCGAGGCGGTTCGCTTCGTCGTCGAGCTCGCGGTAGGTGACCACCTGTCCGGTCGACGCCATCACGTAGGCGGCCTTGTCGGGGTTCGTCGCTGCGTGGGCGCCGGGGAACATGGACAACTCCTGTCGGGTGGGCCGGACCGGAACGGTCGGGAAGTCTCGCAGAAGATGCTCAGCGGATCGTCACGTCGATCCAACCGGTGTCGGGGACGTCGACGGTCACGTCGAAGCGACCGTCGG
>DASUMP010000253.1:0-2894 GCA_036277635.1 Acidimicrobiia bacterium | reverse complement strand
ACGACGACGTTCAGGCGACCCCGCACGCACGCGTCGAGGAAGTGCGCGGTCTGCGGCGTCATCGTGCCGAAGTTGATCAAGTCGGCGACGGTGAATGGCGTGGACGAGAACTTGCGGATCGTGAGGAACGGTCCGCCGATCGCGACCGGGTTCACGACCGCGTTGATGCGCGAGCCATCGGGGAGGCGCGCGTCGACCATCGGGGTCGCTTCGTCGATGCGCCGGCCGACCTGGGCGACGATCTTGTCGATGATGCGCCGGAGGTGGTTCTCGTCGACGAACTCGACGTCGGTGCGCTCGATCTTGCCCCGCCGCTCGACGTAGACCGACTTCGGACCGTTGACCATGACCTCGGTGATCGTGGTGTCGCGCAGGAAGCGGTCGATCGGGCCGTAGCCGAGCACGTCGTCGGTGACGTCTTGGATCACCTGCTGGCGCTCGGCGGCCGACAGCGCGATCTGCTCCTCGGCGAGCGCGCGGATCAGCTGCTCGTGGACGAGCTTGCGGGTCTCGGCCTCGCCGAGCCGCTGATCGGTGAGCAACGGCCCGAGCTGTTCGATGACGAACACGTGGATGCGCTGGCGCAGGTCGTCGAGCTGCGAGGTGCGGGTGACCGCGCCGGTGCGCTGGCGCTCCTGCCACCGCGAGTACTGGGTCATCGGTCAGCTCTCCTGGTCGATCAGCGCAGCGGACGCCGACCGGCGTCGGCGTCGTCGGCGGCCGCGGCGGCGCGCTCGACGAAGGACTCGGCGAGACCCGCGAGCGACAGCGCGGCGGCGGACCGCGGCCGGTCGAGCACGACCGGGACACCGCGGTTCACGGCTTGGGGAACGGAGATGTCGGACGGGATCCGGAACTCCGCCGGCACGCCGAGCGCGCGCTCGACGTCGGCGACGTCGAGGTTGACCTTCGCGTTCGCCCGGTTGAGCACGAGGCGCAGCTTCGAGCCCGCCACGGTCAGCAGGTCGAGGGTCTGGATCCCGACCTTCAGGTTCTTGATGCTCGGGATGTCCATGCTCGCGACCAACAGCACGTCGTCGGCCTCTTCGAGCAGCGACAAGACGACGTCGTCGAAGTGCGGCGGCATGTCGACAACCACGTATTCGAACATCGTGCGCAGCTGGTTGACGATCGCGACCATCTGCTCCGCGGTGATCGAGTCGCCCGCGACGGGTTCGACCGGCGCGGCGAGCACCCGCAACCCCGACGCCTCGTGCTTGGCGAGGAGCCCGTCCATCAGCTCGTTGTCGGCAGCATCGATCGCGTCGGCGGCTTCGACCGTGGTGTGCACCGGCGGCACACCGAGCAACACGGCGACATCGCCGAACTGGAGGTCGGCGTCGACGATCACCGTGTCGTGGCCCCGCGTCGCGAGCGACACCGCGACGTTCGTGGCCACGACGCTCTTGCCGACGCCACCCTTGGTCGAGAACGCGACGATCACCTTGCCGTACTTCCCGGCGCTCCCGACCGGCACGGTGCGCAGCGCGAGCGTGGCGATCGCATCGCCGACGCGCTCGACGGTGGCGCGGATCTGGGCGTCGTCGGTGTCGAGCGCGAGCGCGTCGCGCACCCCCGACCGCAACGCCTGCTGCAGCAGCGGCAACGTCAGCTCTTCGGCGAGCAGCACGACGCCGAGCTCGGGGTGCTGGCGCGACATGCGCTGCGCGTGCGCGAACCCGGTGTCGTTGGCGAGTCCGGGCCCGAACAGCGCCACGGTCGGCTCGCCGGACGCGACGAGCGACGACAGCGCCTCGAGCGTGTCGAGGGTCTCGCTGGTGATCCCGGCGAGCTGGATGCTGAGGCGCGTGCGGAACCGGGCATCCGGCTCGACGGCGACGACGCGATACCTGCGAGCTGGGGTCATGCTCTTCGGAAGTGTGCTCTCACCGGCCATGTCTTCCTGACGTTCGCTGGGGAACCAATCCGTTATCCGCCGGCCCGCAACTGCTCCTGGACCCGCAGTACCTCGTTCATCGGTTGATCGAACAGGTTGTCGGTCTCGACGATCTCTGGGGAGGTCTCGGGCGAGAAGTCCCGCGGGTTGAGGCTCAGCAGGATGGTTCCGTTCTGCTGGGCGTGCGCGATCTGCAACGCCTGCCGGGCGTTGACCCTCACGGTGATGATCCCGGCCGGGATCTCCCGCTGCTCCGTGGTGTCGTCGGCGGTCTGCTGCACCGGGGTGACGGTGGTGTCGCCGACAGCCAAGACCTCGAGGCCGGGCAACAGGAAAGCCGTCGTGTTGACCGGCGGGGCGCCGGGCGCCGAACCTCGTACCGCCGCGATCTCCAGGTTCAAGATCACGTTGACCCGGTCGCCCGGAGAGACGAATCCGCCGATGCCGCGGGTGTCGTCGACCTGGAAGGAAATCGCCTGGTCGCCCTCACCGAGGGTGCCAGCGAGACCGGACACCTGCGCCGACTCCTGGAAGCTGCCCTCGACGATGAACTGGCCCTTGCTGATGGGGCCGGCGGCGACGAGCCCGGCGATCTGGTCCTCGTCACCGGGGGCGAGGGCACCGTCGGGTCGGGCCTTCGCCGGCACCCGCTCCTCGGTGAAGAGCTTGTCGTCCAGCGCGGTCTGGCCCGAGGTGCCGACCGGGATGTCTTCGGCGGCGACCAGGACGTCGACCAGCTCGGCGTCTTCTTCGGCTCGTTCATCGGCGTCGGAGAGGTACTGCCACGCGAGCAGTCCTGCGAGCAACGCCAGCACCACCGCGACCACCGCGGTCAGCACCCGCCAGTTCCGCACGTGTTCCCCCTGCTCGAGCCGGACGATTGGGCGCAAACGGTACCGACGATGCACCGCGAAGTGGTGCATCCCCGGTCGCGCGCGCTCGGCAACCGAGTGTGAACTCCAGCAACGTCAGCCACAAGAGGCCGTTCGGCCTACAG
>DASUMP010000252.1:0-6821 GCA_036277635.1 Acidimicrobiia bacterium | reverse complement strand
GATCACCTGCACGGTCTGCCCGAGGTACGCGCCGCGCCGTTCCTTTGCGAGCACCTCTTGGTAGATCGACCCGGTCGTCGCGTTGGACTTCTTCGACAGCGGCACGTCGACGAAGCGCTCGTAGTGGCCGAGGTCGAGGTCGGTCTCGCCGCCGTCGTCGGTGACGAACACCTCGCCGTGCTGGAACGGGTTCATCGTGCCCGGGTCGACGTTGATGTACGGGTCGAGCTTCTGCATCGTCACGCGCAGGCCACGACTCTTGAGCAGCCGCCCCAGCGACGACGCCGTGAGCCCCTTCCCGAGACTCGACGCCACGCCACCGGTCACGAAGACGTGCTTGGCCACCCGGTCGACCTCCACCTCGATGCGGACTCCGTCGCGTGCGTTCGGCGACGGCGGTGCGAGACCGGGGCTCCGTCGGCGACTGCACGACGGAAGGCGACCGTACCACCCACCCCCCACGATCCCTGCGATGGGCCGTGACCTGCGCAGGAGCGATTCAGACCGCGCGCCGCCGACCCGGACGCGTCAGGAGCGCACCCGCGAGCAGCGCCCCGATCCCGACCAGCGTGAGCACGGCGGGCGTCTCCGCACCCGTGCGCGGCAGCAGCCCGCCGGGGCCCGCGTCATCGTCCTCGGCGCCGACGTCGACCGCGGGGTGCACCTCGATCGTCACGTCCGCCGTGGCGCACGCCGGAGGATCCGTCGCGCTCGGGTGACACGCCTCGACGGTCGCCACGTACGTACCGCTCGTCGCTGCCGCCCCGGTGAACGACCCGTCGTCTGCGAGTTCGACACCCGGCGGCAACGCGCCGCCGAGCACCCGCCACACCGCCGGGCGGTCACCCCACAGCCCGAACACCGCTTCGCCACCCTCCTGCGCGACGAGCGGCGCCGGAACGTCACCGACCTCGATGTCGTGGTCCGTCGACTCCGGCGCGACCCGCCACCCGCACACGTACGGTCCGAGCAACGGGTCGCGCGGCGAGACGACGAGGCCGGCCGCGCTGCTCGCTGCCCCGACGTCGTAGTCGTCGCCGTCGACGACCGTCAGCGTGACATCGACGATCTCGGTGCGATCCCCGAACAGCATCTCGGGCACGACGGTGACCGAATCCTCGCCCGCCGGGATCACCACGGTCCCCGGCAGCGCGACGTAGTCCTGCCCCGCGACCGCCTGGCCACCCACCGCGTAGGTGACCGTGAGGCCCTCCGCGTCATCGCCGGTCCGCGTGAACGTGAACGCGGCGTCGCGGAACACAACGACGTCGTTGCACTCGGGGATCACGGACGGGCCTGTCGGTTCCACCCGCACCGTCACGACGGGCAACGCCGCGACGTCGAAGGTGACGGAGAACGTCGTGCAGTAGGGCTCGGCGTAGACCCCGAGGTCGATCGCGGCATCGGGGAGACAAACCTCCCACTCGCTCGCGAACGAGCCCGCCGCGGTGGGCTCGCCCCGCACGGCACCGCCGGCATCGATCGTGATGCCGGGCGGCAGCTCACCCGAGACCAGGCGCAGGCCGTGGGTGACGGGATAGCGGAGTGCGATTGCACCCAAGGTCGCGAACCAGCGGTAGCCGGTTACGGTCGAAGGCTGCCCGAACCGGTTGTCGAACGACTCGCCCACGGTCCCGGTGAACGCGTGGTCGTACGCGCCCCAGTCGCAGGGGTCCGGTGGGAGCGACGGGTCGCGGTCGGTCGCGAGCTCGACGATCGCAAACGACGGAGTCCCGATCGTGTACTGCGCCGACGGCGCGATCTGCACGTTGAGGGCGTGACTCACGGTTCTCGGTCCGATCGGTTCCAGCACGTCGACCGAGAACGTCGCCGACGCAGCCGCGCTCGGGATCACCAGCGAGTTCGGAGCCAAGGTCGCGAACGCGGGATCGTGCGCGGGACCGAGATGCGTCAGGTCCACGACGAGCGGATCGTCGAGCGGTCCAGTTCGCGTCACGGTGACCTCGACGTGCGAAGCGACCGGCGAGTTGTAGTTCCAGCTGCAGGGGCCGTTCTGCACTCGGTCGTGCAGATCCGCCGCGGTGATCGCGATCGTCACCACCGGAAGCTCCGCCGCGCGCGCGGTCGGCACCAACATCCCGAGTGTCGCGAGCAGCGTCGCGACGAACATCCCCACACGGACCCGGACCATCCACCCTCCCAGGTGCCCGACCATTGTGCCACGGCGGCGACGGGTTGGGAACACCCGGGGCTGCGCCCTCCCGTAGCGTGGCGCCCATGACCAGCGCGCCCCCGGCGAGCGTCGGTGAACGCACGACCGGGCGCGGGCTCGACCTCGTCGCCATCACCGCGGTCGCGCTGATCGTCCGGCTCCCGGCGGTGTTCGCGATGCGGCACCTGCACCCCGACGACGGCACCTACGGCGCCTCCGCAGTAGCGATGCGCGACGGCGGCGTGCCGTTCCGCGAGGTCTTCTCGAGCCAAGGGCCGTTGCACCTGCCGCTCGTGTACGTGGGCGACCTGCTCGGCGGGCGCACGCACAACTCGCCGCGCGTCATGCCGCTCGTCGCCGGCGTCGCCGCCGCACTCCTCGCCTACCTCATCGTGCGCAGAGTCGGCACACGAACCGGCGCGCTCCTCGCCGGCGGCCTCCTCGCGGTCACCGGTTCGATGCTCTGGACGAGTGGGCCGATCACCTCCGACGCGCCCACCGTCGCGTTCGCGTTGGGCGCGCTCCTCGCCGCCCTCCACGCGCGCGACAAGCCCGACACCACACGCGCGATCCTCATCGGCGCGCTCGTGGCCGCGGCGATGCTGTGCAAGATCGCGATGGGCGCCATCGCCGCGATCCCGATCCTCCTGCTGCTCCGACGGGAGCGACGACTCCTCGCGATCGCGGCGGCCACGGCCGTGATCGCGGGAATCGCCGTCACCGCGCCGTTCGGGTTCTCCGACGTGTGGGACCAAGCCGTCCGCTACCAGCTCGACTCCGAGCGCGAGCAGTCGATCCTCGAGAACCTCTCGAAGATCTTCACGACGGTCTCCACCCGCGACCTCCCCGTGATCGTCGCGGGCGCCCTCGCGATCGCCGCCGCGTGGTGGACACGCCGCCAGACCGACGCGACACAGAGAGAAGAGGACGCAGACGCACTGTGGCGAGCAGTCGCGATCTGGACGCTCGTCATCGTCGTGTTCCTCGCCATCCAGCCCGCGCTGTGGCGCAACCACCTCGCGCACCTCTCCCCCGGCCTCGCACTCCTCGTCGGGCTCCGCCCGCCTCCCGCACGCTGGCTCGTCGCCGCCCTCGCGCTCGTCGCGCCGATCCACGTGTGGCAGAGCCTCGACATCCTCGTGCCCCCCGACTACGGAGGACCCACCCGCGAGGCCTACGACGCGATCCGCGCGCTCCCCGACGACGCGTGGGTGATCTCCGACGAAGTCGGCATCGTCTGGCGCGCCGGTCGACGTACCCCCGACGACTTCGTCGACGCCTCGATCAAACAACTCCAACAAGGACGCGTCACCACCGACACGATCGTCGAGGCCGCATCACGCGACGAGGTCTGCGGCGTCCTCGTCTGGTCCGCCCGCCACTGGGGCTCCCTCCCCGACCTCCCCGCCAAGCTCGCCGACGCGGGCTACGAGCCGACCGAACGATTCTTCGGCCAAGACGGCGCGCGCGTCCTCTACGAACGCACCACCTGCCCGGCCTGAACGCGCGCCACGCGACCTTTGGCCCGACGAACACCTCCACGGTGTTCAAACGGCCAACGCTCGGTCACACCTTCGGGACCCGACGGGTCCAACGCGCGAACACGATAAGGCCGTTCACGACGACGATGTAGGCAAACGCTGCCACTCGACCCGCTCCGCCCGACGGCCAGAGGAGATCCGTCGCGAAAGCGATGAAACCGCCGATTGTCATCGCCCAGGCGAGCAGCACCGCGACCGTTCCCATTCGCTGCACTGCCGTGCCGTGGCGGGCGTCGTACGCGGCGCTCACACGCCCGAGGCGTTCCACGAACACGGGAATGGGGACGACGTCCTCCGCCTCCGATGGGCTCCCGACCACGCGAACGGTGTCGGCGGTTCGGTCGACGCGAAAGTCGAACCGGTCGATCGAGAAGTACGAGCTCGTCCCCTTCGCGAGGGCTTGACGGATGACATCGATCGCCTGCTCGCCGCACGCCTCTCGGAAGAACGCGTCCTGAGCGCTGTTCACCGACGATCGATCCAGATCGACTCCACACCCGTCGGGTTCTCCTCGGGCGCTCGCACCGAAGTCCGCAGCAGCTCCTCGAACGACGCGGCGACCGCGGCGAACTGATCGGGATCGCGGTCGTCCCACCGGTAGATCTGACCATCGTGCGGGTCGATCAGCAACAACGTCCCGCCGGCACACTCCGCGATCACGACGAGCGACTCCGGCCACCCGGTCCCCCGTGCGAGCGATCGCCAATGCTCCGTCGCTGCGACGAGGTCACTGCCACCCGCGACGGGACCCACCGACAAGAACTCCTCGACGCCCACGTCGAGCTCGGACGGACCAGCGACGTACATGTCGTCGAGCTGGCCCCCGTTCCGCGTCATGAGGAACGCGCGGTAGTCATGAGGAAACCGAACATCGAGCCGTCGCTCGACTGACGCCAGGATCTCGGCGGTGATGCGCGGACCGAATGACCGGAAGCCCATACGCGACGGAGTCTCCCAGGCGTTCAGGCCCAGATCCGCGGCGGCGGGTTCTCGATGAGCGGCCCGAGTGCGATGCGCGCGCGCCGGACGGTCTCGGCGTAGTTCGGGGAACTCGGGAGCCAGTCCTCGATCGCACCGAATCGCACTTCGTACCGGTCCGCGCCGAGCGACACGGCGATCGACGGGTCCGGCAGTCGCTCGACGTGTCTCGGACCGAGCAGCTGCCACCACTGGGCATCCAACGTGTACTGGTCGCGGCGCTCTGCGAGCTCGCCGGGGGCGTTTGGTCGCGGACCGCTGCTATCCGCGCCGCGCATCCATAAGGAGATGGGCCGAACGTCGCTCGCCGAAGAACGATCAGGCGGTCGGGTCGGTGGCGGGTGCTCCGGTTCGTGTGCAAAGGTGCACGAGCCGCGCAGGTCCTCGAGCCGCGACGCAGGGCGCACCAACCCGTACACGACTTCGCCCGCCAACGACACGCCGATGTCGGCAAGGTCCGCGGCGATCACCGACAGCTGCGAGCCAACCGGTTCTCCACGGCGCCCGAACACCGCACAACATTCGTAGTCTCTATCGACATCGACGAAGGCGACGTCGTCGGCCGGACCGGCGAGCACGTCGACCCCACCAGGTGCTTCACATAGCGCCCGTGCCGCGTCGGTCGCCTCCCGCATGTCGGTGAACCGGAGCTCGCCGTTCATGCTGCGCACCGTCACGGGAGCATCCCCGGCGTGCCCAACCACCCAATCCAACGCTGCCGTAACGACCTTCGCCGACAGCGGCGGACCGCCACCCCGCCCATCGCGCTCACCCCACACGCCGAGCGCGACAGACGGACCGCTCTTGCGCAGCGCGTTCCAGAGCCGCTTCCCCGCGCGGACGGCCGACACCGTCACATCCGCGTCCGGCACTCCCTCGAGGGCCACGACCAACGACCCCAGCCAGTCTCGAAACTCTGTACGCGCCATCCCGGGCGCGTCGACATAAGCAATGGTGCACGCCGTCGCATGAGCGACACCGACGAAGCGGACCGGACCACCCTCACGCGTCGCCGTCGACGACCACACGTCGAGCACCAGCCGAACGCGCGACGCCACGTCCTCCGCGTAGTCGAACCGCAACACGACACCCGACTCGATGAACCGCTCGAGCCGGCCGAGTGTGACGTGGGTGCTCATGACCCGTCGCTCAGTCGGCCGGGCGGTTCGGGCGGCCCCAGTGGTCGAGGGCGCGCAGCGGTGGGGTGCGGTCGATCACGGCGCTGAAGGAGACGAGCTCGGCGGCGATGTTGAGGAGGGCGACGACGACGAGCACGGTGACGCGCGCGGGTTCGTCGAGACCGAGCACGACGGCGAGGCCGAGGACGGCGCCGACGACGTTGGCGCCGGTGTCGCCGAGCATGAGGCGTTCGCCGAGGTCGTCGCGCAGGAGCGCGAGCGCGGCACCCATCACGGGCGCGAGCGCGACGCCGACGGCTCCCCCACCGAGCGCGATCGCGAGGGGCACGTAGGCGAGCACGCCGACCTTGAGGGTGCGGCCGGGCGCGCGGTCGAGGAGGTTGCCGAGGTTCGCGCAGAGCGCGATGAGCACCGCATCGACGATGAGGCGACGACCTGACGCGAAGCCGGGACTGGCCACGAGCACGATCGCGATCGCGGCGCCGCCGGCGAGCTTCACGAAGCCGGTGGTGAGCCGGCCCTTGGCGGCGTCGGTGATGTGGCCGCGAAAGCCGCGGGTATCACCGCTCGCGAGGAGGTCGTCGACGAGGCCGAGGAGGCCGAAGCCGAACACGGCGAAGAGGGTGAGCGAGCGCGGGACGTCGAGGCCGGGCTCGTCGCCGACGCCGATCGCGCCGATGATGGCGCGCGCGGCTTCCACGAGCAGCACCGCGAGGACGATCAGGAGCCCGCCTGCGGTGGGGAGCGTCGCGCCGCGGTAGTTCTCGCGTTGGAGCGTGGGCACGCGGAACAGGTCGCGGGTCGTGACGCGCAAGAAGCGCACGGCGAGGAAGCCGACGGCCAACGCGAGGCCCCACCGCGCGAAGCCCTCCATCAGTCTCCCATCGCGGTCGCCGGTTCGGGCGCACGCGCGTGGCGGTCGGGCAGGACGTCGGGCTCGGCCGCGTGGCGGGCGACGAGATAGGCGGCGGCGGGGATGAGCACCGCCAC
>DASUMP010000251.1:0-6555 GCA_036277635.1 Acidimicrobiia bacterium | reverse complement strand
CTTCTCGGTGACTTCCACCTGCACGCCGGGCCGGAGCCCGAGCGTGTCGAGGAAGGCGACGATGTCGGGGTCGGTCGAGCCGGGCACCGCGACGACCGCGACGTCGCCGGCTTCGAGCGCGTAGAGCGGGGGCATGTCGGGGAGCTCCGCGGTCTCCTTGGCGGGGATCGGGAACCCGTGGGGGCAGGTCTGGGGGCGGTGCAGCGCCACGAACAAGCGGTCTTCGACCTCTTGGGGGAGGTCGTGCTCGAACGACGTGGCGAGCCGGTCGGCCTCGTTCCAGGCGTAGCCGAGCATGTCGGCGAGGAAGCGCTCGACGATGCGGTGGCGGCGGATCGCTCCGAGGGCGGCCCGGCGACCGGCGTCGGTGAGCTCCACGCCCTTGTAGGGCTTGTGGTCCACGAGGCCGCGCTCGGCGAGGCGCTTGACCGTGGCGGTGACCGTGCCGGGCGACAGGCCCATGCGGTCGGCCAGCGCGCCGGTGTGCGCGTCCTCGCCGTCCTTCGACAGGCGGTAGATGCCCTTCAGCGCCTCGCGCTCGGACTTCGACAGGGTGGTGAGGAGGTCTTCGATGCCGGGCAACTTAGATTTTGTGTGCCCGAAACGTCAAGCGGGCGGGCTCAGTCGAGGTGGTACGGGACCGAGGTGACGACGGTGCCCTTGCGGAACAGGAGCCGGCCCTTGAGGAACAGGGCGCTCTGGTTGTGCAGCAGGTGCGACCACCAGTGCGACACGACGAACTCGGGGATCACGACGGTCACGACGTCGTTCTCGTAGCGGCTCTCCATGTCGGCCACGAACTGCAGGACGGGTCGGGCGAGCTCGCGGTACGGCGAGTGCACGATCTCGAGCGGCACGTCGAGCTTGCGCTCGGCCCACTGCCGTTCGATGCGCTCCTGCTCCTCTTCGTCGGAGACGACCGACACGGCAACGAGGTGGTTCGGCGCGAGCGACTTGGCGTAGGCCAGCGCTTCGAGCGCGCCCTTGTGCAACGAGCCGACCAGCACGATGACGGTGTGGTTCATCCGCCGCGGCCGGTAGTCGGGTCCGACGCGCAGCCCCTCGGCGACCGAGCGGTAGTGCCGGTTGATGCTCTTGAACAGCGTCACGATGATCGGGATGACGATCAGCGGCACCCACGCACCGTCAGCGAACTTCGTGATCGCCACGATGCCGAGGACGACGAGCGTCCCCACCGCACCGACCGCGTTGATCGCGGTGCCGCGCTGCCATCCCGGTTCGCGCAGCTTCAAGTGGTGGCGCACCATGCCGGTCTGCGACAGCGTGAACGACGTGAACACGCCGACCGCGTAGAGCGGGATCAACGCGTTGGTGATGCCACCGAACGCGACGATCAGCGCGCCCGCCGCGACCGCGAGCACGAGGATGCCGTTCGAGAACACGAGGCGGTCGCCGCGGTTCGTGAGCTGACGCGGCAGGTAGCCGTCACGGGCGATGATCGACGACAGCCGCGGGAAGTCGGCGTACGCGGTGTTCGCGGCGAGCACGAGGATGCCGGCGGTCGCGACCTGGAGCACCACGTACACGAAGCCTTCGCCGAACACGGCCCGACCCATCTGCGAGAAGACGGTCTCCTCCTCGCTCGGGAACGGGTGCAGGTGGCTGGCGAGCACCGAGACCGCGAAGAACAAGGTGCCGAGGATCACGGCCATCCACACGAGCGTGTTGGCCGCGTTCTTCGACTCCGGGCGCCGGAACGCCGGGACGCCGTTCGAGATCGCCTCGACACCGGTCAGGGCGACGGCACCCGACGAGAACGCCTTCAGGATCAGGAACAGCCCGAGCTGGCCGCCGGCCTCTCGGGTGCCTTCGAACGCCTCTTCGTCGAAGTGGATCTGGTCGATGCCCCCGAACCAGTCGAAGAACTCCTTGCCGAGCCCGACGACGACGAGCGCGCTCACGACGAGGATGTAGATGTAGGTGGGGATGGCGAAGAGGCGGCCCGACTCCTTCACGCCGCGCAGGTTCGCGAGCGAGATGAACGCGATCAGCACGAGCGCGAGCTCGACGCGGTGGTCGCGGAGCCCCTCGAACGCGGGCATCGACACGATGGCGGCGACGCCGGCGGAGATCGACACCGCGACGGTGAGGATGTAGTCGACGAGGAGCGACGCGCCGGCCACGAGCGACGGCATCTCGCCGAGGTTCTCGCGACTGACCACGTAGGAGCCGCCGCCGCTCGGGTAGGCGAAGATCGTCTGCCGGTACGACGTGGCGACGAGCGTCAAGAGGATCGCGACAGCGAACGCGATCGGGACGAGCACGTCGAGGCCGAGCGCGAGGCTCGACGCGCCCAACGCAGCGACGAACAAGATCTCCTCGGTCGCGTACGCGGTCGACGAGATGGCGTCGGAGGAGAACACCGCGAGCGCGACCTTCTTCGAGATGCGTTGGTGCTCCTGCTCGGAGGTCGCGATCGGGCGACCGACGAAGATCCTCTTCAGCACCTGCAACACGTCGCGCGCCGCCCTCTCTCGTGCCGCGTGGGCCGCGAGCATGCCACCGCCGCCGCCGGTCGCGGCGACCGGAGCGTCGACGCACCGCGGGATGCGGACAGTAGGCTCGGCCGCCGTCCATCAGCCGGGAGGCGCGGGTGCACGTTGTCGTCGTCGGATGCGGTCGGGTCGGCAGCGAGCTGGCCACCGCGCTCGCCGCCGCCGGCCACACCGTCGCGGTGATCGACAAGAACGCGAAAGCGTTCGGGCGCCTCCCCCCGGGCTTCGACGGCGACCGGGTCGTCGGCTTCGGCTTCGACCGCGACCACCTCGACGCCGCCGGCATCGGCCACGCCGACGCGGTGGCGGCGGTCACGAGCGGCGACAACTCCAACATCTTGTGCGCCCGGATCGCCCGGGAGACCTACGGGATCGAGCGCGTCGTCGCCCGCATCTACGACCCCCGCCGGGCGCTGATCTACCAGCGGCTCGGCATCTCCACCGTCGCCACGGTCGCGTGGACCACCGACCAGGTGCTCCGGCGCCTCGTCCCGGCGGCCGAGCACGCCCACGACTGGGTCGACCCGAGCGGTCAGGTGTGCCTGGTCCAGCGGATGCTCCCGGCGGCGTCGGTCGGTGTGAAGCTCTCGAAGCTCGACGAGCCGGGTCGGTTCTGGATCACGGCGGTCACCCGTTTCGGCGAAGCCCGCCTCGTCGACGACGCCACCATCGGTCAGGAGGGCGACCTCGTGCACTTCGTGGCCATGGTCGAGGCGCTCGACGACCTCACCCACCGACTCGAGCACCCGGAGGACCACTGATGCGGGTGGCGATCGCGGGGGCGGGCGCGGTCGGCGTGTACATCGCCAACGACCTGCGCGACGCGGGGCACGAGGTGCTCCTCATCGAGCAAGACCGCGACGTCGCGAGCCGGTCCGCGGTGAGCGACGGCGTCGAGTGGCACATCGCCGACGCGTGCGAAGTGAGCTCGCTGCGCGAGGCGCACATCGAAGCCTGCGACGTCGCGGTCGCGGCCACCGGCGACGACGAAGACAACCTCGTGTTCTCCCTGCTCGCCAAGCAGGAGTTCGCGGTGCCGCGCGTGATCGCGCGCGTGAACCACCCGAAGAACGCGTGGCTGTTCAACGAGAACTGGGGCGTCGACCTGTCGGTGTCGACCCCGCACCTCGTGACCGCGCTCGTCGAGGAGGCGGTCTCGGTCGGTCACCTGGTGCGGATCCTGCAGTTCGAAGGCGGGCGCGTCCGGCTCGTCGAGATGACGCTCGCCGACAACTCGCCGGCGATCGATCAAGCGCTCAAGGACCTGCCGATCCCGCGCGACGCGACGATCGTCGCGGTGTTGCGCGACGAGCACGTGGTGATGCCGCGCGGCGACACGATCTTCGAAGCCGGCGACGAGGTGCTCGCGATGGTCACCGCCGAGTCCGAAGAAGACGTCCGCCACATCCTGGCCGGTGGCGACGCCCCACCGCCGCGGTGAGCGGCGCCGCGCGGGCGGCGTCAGAGCAGCGTGTACAGCGGGTTGTAGATCAGTTGCTGGCGACCGTCACGGGCGATCACGCCTTCGAGCGCGATGCGACGGCCCGGCGAGATCCCGAGGATCTTGCGCCGGCCGAGGAACACGGCGGTGACGGCACCGCGCCCGTCGCTCACGGTCACCTCGAGCGCGTCGGCGCCGGCGCGGGGCACGATGCGGACCGATCGCACCTCACCGCCCACTCGCACCGGACGGCGCGCCGCAACCTCGTCGAGCGGCGCGAGACCCAGGTTGCGGCAGAACGTGTCGAGCTGCTCCTTGTCGAGCTGCTCGACCGGCTTGGTCAGCCGGTCCACGAGCTTCTTGAGCGCCATCGGCGACCCGCTTTCCGGATCGGGGTGCGCGCACCCTACCGTCGCGGACCGATGCGATCCCTCCGCGCGCCGCTGACGCGCCCCGACGCCCGCCGCCGCCGCATCGCCGTGCTCACCGCCGTCGCCGTCGTGACGCTCGGGCTCGGCGCGTGCAGCGGCGACGACTCCGACGACCCCGAGTCGAGCGCACCCACGACCGGCCGGGTCGAGGGCGTCGACGTCGCGCTCGAGCGGGGTCCGGTCACCGTCTTCGGCGTGGCCGACGGCGCCGTGCTCCCCGACGCGGCGGCCCGGGCCGCGATGGCCGGGGCCGAGCGCTACGTGCAGAGCGCGATCGTGTCGCCGTTCGCGCGCGGGGAGGTCGGCGACCGCTTCGCCCCGCTCTTCGCGCCGGCGTTGCAACCGCTGGTGGAGGCGGGCGGCCGCGACCACGGCGCGCTCACCGACGACGGCATCCCCGCGGCGACCGAGACCCCCACGCTCACGACGTCGCCGGTCGCGCTCGACGCGCTCGTCGCCGCCGACGGCACGCCACTGATCGTGATCGCCGCGTTCCGGGCCCGCATCGCGGCCGAGACCGACGGCGGACCGGTCGCGGTGGGCCGCGTCGTCGAGCTCACCTTCGAGCGCACCGGCGGCGAGTGGCTCGTCACCGCGTACGACGTGTCGGCGACCCGTCGGGGCATCGACGCGGCGCCGACGTCGACGACGGCGACCGCCGGCACCGAGGACGCCACGTGAACGCCCGCCGGGTCGTGCGCCGGGTGGTGACGGTGGGCGCGAGCCTCGTCGTGGTGCTCGCGCTCGCGGCGGCCGGGCTCGCGTCGGCGTGGCTCGCCGGCATCCGGATCCCGGTCGCGTCGGGCGACGTCTGGTTCGCGGTGGAGAAGGTCGCGCGCGCCGACGTCGCGCGCGATCCGTCGGCACCGTTCTTCATCGCGCTCATCGGCAACGACGAGCGACCCGGCGTGAGCGGTCAACGGGGCGACGCGCTCCACGTGCTCGGCGTCAACCCCGCGCTCGGTCAGGCCACGATCGTCAACGTCCCGCGCGACATGTGCGTCGACGTGCCCGGCGCGGGGTTCACGAAGATCAACACCGCGCACACCGTCGGCGGTCCGGGTCTGCAGGCCGACGTGCTCGGCAACCTGCTCGGCGTCGACGTGAGCTACGCGATCTCGGTGAACTTCTCGGGGTTCCAACACCTCGTCGATGGCGTGGGCGGCGTGACCGTCGACGTGCCGACCGCGCACGACGACCCGCAGTCGGGCGCGAGCTTCCAGCCCGGCGTCACGAAGATGAACGGCGTGCAGGCGCTCGCGTTCTCGCGGAACCGCTACGACTTCCCGAGCGGTGACCTCGCGCGCACGACGAACCAGGGCCACCTGATCTGGTCGGCGTTCCGTGAGCTGCACGAGACCGCCGACAGCCCGACCGGACAGATGCGGCTCCTCGCGCTGCTCGGGCGGCACGCGCAGCTCGACGGCGTGGGCCTGAACGACCTGTACCACCTCGGGCGCCTGGCGTTCCGCATGGATCCGGCGAAAGTGCGCAACGTGACGGGATCCACAGGCGGCGGCGGGTGCTCAGGAGGCCTCGCGCCGACCGCCGACGCCCGCTCGCTGTACGCCGACTTCGCCGACGACGCCGTCCTCCAGCAGCACTGACGTCGGGTGGACGCGCGCGACACGCTCGACGCCCTCGGAGCCGAGCCGTGGGCGTGGGAGCGCCTCGTCCACCAAGAAGTGCTGCCGGCGCGCGCGGCGCGCTACGCGACGACGCGCGAGCCGATCCACATCGACGTGGAAGCGCGGCTGCGCAGCCGGCGCATCGAGCAGCTCTACGCGCACCAGGCGCACGGCATCGACGCGCTGCGCGACGGCCGCAGCGTCGTGCTCGCCACCGGCACCGCGTCGGGCAAGTCGTTGTGTTACCAGGTGCCGATCGTCGAGTCGGTCGTCGCCGAACGTCGCGACACCGCGCTGCTGATCTTCCCGACCAAGGCGCTCGCGCAGGACCAGGTGCGCGCGCTGCGCTCGTGGCTCGTGCCCGGCCTGCGTGCGGTCACTTACGACGGCGACACCGCGCCCGACGACCGCGCGTGGGCGCGCAAGAACGCGAACGTGCTCCTCACCAACCCCGAGATGCTGCACATGGGGATCCTGCCGTCGCACCAGCGGTGGGCGACCTTCCTGATGCGGCTGCGCTACGTCGTCGTCGACGAGCT
>DASUMP010000250.1:0-5327 GCA_036277635.1 Acidimicrobiia bacterium | reverse complement strand
GCGCTCGCGCGCCGTGGCGGTCGGGGAGCACGTCAGGCTCGGCGGCGTGGCGGGCCACGAGGTACGCGGCGGCGGGGATGAGCACCGCGACCATCACCGCGGGGACGGCGATGCCGCTGTCGTTCACCGCGTAGCCGAGCGCGGCGGCGACACCGAGGCCGGCGAGCGCGGCGTCGAGCTCGGGGACGCGCTCGCGCACCTCGTGGGCGCGTCCGGGGGCGCGCCAGGCGAGGAAGCCGGCGAACACGAACAGCGGGATCGTGATGAACCGCCACACCGACGAGATGACGGTGCGCAGGTTCGCGGCGGCTTTGCGTCCGATGACGGTCTGGAAGCCGTCCCAGCCGTCTTCGCCGATGCGTTCGAGGAACCGCCCGAGGTGCGAGCGGTCCTCCGACGCGCGGGTGAGGTCGAGCAACCCGAGCGCGAGGAGCAAGCCCACCGCGGCGGCGCCGAAGGCGACGATCGTGCGCAGGCGGACGCGCCAGCCGACGAGCAGCGCGAACGTGACCGCGAACGCGGGGAGTCCGGCGAGCACGCCGCCGATGTCGGCGCCCCACATCGGTGCGCCGATCACGAGCAGCGTGGCGCCGAGCACCGCGCCGGCGCCGATCGCGCCGGAGCGGTCGGGGAACCGGTGGCGCACGAACGCGGCGAGGAGCACGGTGGCGACGACGACCTGGCTGAAGGTCACGTTGTTGACGCCCGAGAAGCGTCCGGCGACGATCGGCGAGTCGCCGAACACGGTGCTCAGCTGCAGGCGGGAGCCGAGCAGCACCACGCTCGCGGTGACGGTGCCGAGGATCGCGAGGCACGCGATCCCGATCGGCGCGAGTGGACGGCGGCGCGTCGTGTCGGCGAGCACGCCGAGCACCGCGGCACCACCGAGCACGCTCGTCGCGTACCAGCCGCCGCCCCAGTCGGAGAACGGGAACAGCGCGGTCCAGTAGGTGAGCGGGAACACGAAGAGCAGCGCGAGCGACCACACCTCGATGAGCCGCCACGGTCCGTGCCCACGCCACACGGAGTACGCGAACAGCAGCGACATCACGAACAGCAGCGCGATCAGCGTGATGATGAACGGGGTGAGGATGCGGTCGCGGAACTGCGCGTCGTGCTCGTCGTCGATCAGGTCGGTGAGCCGGTCCGCTGTGCGGTCGCCGGTGTCGCCGACCACGGCGGCCCGACCCTCGATGCCTTCGTCGGGGAGCTCGACGCCGGCGAGCGCGGCGATCGTGGGCGCGAGGTCGACGATCGTGACGAAGCCGGGTTGGCGCGTCACCGCCGACTCGAGCAGCCCGGGTCCGAGGCCCGGCGCGCGCACGGCGAGCGTGGTGAGCCGGGGGTCGTCGCCGAGCGGCGCGGAGGGTGCCACGAGCACGACGGCGTCGCGCGCGGGGTCGACCTGCTCGAGGAGCCGACCGACGAGGGCGTCGCTGCGCTCGAGCGCGGTGCGGCGCAGCTGTTCCCGACGATCGGAGGTGACGAACTCGCGGTAGTCGTCGGCGCGACGCAGGTCGGAGAGCTCGACGGCGACGACGGCACGGTCGGTCGACCAACACGACGTTGCCTCGGCGAGGACACGCTCGTCGTCGAGGCGGAGCCCGAACGGCGCTTGGGGGTCGCGCACGAGCAGGTCGGACCCGACGCTGCCGCACGCGACCTGGCCGTAGTTGTTCGCGAGGGTCAGAGCGATCTCTCGGTGGTGCTCGTCTTCTTCGATGGGCTCGAGGCGGTGGTCGGCGTTGCCCACGACACCGGTGACGACGCCCGCGTCGCCGAGGGCGGTCCCGAGCGTGCCGAGCTCTGCGGCGTACAAGGACCGGTCGTTCAGGCGGTCGAGCTCGGCGTAACGCAGGTGCAACGGACCGGCGCCGGCTTCGACGCCGATGATGCGCTCGTACGCGAACCGGGCGGCGGCGCCTTCGAACGACTCGTTCGGGTTTCGCGCGAGGCCAGCCTCGTCGTCCGGCGCGAGCGCGCGGGTGCCCGCGCCGAACGTCGCGTAGCCCTCCCCCGGTTCGGTCGCGAGGCGCTCGACCCGCACCGCGAGGTTGGCGATCGCGCTGTCGCGCACGATGCCGTCGAGGTGCGGGACGTCGAGGGCGACGAGCTCCTCCCACGTCAGCCCGGGGGCGACGAGCACGAGCACGCGCCGCGCGTCGGGCAGGTCGTCGGCCGCGCCCGCGGGAGCGGCGGGAAGGGCGAGCGCGACGAGCACCGCGCCGAGCGCGGCGGCCCCGAACCGGCGCACGTTCACGCGATGCCCACCCGGGGCGGACCGGGCGCGGTCGAGTCGCGCGACGGTCGGGACGGGAGCTGGACGCCGGCGGTGCGCAGGGCGAGCAGGTACAGCGCGCCCGCAAGCGCCACGAGGCCGAGCCCGACGAACCCGGTCTCGACGCGGCCGTCGACGTCGAGGGCCTCCCAGCCCGACCACATTGCGACGGCGAGCGGGACGGCGACGGCGAGCGCGATCGGAAAGCGCGTCGGCCGCAGCGCGATCCCGGTGCGGCGACGGAGCGCGACGAGCAAGCCGAGCGCGCCGAGCGCGTACGCGGCGCTGTGCCCGGCACCGAGGGCGGCGACGCGCGCGGCGCCCGACGTGAGCGGGGCGAGCACGCCCATCACGACGACACCGAGCACGGCGGAGCCGATCGCGACGAGCGCGGGCGTGCGGCTGTCGCCGATCGCGAAGAACCCGCGCGACAGCAAGAAGAACGCGCTGTACGGGACGAGCCCGGCCGCGAGCGCGGCCATCCCCGCCGCGATGAGCGAGACGCCGGCACCGGCGGCCTCGCCGAACACGACGACGCGCATGAACGGCAGCGCGAGCGCGACGAGCGCGGCGCTCACGGGGACGACGACGAGCGCGAGCGTGTCGAGCGCCCACCGCAGGTCGGCCCCGAAGCCGTCGAGGTCGGCGCGCGCCGCGCCCGACGCGAGCTCGGGGAGGATCGCGGTGTGCACCGGTTGGGCGAGGATCGCGTACGGCGCGAGGAAGAAGACCCACGCGACCTGGTAGGCGACGACGCCGCCCTCCACTTCGTTGCCGAGCACGATCGCGCCGCCGAGCAGCAGACCGGCGCCGGCGTGGAGCAGCACCCCCCACCCGGCCAGCCGCAGGATCCGCACGAGCGCGGGATCCCGTGTCGGGCGGCGCGGGCGAAGCCGGAACCCGGCACGGTGGCTCGCCACCACGAGGGTTCCCACGAACGCGAGGACGCCGCCGGTGCCGGCGATCGCGAGCAACAGCCGCTCGCCGCCGGAGAGGTCGAGGCCGGGCTCGGCGCCCGCGGCGGCGCGGAACGCGAGCAACGCGCCGACCATCACGATCGTGTTGCCGATCGGCGCCGCCGCGGTGATCGCGAAGCGACGCGACGCGTACAGGGCGGCGGTCGCGACGGCGCCGAACGCGTAGAGGACGATCTGGGGGACGAACCAGCGCAGCAAGTAGGTGGCGAGCTCGCGCTGCTGTTCGGCGACGGCCGGGTCGTCGACCCCGCGCAGCAGCACCCGGGCCAGCCACGGCGCGGCGAGGACCCCGACGAGCGCGACGGGGACGAGCACGAGCAGCGCGGCGCCGAGGAGCGCGCCGGTGACGCGTTCGGCTTCGGCGCGCTCGCCGCGATCGACGAGGGCCACCAGCGACGGGACCAGGACGGCCGACAGCGCACCCGCGGCGAGCAGCTCGAACAGCACGTTGGAGAACGAGTTGGTGCCCTGGAACGCGTTCCCGAGGTAGGTCGTGCCGAGGACCGCGGCGATCACCAGCACGCGTACGAACCCGAAGGCACGCGACGCCGCGGTGACCGCGCCCATGCCGAGCGCGGCGCGCGTCACCGACGGTCGGCTCACCGGCCGCTCGGTTCGGGCAGGACGCGCTCGGCGCCGTCGCCGTAGCCGTAGTGACCGACGGTGCCGTTGTCGAGAGCCTCGAGCGCGAGCACGATCGCGATCGCGCCCTCGGTGAGCTCGCCGTTGTCGACCGTCGCGATCGTCGCCGCGAGTGCGTCGTCGTCGCGGATCCCGGCGAGCGACGCGCCGCGCACGCGCTCCGCCCCTTGCTCGTCGGTCCCGTCCTCGAACACCTCGCTCACGATGGTCGCGACGTCGGCGCGCTGGAAGCCGCGCGCCAGTGAGAGCAGCACGTCGGCGGGCGACTCCGCGGTCGGGCCGCCCACGAGCACCGCGTTCGTCGGACCGCCCGGGTACCGGCCGAGGGCGTCGGCGTCGATGCCCTCGACGTCGACGAACCCCGCGTCGACCAACGCTACGAGGATGTCGTCGGCGGCCGCCGGTGACTCCGGCGCGGTCGTCGACGGGGTGCTCGTGGTGGTCGGGCCGCTCGGGTCGGTCGTGCCTCCGGCACTCGGCGAGTCGGCCAGGCGCTCGGCCAGCAGATCGAGCGCGAGCGTGCGGACGGCACCCGCGTCGGCCGCCGAGCCGGTGACCTCTTGCATGCGGGCCACGGCTTCGTCGTCGTCGAGCGTCCACGAGCCGTCGAGCCACACGACCGCGGGTGCGAGCGCGCCGGCGCTGCGCAACCACTCCCGCAGCGCGTCGACGACGCCGCCGTCGACGCCGCGTTGCGCGACGAGGACGACCCGCACCCCCAACAGGTGGTCGGCAACCGTGTGCGGCGCGAGCTCGTCGACCAGCGCGCGCATCTGGTCACGCTCGTCGGAGAGCGCTTCGTTCTCGCGCGCGGTGTCGTCGGCTTTGGCTTCCACCCGGTCGACGGTGGCGCGCAGCCCGTCGACGATCGCCTGGTCGACGACAGTCGAGCCCACGACGATCCCCACCGTCAACGCCAAGAACACCGCGATGAGCGAGATGAGGTGGAAGCGGAAGTTGATCATGGTCGGACGGCAAGACTACGGGCGTCAGAACCAGCCGCGGATGGTGTCCCAGAGGTCTTCGAGCGTGAGCCGGAAGCCGTCGAGGAACACCTGCAGCGACTCCGACACGATCCCCATCACCACGACGGCGAGCACCGCGGCGGCGACGAGCAAGAAGAGGTCGCTGCGCCGGATGCGGCTCTCGTAGAGCTGGCTGACGCCTTTGGCGTCGACGAGCATCGCGCCGAGGCGCAGGCGGGTGAGGAACGTCGAGGCCATGCCCTGCCGGCCCTTGTCGAGGAACTCCACCATCGTCGCGTGCGTGCCGACGGCCACGATCAGCGTGGCGCCGGCCTCGTAGGCGAGGAGCATCGCGACGTCTTCGCTCGTGCCTTCGGCGACGAACTCTTCGTAGTGCACGCCCCAGTCGAGGAGGTTCTCGCGTCCGGGTGCGCGCCCGTCGGGGTGCACGTGGTGCACGAGGTC
>DASUMP010000249.1:0-4242 GCA_036277635.1 Acidimicrobiia bacterium | reverse complement strand
CGCGGGGCCGGGGTCGAGCACGACGCTCGCCCGGATGGCGGAGAAGATCAGACGCGCCTCTTCGAGCCCGGAGATGACCTCGACGTGGACGCCCGCCTCGGCCTCGATGAGGTCGACGACCTCGCTGCCGTTGGCGGCGCTGCGGATCGCGCTCGTCGCCTTCGCGATGACCTCGACCGCACCGTCGGCCTCCGCGATGCGGCGCAGGTGCTGCACTGCGGCGACCGCGCGCTCGAGCGCCGCCGGACGGATGTGGCCGTGGGTGCTCACCTCGTCGCCGAGGCGCAGCATCTCCTTCTCGCGCGTGAGCGATTCGAACGAGCCGTCGGGGTGGACGTCGGCGACGAGCAAGTGGAACGAGTTGCTGCCGAGGTCGAGTGCGGCGATCCGCATGCGGAGGCGAGGTTACCGGCGGGTCGCGAGCCGACCGGGCGCTCGGTGCGGCTGACACGCGTGTCAGGTGTGGCTAGCCTGCGCGCACCGACGAGGGAGGGACGACGTGACCGACGCGGCCGGCGAAGCGAGGATGCTGATCGACGGCACCTTGTGCGATGCGTCCGACGGCGCGACGTTCGACAACGTCAACCCGGCGACCGAGACGGTCATCGGACCCGTCGCCGACGGCGGCGCCGCCGACATGGACCGCGCCATCGCCGCAGCTCGGCGCGCGTTCGACGAGACCGACTGGGCGACGAACCGCTCGCGACGCGTCGCGTGTCTGCAGCAGCTGCGCGACGCGCTCGACAAGCACAAGGAAGACCTCCGTCCGCAGATCGTCGCCGAGGTCGGCACCCCGATCGCGTTGACCTACGCCGTGCAACAAGACACCTGCATCGAAGACCTGCAATGGGACATCGACCAGGTCGGGCGGTACCGCTGGGAGTACGAGCTCGGCGTCCACGAGTTCTTCGGGATGCGGTCGAACCGAATGGTGGTGCGCGAGCCCATCGGGGTCGTCGGCGCGATCACCCCGTGGAACTTCCCGTTCATGTTGAACCTGTCGAAGCTCGGGCCGGCACTCGCGGCCGGATGCACCGTCGTGCTGAAGCCTGCGCCCGACACGCCGTACAGCGCGACGTTCATCGGGCGCGTCATCGCCGAGGAGACCGACATCCCGCCCGGGGTCGTGAACGTCGTGACCGGCGCCGACCCCGCCGCGCTCGGCGAGCAGCTCGTGGCCGATCCGCGCGTCGACATGATTTCGTTCACCGGTTCGTCGGCGGTCGGCAAGCGCATCACCGCGCAGGCCGCGAACACGCTGAAGCGGGTCTTCCTCGAGCTCGGCGGGAAGTCCGCCAACATCATCCTCGACGACGCCGACTTCGGCGCGGTGCTGCCGTCGGCCGCGATGGTCTGCATGCACTCCGGCCAAGGGTGCGCGATCACGACGCGCATGCTGCTCCCGCGCTCGCGCTACGACGAAGGCGTCGAGATCGTGCGGGCCGGCTTCGAGCAGTTCCCCTACGGCGACCCCACTGACCTCGCGAACATGGCCGGCCCGTTGATCAACGCGCGTCAGCGCGATCGGGTCCTCGGCTACATCGAGCGCGGGGTCGCCGAAGGCGCGCGACTCCTCGTCGGCGGCGGCCGCCCCGCGCATCTCGATCGCGGCTACTTCGTCGAACCGACCTTGTTCGTCGACGTCGACCCGCGCTCGACGATCGCGCAGGAGGAGATCTTCGGTCCGGTGCTGAGCGTCATCCCGTACGACGACGACGACGATGCCGTGCGCATCGCCAACGACTCGCGCTACGGCTTGTCGGGCGCGGTCACGGGCGCGTCACTCGACCGTTCGCTTGCGATCGCACGGCGGCTGCGCACCGGGACCGTCGCGGTCAACGGCGGTCAGTGGTTCGGGCCCGACTCGCCGTTCGGTGGCTACAAGGAGAGCGGCACCGGTCGGGAGCACGGCGTGCAGGGGTTCGAGGAGTACCTCGAGACGAAGACGATCGGTCTGCCCGGCAGTTGAGCGTCGTCAGGGCTGCGTCTGCTCGCGCGCCCAGGCGATGCTGCCCTCGAGGAACGCGCCGACGTCGCGGTACTTCGACGCGACGACATCGGCGAACCATTCCGGCACGTACACCTCGAAGTCGCCGCGCTCGATCATCGAGAGCACGGGCTCGACGATCGCGTCGACCGGGAGCGGGTCGATCGGCGCGACGCTCGGATCGTTGTCGGGGAGCTGGAACAGCTCGGTGTCGATGATGCCGGGGTTGACGACGTGCGTGCGCACCCCGGTGTCGCGCAGGTCCACCTGGAGCGACTCGGCCCACGCCGACAGCGCGGCCTTCGACGCCGCGTAGGCGGCTTCGCCGGGCGGCGACAGTCGCGCCGCCACCGACGAGACGAACACGATGCGACCGCGACGCGCGACGAGCGTCGGGAGCAGCGTGAGGGTGAGGCGCGCGGGGGAGAGGTAATTGATGCGCATCACCGACTCGACGACGTCGGGTGTGAGGTCGAACACGGTGCGGCGCTTCGGGATGCCCGCGTTGTGCACGACGACGTCGACGCCACCGAGGTCGGCCTCGACCGACGCGGCGAACGCTTCGAGGCCGTCGAGATCGGCGAGGTCGATGGTCCACGCCATCGACGCGGGCTGGTGCGCCCGCACGCGCCCGAGCACGGTGTCGAGGCGGTCCCGGCGGCGGGCGCAGATCCCCACGACGGCACCGCGCGCCGCGAACCCTTCGGCGAGCGCCGCGCCGATCCCCGACGATCCGCCGGTCACGAGCACGCGCTTGTCGCGCAGGTCGTACGCCTCGCTCATCTGGCCCCCCGCGTCACTGACGTCGGCGTCAGTGTACGAGTAGCCTCCGGCGCCGATGCCCCCTCCGCGAGAGTCGCCGCTCACCCCTGACGCCGTGCGCCTCGACGGGCGGGTCGCCGTCGTCACCGGCGCCGCGGTCGGTATCGGTCGCGCGATCGCGACCGCCTTCGCCCGCTTCGGCGCCGACGTCGCGTTGTGCGACCGCGACGCGGAACAGCTCGCGAGCGCGGCCGCTGAGTGCGCCGCCTCGGGTGCGACCGTCAGCACCGCGGTGCTCGACGTGCGCGTGGGTACCGACGTCGCGGCGTTCGTCGCCGACGTCGGCACGCGTCACCAACGGATCGACGTCCTCGTCAACAACGCGGGCGGCGGGTTCTTCGCCCCGTTCCTCGACGTCAACGACAAGGGGCAGGACTCGCTCGTGCGCGAGAACTTCGTGAGCGTCACGAACTTCGTCCGCGCGTGCGTGCCGCACATGCACGACGGAGGCTCCATCATCACGATCACGTCGATCGAAGCGCACCGGGCCGGACCGGGGTTCGCGGTCTACTCGGCGATGAAGGCTGCGGTCACGAACCTGTCGATGTCGCTCGCGCTCGAGCTCGGCGACCGGGCCATCCGCGTGAACTGCATCGCGCCCGACGTGATCCCCACCCCCGGGATCGGCCCCGACATCCCGGTGAAGACGCCGCTGCCCTACGCCGGTCACGTCGACGACGTCGCGGGCGCCGCGGTCTTCCTCGCCTCCGACCTTTCGCGCTTCGTGACCGGGACGACGATCCACGTCGACGGCGGCAACGGTGCGGCGGGTGGCTGGGGCCGCAGCGCGGCGGGTGGCTTCGTGACCGCCGGCGACCCCCTGGTCACCTGAAGGTCGCGCGCCTGACGCGTCAAGGGGCGAGGAGCCGTTCGGGGTGGGCGGCGAAGTCGCGCGCGTCGCCGCGCTTGCGCAGCGCGACGGGCATCTGCTCGGGCTGCATCGTGAAGCACACCGAGGCCATGATCGGGGCGAGCTCTTCGGCGTTCGAGTACGTGTCGAGCACGCTCTGCATGTTGCGGCCCATGCCGATGTCGCTGGCGCGCCGCAACACGATCGCCCGTTCGGCGGCGTCCGGCGGGAGCGTGGCGTCAGCCCAGCGCATGAAGCCGCCCTTCCACGGGGCCTCGTCGAACGGGGGAGCGGGATCGACGAGCCCGCGTCCGACCTGCACCGTCCACGCGTGCTCGAGCACACCGTCGACCCAGAGGCGGTTGCACGCGCGGCCGTCGGCACCGGCGACGGGGATCTCGACGTCGTACTGGCGGCGGTGCCGTCGGGCCGCCGCGTGCGTGATCGCGTGGGTTGCCGCGTCGAGCTGGTGCGTGCAGTGGTGGCGCGGATCGGTGACCGCGGCGACGGCGGTGAACCGTTCGGAGAGCGTCATCCCGGTCAGCTCGGCGAGGACAGCGGCCGCATCGGGGCACGTGCTCCA
>DASUMP010000248.1:0-36891 GCA_036277635.1 Acidimicrobiia bacterium | reverse complement strand
AGCTCGGTGGCGAGCTCGCCGAAGCGCTCGCGCCGGTCGGTCTCGAGCTCGCGCAGCATCCGGTCGAGCTGGGCCATCTGGTCGGAGACGCGCCCGAGCTCGTGGCCGATGAGCTGCTGGCGACCGTCGAGCTCCTGGGCGCTGCGGACGCGCTCCTGCTCGAGGATCGCCCGGTTCGTGTCGAGCAGCTGCTGCAGGCCCGGGTGCGCGTGGGAGCGGCGGCTCAGGACGACGCCGGCCGCGCCCCCGGCGGCGAGGCCGGCGACGACGAGGACGAGGACGACTGCGGTGGACATGGGTCGGGCGCTCCGAGGTGGGGGAAGTGGTCGACGGTCCCCTCATCATGACGACAGGGTGGGACAGTGAACGCGGATACCCACCGTGCGCGGCCGGTGACGGTGCGTGGGAACGGGTGCGCGTCGGCGCCGACCCCCGCCGCTACCGTGGCGGCGCCATGGTGCGCACCACCCGTCGCGCCCTGCTCGCGCTCCTCGCCCTGATCGTCTTCGTCGCCGTCGCGGGCGGCGTGTACGCGTGGCAGGTCCGTCCCGACCTCGACAGCCGCCGCGACGCCGCCACGGAGGCGTGGGACGCGCTGCGCCCGGCGCTCGACGAGCGGTACCTCGTGCTCACCGCCGCGACCGACACCGTGCGCGAGGAAGGCGGCCGGCCCCGCGCGGTGGTGCGCGACCTCGATGTCGCCCTCGCGACGTGGCGCGACGCGCGGGAGGCGGGCGACGACGTCATCGGCGAGGTCCGCATCGCGAACGATCTCGAAGGGCTCACGCGTCGGCTCGTGCGCACCGTCACCGACACGCCCCGCCTCGCGAGCAACGAAGCGGTGACCGCCGTGATGGAACAGCTGGCGTCCACCCCGGTTCCCGCGGCCGCCGCCGACTACGCCGACGCCGTGCGCGCGTACGAGTCGGAGCGTCAAGGGACGGTCCGGGAGCTGTTCGCCGAGCTGCTCGGCTTCGATTCCCTCCCCACCCTCGACCCCTCCGCATCCTGAACTGTCGGCGCTAGGGTCGCGCCATGGCCCGTTCCCGGGTCGTGGTCGTGACCGCGCTGGTCACCGCCCTCGCCGGGAGCGCGGCGTCGGGGTGGTGGGTCGGCGGGCACGCCGCGGCAACCACCAGCGCCGTCGTCGTCGATGTCGTCGACGGCGACACGATCGTCGTCGAGCTCCCGAACCATGCGCACGACACCGTGCGGCTCCTCGGTGTCGACACCCCTGAGACCGTGCACCCCGAACGCGGCGTCGAGTGCTTCGGTCCCGAGGCGAGCGCGTTCACGAAGCGCCACCTCCTCGGCCGCCGCGTCGTCCTGGAGCGCGACGTCGAGCCGCGCGACCGCTACGACCGCCGCCTCGCTCGCGTGCTCGTCGACGGCGACGCGTTCAATGCTCGCCTGCTGCGCGAGGGCTACGCCCGCTTCCTCGTCGTGCCTCCGAACCTTGCCCACGCCCGAGAGATGCTCGCCCTCGAGCTCGCCGCCCGCCGCGCTGGCCGTGGCCTCTGGGGTGCGTGCACGCGTTGACCCCTTTTCCTCGACCTGATCGCGTTCTAGCCTTCTCCTCGTGGGCGTCGCCGACGTGGTGGCCGCCGCCTTCGGTGGCGAGCTGCCGATCGCCGTAGCCGCGTTCGACGGCAGCCGTTGCGGCCCTGCTGACGCGCCGGCGACGCTGGTGATCCGCCGTCCCGACGTGCTGTCACGGATCGTGTCCGCGCCGGGCGAGCTCGGGATGGCGCGTGCGTACGTGGCCGGCGACGTCGACTTCGAGGGCGACATCTACGCCGTGCTCGCGGTGCAGCGATCGATCGGGTCGCTGCGGATCCGGCCCCGGGTCGTGGTCGACCTCGTGCGCGAGATCGGCGTGCGGCACCTGCGTCCGCTGCCCCCGCCGCCCGAGGAGGCCCGACTCACCGGACCGTTGCACAGCCGCGAGCGCGACGCCGCGGCGATCGCGCACCACTACGACCTGTCGAACGAGTTCTACGAGCGCGTGCTCGGCTCGTCGATGACGTACTCGTGCGCGGTGTGGGAGTCCCCCGACGTGGGTCTCGACGCCGCGCAGCACGCGAAGTACGACCTCATCGCGCGCAAGCTCGCGTTGCGCCCGGGGATGCGCCTGCTCGACATCGGGTGCGGGTGGGGAGGCATGGTGCGTCACGCAGCGCGCGAGTACGGCGTGCGCGCGGTCGGCGTGACGTTGTCGAACCGGCAGGCCGACTGGGCGGCGAAGCGCGTCGCCGAAGACGGGTTGAGCGACCTCGTCGAGATCCGAGTGGAGGACTACCGCGACGTCACCGACGGTCCGTACGACGCGGTGTCGTCGATCGGCATGTACGAGCACGTCGGCGCGAAGACGCTGCCCGCCTACCTCGAGCGGTGTCGAGCGCTCGTGCGTCCGGGCGGGCGCGTGCTCAACCACGGGATCACACGCCCGCACCGAGGTCCGGGGGCGATCGCACCGAAGAGCTTCATGGGGCGCTACGTGTTCCCCGACGGCGCCCTGCACGAGGTCGGCAGCATCGTGAGCGCGGTGCACGACGCCGGACTCGAGGTCCGCCACGTCGAGACGCTGCGCGAGCACTACGCGCTCACCCTGCGGGCGTGGGTCGCGAACCTCGAACGGCACTGGGACGAGTGCGTCGAGCTCGTGGGGGAGGGGCGGGCCCGAGTGTGGCGCCTGTACATGGCCGGTTCGGCCGTGCAGTTCGAGCAGGGTGCGATCCAGGTCCACCAGGTGCTGGCGGTGCGATCGGAATCCGGTCGCTCGACGATGCCGTTGCGTCCCGACTGGTAGGCGGGCGTTCAGCCCATCGTTGCGAGGATCTCCTCGACGATCTCGTCGGTGGTGGACGGGTGGAGGAACGCGAGCCGCGCGACCGTCTCGCCCTGCCAGCGCGTCGGGGTGACGAAGCCGATCTGCGCGTCGAGCAGCTCGGCGCTCCACGCTGTGTACGCGGTTGCGTCCCAGCCGTGCCGGCGGAAGAGCACGATCGACAGCTCGGGATCACGCACGAGCTCGAAGCGGGTGTCGGCACGGATTCGTTCGGCGGTGCGACGCGCGGTCGCGAGCACGGCTTCGATCGCGTCGCGGTACGCGTCGGTGCCGTGCACCGCGAGCGAGAACCACAGCGGCAGGCCGCGCGCTCGACGAGTGAGGTGGAACGCGAAGTCGCTCGGGTTCCATTCGTCGGCGTGCTCGTGGATCGGATCCAGGTACGACGCGTCCTGCCGGTGCGCGCGACGCGCGAGCAACGGATCGCGGTAGAGCAGCGCGGCGCAGTCGAACGGCGCGAACAGCCACTTGTGCGGGTCGACGGTGAGCGAGTCGACGTGCTCGATCCCGGCGAAACGATCGCGCGCGCTCGGCGCGAGCAGCGCGGCGCCGCCGTACGCCGCGTCGCAGTGGAACCACAGTCCGCGCCGGCGAGCGACCTTGGCGACGCCGGCGAGGTCGTCGACGATGCCCGCGTTCGTCGTGCCGGCCGTCGCGACGACCGCGCCGACGGTGTCGGGATCGTCGTCGGCGTCGAGCGCGGCGTCGAGCTCGGCACCCGTGAGCCGGCCGTCGGCGCCCGCGTGCACGACAAACGCGTCGAGGTCGAGGATGCGCAACGCGTTGGCGATCGACGAGTGCGACTGGTCGCTCACCGCGCAGCGGACGCGCTTCGCGGGGTCGTGCGTCGAGCGGGCGCGCGCCGCGTCGCGCGCAACCACGAGTGCCGACAGGTTCGCCGCCGAACCTCCGGCGACGAAGCACCCGCCGGCGCCCTCGGGCATGCCGGCGAGATCGGCGAGGAACCGCAGGGTCTGGTTCTCGGCGAACACCGCGCCCGCCGACTCGAGCCACGAGATCCCCGACAGCGACGATGCGGACACGACCATGTCGAACAGCAACGACGCCTTCGTCGGCGCCGCCGGGATGAACGACAAGAAGCGCGGGCTGTCGCACGAGATGACCGCGGGCGCGAGCACGTCGGCGAAGATCTGCAGCACCCGTTCGGGGTCGTTGCCGTCGGGGCCGATCAGTCCGCCGGCGCGCGCCTGCAGCTCGTGCGGAGGCACGGAGCGGTCGAGCGGGACGGGGTCGAGGCGCAGGCGCGCCGCGGTGTACTCGAACACCGCGCGCGCTGTTCGTTCGCTCAACTCGTCGTAACGGTGCATCGCGTGACGGTATCGGCCGAGTGCGCTCGGTTCCGGCCGACGACCGCCTGACGCGCGGGGGTGGGGGCCGCGCGCGTCAGGCGGTCGTGGTCAGATGGCGGCGGACCTTGTCCACCGCGGCGTCGAGGAGCGCACTGGCTTCGTCGTGGGTGCAGTGCAGCTCCCGACAGAGCTCGGACATCGGCACGACCAGCGTGCCGCCGAGTCCGAAGTGGGCGAACAGCATCGTGCGTTCGCGGTCGTCGAGCGTGTCGTAGGCGTGAGGGTCGCAGCGGAGGTCCATCTCGTCGAGGTCGGGTTCGCCGACATCGACGAACTCGACGCCGCGCAGCTCGGGGCCGCTGTCGGGATACGGCCAACCGTCGTCGCTCGGGAACAACGGAAACGTGCTGTTCGGCACCGCCCACCTCCTCGGTGGCGTTCCTCTCCGAATGGTGCTCCCGCGCGAGCGTTCCGTCAACGGGGGAAGCGCCGCCGGCGCGGCGGCGGTGCCGGACGGTGCGCCGCGAGTGTCGACCGGACCGCGCTGAGCGCGCGCTCGGGGTCGGGGAGGCGATCCGCGGGGCCCGGCATGGTTGCGCCTGCCACCCGCGCGAGCCACGGACTCTCCTCCCGCGCGCTGGTGCGCGTCCCGAACGTGCGGCGCCGTGCCCACGACAGGTGCAGCTCCTCACTCGCTCGCCCGAGGGCCACGTGCAACAGGCGCGCTTCTTCGGCCCGGGCCTCGGGCGTGTCGGCGTGGGCGATCGGCACGTAGCCCGCCTCGAGTCCCACGAGGAACACGATCGGCCACTCGAGCCCCTTCGCACGGTGGAACGTCACGAGCTCGACCGCGTCGTCGGTTCGCGTCGCGTCGGTCGTGCCCAGCTCCAGCCACGACGCGAATCCCGCCAACGTCCCGCCGCCGGGCTCGCTCGCGGCGTACTCGCGCGCCAGGTCGACCAGCGCGCGCGGCACGACGTCGGTCTCGTCGGGATCGGGCGTGACGAGCTCGGCGACGAGCTCGGCGAACGAACGGTCGGGTCGGGCGCCTGCGTGCTCGCGCAGCGACCGCAGCAGGTCGCGCGCGGCCGCGGCCGGTCCGGACCGGTCGGCGTCGCGCACCCGATGGGGAACCGCGGCGCGCGCGAGCGCGTCCGCGATCGGTCCGACCTGGGCGTTCGTGCGGAACAGCACCGCGATCTCGGACCACCGCGCCCCGCTCGCCGCGCGCGCACGGATCGTCTCGGCGACGCCGCGCGCCTCCGCGTCGCCGTCGGGGTACGTGACCACGCGCGGGATCGGCCCGTCGCCGCGTGGGGTGGTGACGGCAGGCGCGTCGTGGCGCACGGCGGCGAGCGCGGCGTGCGCCGCGCGCACGATCTGGTGGGTGGAGCGGTAGTTGGTGGAGAGCCGCAACACGGTGGACCCGGGGAACACCTCGGTGAACGTGGTGAGGACGCCGGCGTCGCCGCCGGCGAACGCGTAGATCGCCTGGGCGTCGTCGCCCACGACGCACAGGTCGTCGCGGTGGCCGAGCCACGCGCGGAGCAACCGCAGCTGCAACGGGCTCGCGTCCTGGAACTCGTCGACGAAGAAGTGGCGGAGGCGGAAGCGCAGTGCGGCGGCCGCGTCGTCGTCGGCGAGCGCATCGGCGGCGGCGCGCAGGAGGTCGTCGAAGTCGAGCAGGCCGCGCCGGCGGGTCTCGCGCTCGTACTCGCTCCAACGCTGCGCGATCTCCGTTGCCGGCAGCGACGTGTGGCGTCGGGCCCGGTCGGCCGCGAGCACGTACTCGTCGGGCGTGAGCACGCGGGCCTTCGCCCACTCGATCTCGGCGGCGAGCTCGGAGACCGTGACCGGGTCGGCCCGCCGGCCGAGCAGCGGCGCGAGCAGTCGGCCCTTGCGGTCGAGCACCGTCGGTGGGTGGTGGCCCCGGTCGGCCGCAGCGCGCCGCAGCTGGTCGAGTGCGAGGGCGTGGAACGTGCCGGCGACGACGGGCTCGCCCGTTCCCAACGCGCGCAAACGGGTGCGCAGCTCGGCCGCGGCCTTGCGGGTGAACGTGACCGCGACGACATGGCGGGCGGTCGCGGACCCGTCGCGGATGCGCCACGCGATGCGGCGTGTGAGCACTCGCGTCTTGCCGGATCCCGCGGGGGCGAGGATCGCGAGCGGGGCAGCCCCACTCGTGACCGCGGCGCGTTGGCTGTCGTCGAGGTCGGCGAGCAGAGGATCGGGCATCGCCGCGACGCTACCGACGCGCGATGACACCGACTCGAGGAGCACGAGCAGGCGTGGACCGAGCGCGGCCGGACGCGAAGGAACCCCGAGTAGTCATCGCTGCCGAAGCAACTCCGAGCTCCTCGGGGTTCCTCGTGTCGCCCGACGTTCAGCGCCGCCCGGTTCCCTTGCGGGCTCCGGTGCGTCGCCGGATCTGGCGACTCGGTGGTGGTTCCCGTGAGGGTTCCACCGCCGCCCCGTTCGCTCGGTTCGCCGTGCTGCTCCCACCGGAGTGGTCGCCGCTCGTCGTCGTCTCGATCGGGTAGGGCGACGATATGCCCGCGCGCACGCGCGGTCAAGGGGAAATCGCGACGCTACGTTCCTCGTCGTGCTCGTGTCGCGACGACGGTTCGAGATGCTCGTCGCGGAGGCGCTCGACGCGCTCCCCGACGATCTCGCCGCGGCGATGGACAACGTCGCGGTGCTCGTCGAGGACTGGCCCACCGACGAGCAGCAGGGCGACTCGACCGAGCCGATCCTCGGCCTCTACGAAGGTGTCGCGCTCACGGAGCGCAGCATCTTCGACACCGTGCGTCTGCCCGATCGCATCACGTTGTTCCGCGGCCCGCTGTGCGACGCGGCGCTCGACGAGGACGACCTCGTCGAACAGGTCCTGGTCACGGTCGTGCACGAGGTCGCGCACCACTTCGGCATCGACGACGACCGTCTCGACGAGCTCGGCTGGGCCTGAGCGGCTTCGCGACCGCCGTTCGCCGTCGTACCCCGCGGGTACCGTCGGGCTCGTGGAGATCGAGCTCGTGCGCGGCACGCGGCGGCGCAAGTACGTCGAAGGCACCCTCGTCGGCGACCGGCTGCGTGTGGCGTTCCCCTCCTGGATGTCGCTCGACGAAGCGCAACGCACCGCCGAGGAGCTGCGGACCCGGATGCAGCGCCGGGTCGCCGCGGCGCGGATCGATCTGCCGCGCCGGGCGCGGTGGCTCGCGCGCCGCCACGGCCTCCCGGAGCCGGGCCTCGTCGAGTGGTCGCACCGCCAGCAGCACCGGTGGGGCTCGTGCACGATCGACGACCGTTCGATCCGGGTGTCGGCGCGGCTCGCGTCGTTCCCTGAGTGGGTGCTCGACTACGTCCTCGTCCACGAGCTCGCGCACTTGGCCGAGGCCGACCACGGCCCACGGTTTCGCGCTCTCGTCGATCGCTACCCGCTCGCCGAACGCGCTCGTGGGTTCCTGATCGCCAAGGACCTCGAGCCCGACACCGACCCGACCTAGGCTCCCGCGCGTGCCGTACCCGAGCCGGTTGCTGAACGAGGGTGAAGACGTCGCCGTCGACCTCCACCCGCACTGGTGGTTCTTCGTCAAGCAGGTGGTGAGCGGGCTCGCGCTCCTCGTCTTGTTCGTGCTGCTCCTGCCGCGTGAGGGCACGGCGCGCGACACCGTGCTGTGGCTCGTCGGCGCGGCGTCTTTGGTGTGGGCGCTGTGGCTGGTCCTGCAGTTCCTGCAGTGGCGGTTCACCTACTTCGTCGTGACGTCGGAGCGCGTGATCTATCGCACCGGCGTGCTGTCCCGGCGCGGCGTCGAGATCCCGTTGGAGCGCATCAACAACATCAACTTCAACCAAGGGATCCTCGAGCGCCTGCTCGGCACCGGTGACCTCGAGATCGAGTCGGCCGGGGAAGAGGGGCAGTCGACGTTCGAGAACGTGTGGCACCCCGACGGCGTGCAACAGGAGCTCTACCGGCAGATGAAGGGCCTCGCTCGCGAACGGGCCGACTGGGCGCGTTCCGCGCCCGCCCCCGCCCCCGGCGCGTCGCCCAGCATCGCGGAGCAGCTCGAACAGCTCGCGTCGCTGCGCGACCGGGGGATCATCAGCCCGGCGGAGTTCGACGCGAAGAAGGCGCAGCTGCTCGAGCGCATGTAGCGCCGTGCGCCCCCGCGTGCGTCGCTCAGGTGGTGTTGACGATCAGCACCGAGCAGTTGGCCTTGTGCGCCACCTCGTTCGGCACGCTGCCGAGGACGCGACCGAGGCCCTTCATCCCCTTGTTGCCGACGACCACGAGGTCGGCGTCGATCTCCTCGGCGACGCGCAGGATCGCGGCGGCGGGCTTCTCGGGGAGCGCGTGCGTCTCGACCGAGATCGGCATCGTCGCCGCGAAGCGCTCCAGGAACTTCTCGGCGTCGGCGCGTCCGGCGGTGACGGGCGCGGCCGCGCCGCTGCGCGCGCGCTCGGCTCCGGGTTCGTAGGCGGTGACGATGTGCAACGTCGCCCCGAACTCTTCGGCCAATCGTTGCGCGCGATGGAGGGCGTCGACAGCCGAATCGGCTCGGTTCACGCCGACGACGATGCGTTGGAACATTCGCTTCTCCGGGCTCGGGATCGGTCAGTCGTGGGAGGCCTGGTGACCCGCGTCGCGCAGGTGCGCTCGGATCGCGTCGGCCGCGGCGTCGAGGTCGTCGGCGGCCGCGTCCGCGTTCGCGTTCGCGAAGTCGAGGTCGTGCACGCCGTCGATCGGCACGACGTGCACGTGGACGTGCGGTACCTCGAGCCCCGCGACCATCAACCCGATGCGGGTGGGGGAGAAGGCCGCCATCTGGGCTCGACCGATGTGCTGCGCGACCGCCAACAGGTGCGCGTTCACTTCCGGTTCGAGGTCGATCCAATGGTCGACCTCGGCGCGAGGGACGACGAGTGTGTGGCCGGAGCGCAGCGGTGCGATCGAGAGGAACGCGACGCAGGTGTCGTCGCGCCACACGAAACGGCCGGGCAGCTCACCGTCGATGATGCGCGTGAACACGCTGACCACGGTCAGACCTCGCTCCTGGCTCCGTCGGCGGCGCGCACGACGAACGGCGTGGCGGTGCGGCCCGTCGCGGCACCGTAGTCAACCGCGGTCTCGGCGGCGAGTGCGTGCACGCGCGCGTCCGCGACGAGGGCCACGACGCAGCCGCCGAAGCCGGCGCCCGTGAGCCGGGCGCCGTGGGCGCCGCCCCGCTCGAGCAGATCGACCAGCGTGTCGAGCTCGGGCGTCGACACCCGGAAGTCGTCCCGCAACGACGCGTGGCTCGCCGACATCAGCCCGCCCGCGGTGCGCAGGTCGCCGGATCGGAGCGCGTCGGCGAACGCGAGCGCGCGGGCGTTCTCGGACACGACGTGACGCGCGAACGGATCGTCGCGCACGTCGGCGGGCACGGCGTCGCGCAACGCGAGAACACCGAGCCGACGCGCTGCGGCCTCGCATGCCTCGCGGCGGGCCGCGTACTCGCTGTCGACGAGCGCGCGGTCGACTCCGGAGTGCACCACGAGCACCGCGACGCCGGTCGGGATGAGCACCGGCGTCGTCGTGAGCGACCGGCAGTCGATGAGCAGCGCGTGTCCGGCGCGTCCGCTCACCGATGCGAGCTGGTCCATGATTCCGCACGGCACGCCGGTCGCCGCGTGCTCCGCCGCTTGCGCGAGCAGGGCGACGTCGAGGGGAGCCAGCTCGGCGTCGGCGGCGTCCAGCAGCGCGCACGCGACTGCTACCTCGAGTGCCGCGCTCGACGACAGGCCGGCGCCGACGGGAACGGTCGAGTGCACCGACGCGTCGAGGCCGCGAGGGGTGACGCCGCGGTCCTGCAGCAACCGCGCCACCGCCGCGACGTACGAACCCCACCTCGGCTCGACGGTGCGCGGGTCGGGGGGATCGTTCGCGTCGAGCTCCACGACGCCGGGCTGACCGTCTGAAGTCGCGCGGACGATCGCATCGGGGCGCGCGGTCCACGTGACGACGACCTCGCGGTCGATCGCCATCGGCACGCACCAGCCCTCCTGGTAGTCGGTGTGGTCGCCGATGAGGTTCACGCGCCCCGGTGCGCGCGCCACGCGGTGGCGCGGCGAGGACGCGTCCGCGGACTCCGCGGGCTCGGCGGGGGGCGGTGGTTCCACGGGTTCGAGACCCTACGAGACCGGCCGCGGACGGCCCGGGCGCCTTTCCCGGCCACGGGGCGCGCGGCTAGGGTCACGGCGCGCAGGCTTCGGGTCCGTGCGTCGCGGCAGCCGCCGCGCGCTCGGGCGGGGGGAGGGTTCCATGCGGCGCGCGGTGCGGGTCCTCGTGCAGGTCCTGCTGGTGCTGGCTCTGCTGGCGACGGTCCCGGCGACGGGTGGCGGCGTGGCCCACGCCGTGCCCGGCACCCCGAACGTCATCCCGTGCGAGAAGCCGTTCGCCGAGTACCTCGTCGTCGGCCAATACCGGTCGTTCGGCAACACCACGTCGCCCGAGGTGCGTCTCGGCATCCCCACCTCGGGACGGTTGAAGGGCCGCCTCAGCGGAACCCAGATCGCGTGGGCGCCCGGTGCGAACGCGGTGTCGTTCAGCTACGTGCCCGCCACCGATCGCCTGTGGTTCACGGTGTCGAACGTGTTCGGCTCGTTCAGCGGCAGCTACTCGAACGTCTCGACCTTCCTCGTCGGCCTCGGCCACTCGCTCGGCATCGCGAACCTCAACGCCCTCCAGATCGCGATCGCGAACCGCGACATCGGCACGACGGTCAATGTGCGCAACACCACGATCGACTGGGCGCCGCTCGACGCCGACCAGTCGACGCCGTTGGTGAACGACGACTTCCTCGCGTCTCCCGGACCCGCGCTGAACCGGTGGACGGTGTCCGGCCTCGACTTCTCGGGCGGCTTCACGATCCGCGCCGACATCGAGCTCGGCGGCGTGTTCGGCGCCAACGCCGACTTGAGCAACGTCACGTTCAAGCTCGGCCACCTCGCGCCGTCGGCCGCCCCGACGATCGTCGCGTCGGGTGGCGCCGCGGTCGAGGACGCAGGCCAGCCCGTCCCGCTGCGGATCGGCGTGCGGGGCACGGTCCTGCAGCCCATCACCGTCGACTACGAGACCTCCGATCTGAGCGCGATCGCGCCGGCCGACTACGCCGAGACGTCGGGCACGCTCACGATCGATCCCTGCGACACGCCGGCGCAGACCATCAACGTCGCCGTCGTCGACGACGGCGTCACCGAGGGTGCTGAACGCTTCGGCTTCACACTCTCGAACGCCACCGGAGCCGCGATCGCCGAGCCCTACGCCGAGGGCACGGTCACCGACGATCTCGACCCGATCGGGATCCGCCTCAGCGACGGCGAGATCCGGGAAGGCGACGGCGGGCGCCGCTACGCGCGCTTCGTCATCACGCTCAACCATGCGATCGCCACTCCCGTCGCGTTCGAGTTCGCGGTCACGGGCGGGACCGCGGGAGTGCTCTCCGACTTCGAGAACGCAGGTCCCCGCACCTTCGTCATCCCGGCGGGCGTCACGGTCGTGAACCACCAGATGGTGATCCGCGGCGACGTCCAGGTCGAGGCCGACGAGACCATCGTGGCGACGTTGTCCAACGCGGTCGGCGCGTCGATCCACGACGCGACGGGCGTGTTCACGATTCGCGACGACGACTCGCCCACGGCGGGGTCGGCGCGCGCGTTCGTGAGCGACATGACCGTCGTCGAAGGCGACAGCGGCACCCGCACCGCCCAGCTGACGGTGGGCCTCTCGCGGGCCGCCGCCGACGTCTCGACGGTCAGCTACACGACGGTCGCCGGCACCGCGACCGCAGGCGTCGACTTCCGCCCGATCAGCGGAACGCTCACGTTCGGCAAGAACGTGGTGTCGAAGCTCGTGCAGGTGCACCTGCTCCCCGACACCGTGAGCGAGGGCAACGAGACGTTCGATCTGCAGCTCACGGGGGTCACCGGGCCCACGCTGCTGAGCGCGGATCCGACCGGCACGGTGACGATCGTCGACGACGACCTCGCTGGCGCGCCGACCGCGCTCGTCGCGACAGCCGGCACCACCCTCGGTGCCGTCGACCTCACGTGGACGGCGCCGGCCTCGACGGGCGGTCAGCCGATCACCGACTACGAGTTCCGCCGTTCCACCGACGGCGGCACGATCTTCTCCGCGTGGATCAGCACGGCCTCCACCGCGACCGCTGCGACCGACGCTGCGTGCGGCGCGGCCACGTCGTGCCTCTACCAGGTGCGAGCGGTCACGAGCGCCGGTCCGAGCGACGCGAGCGCGCCCGCCACCGCGCTCGGCGCCGACGTCCCGGGCGCGCCGAGCGGCCTCGCCGCCGCGCCCGGCGCGTCGTCGGGCGCCGTGAACCTCTCGTGGACCGCGCCCGCATCCACCGGTGGTCAGCCGATCACCGGATACGAGTTCCGGCGTTCTACCGACGGCGGCACGAACTTCGGTGCGTGGACGGCGACGGGTTCGACGAGCGCAGCGTTCGTCGACACCGGGTGCGGCGCGAGCGTGTCGTGCACGTACGAGGTCCGCGCCGCGACCGTGATCGGCACCGGAGCCGCGAGCGGCCAGGCCACTGCGCTCGGCGGCGACGTGCCAGGCGCTCCGAGCGCACTCGGCGCGACGTCGGGCTCCTCGCTCGGCGCCGTCGACCTCGCGTGGACTGCGCCTGCGTCCACCGGCGGATCACCGATCACGAGCTATGAGTTCCGCCGCTCGACCGACGGCGGCACGAACTTCGGTGCGTGGACGACGACGGGTTCGACGAGCACGGCGTTCGTCGACACCGGGTGCGGCGCGAGTGTCTCGTGCACCTACGAGGTGCGCGCGGTCACGGCGCTCGGCGCCGGCGCGGCCAGCGGCCAAGCGAGCGCGCTCGGCGGCGACCTGCCCGGCACGCCGACGGGTCTCGCGGCCGCGACCGGCGATGCGTTGGGTGAGGTCGACCTCTCGTGGACCGCGCCCGCCGGCGGCGTCCCGGTCGTCGACTACGACTACCGGCGTTCCACCGACGGTGGTTCGTCGTTCGGTCTGTGGACCAGCACCGGTTCCGCCCTCACCGCCTTCACCGACGTCGGCTGTGGTGCCGGGACGTCGTGCACGTACGAGGTGCGTGCGGTCTCCGCAGTGAGCGAGGGTGCGGGGAGCGGCCAGGCGACAGCGTCGGGTGCGAACGTCGCGGGCGCTCCGACCGGTCTCGCCGCGGTGACGGGCGACGTGTTGGGCGAGGTCGACCTCAGCTGGGGCGCGCCGGCGTCGACCGGTGGTCAGCCGATCACGACGTACGAGTTCCGCCGTTCGACCGATGGCGGCACGAACTTCGGTGCGTGGACGACGACGGGTTCGACGAGCACGGCGTTCGTCGACACCGGGTGTGGTGCGGGCGTGTCGTGCACGTACGAGGTGCGCGCGGTCACGGTGGTGGGCAACGGTGCGGCGAGCGGTCAGGCGACGGCGTCGGGTGCCGACGTGCCCGGTGCGCCGACCACTCTCGTGGCGGTGACGGGATCGACCACGGGATCGGTCGATCTCACGTGGACCGCGCCCGCGTCGACGGGTGGTCAGCCGATCACGACCTACGAGTACCGCGTCTCGACCGATGGCGGCACGAACTTCGGTGCGTGGACGACGACCGGGTCGACGACGGCTGCGTTCACCGATCCCGCATGCGGCGCGAGCGTCTCGTGCACCTACGAGGTCCGGGCCGTCACCGTGGTGGGTGCGGGCGCCGCGAGCAACCAGTCGACGGCCACCGGCGCTCCGTAGTCAGCCGTCGTCAGCCGTCGCCGGCCGGGCCCTCGAGTCCGGCGCCGGCGGCCGCGTCCATCGCCCACGACGTTGCGTGGCGGCCGGTGCGAGCGCCGTACTCGCGGGTGACGTCGTTCGCGATACCCGTGGCGTCGTCGCGTGGCGCGAGCGCCACGACGCAGCCACCGAATCCGCCGCCCGTCAGGCGGGCGCCGAACGCGCCGGCGTCGACGAACAGCTCGACGAGGGTGTCGAGCTCGGGGATCGAGACCTCCATGTCGTCGCGCAGCGATCGATGGCTCGCGAGCATCAACGCGCCCGCGTCGCGCAGCGCGCCGCGACCGAGCGCGTCGGCGAACTCGCGCGCGCGGCGCATCTCCGCGACGACGTGACGACCGCGCGGATCACTCTCGACCTGCGCCGGTGTCGCGTCGCGCAGCACCGGGAGGCCGAGACGAGCGGCGACGGCTTCGCTCTCGGCGCGCCGCTGCGCCCAGGGACTCCCGGCCAACGCTCGCGGCACGCCCGAGTGCACCACGAGGACCGCGGCCGACTCCGGGATCGGCACCGGCGTGGCGACGAGCGTCCGGCAATCCACGAGCAGCGCGTGCCCCGCGACGCCGCCGAGCGACACGAGCTGGTCCTGGACGCCACACGGCACGCCGGTCGCCGTGCGCTCGGCGCGCTGCAGCGCGAGGGCGAGGTCGGTGATCGGTACCGGGTTCCCGGCGACGTCGCCGAGCGCGAGCGCGGTCGCCACTTCGAACGCCGCGCTCGACGACAGCCCGCCGCCGATCGCGAGGTTCGTGGCCACGACCGCGTCGAGCCCCACGGCGGGTCGGCCCTGCCGTGCGAGCTCGCGCACGACGCCGCCGACCAGCCGTCCCCACGCGGGGGTGACGGTCGACGGCTCGTCGGTCCCGTCGGCCGCGACGTCGACGGTGCCAGGAAGATCGAGCGACCGGACGACGACCCGCCCGTCGGTGCGCACTCGCGCGCCGACGAGCACGTCGTGGTCGATCGCCATCGCCACGACCCAACCTTCGTGGTAGTCGACGTGACCGCCGAGCAGGTTCACGCGACCGGGTGCACGGTGGAACCGCACCGGTCCCGCGCCGATCGCCGCGCGGATCGCCGCGCGGCGTGGGTCGTGGTCGGGCCGCATCACGCGTCGCGCAACGCCCCGGCCGCGACCTCGGGGACGACCGGGTTCGAGAACGTGCCGCTGCCGAGCTCGCCCGACGCGACGTAGCGCGCGACGCCCGGGGCGCGCTGCGGGGGCGCGAAGTGCACGTGCAGGTGGTGGTCGTCGGCGTCGGAGCGCGGTGCTTGGTGGATCCACATCAGGTACGGGAACACGGGACTCGCGTTCGGCGCGTCACGCCACAGTCGGTCGTAGCGGGAGAGGACGTCGCGCAGGATCTCGGCGAACGCGTCGCGCCCGGGGTCGTCGAGGTCGGCGAGACGACCGAGGTGGGTCCGGGCCGCGAGCCGCACGCCGTAGGAGTACTGCGACGCGAACGGCACGTACGCGAGCCACTGTCGGTTCTCGGCGACGACGCGGCGGCCGTCGGCGGCTTCCCGACGCACCTCGTCGCACACCGGGCAGCCGTGAGCGCGCGCGACCGCGCCCTCGAGGCGGGGCACGGGCGGCACGAACGGATACGCGTAGATCTGCCCGTGCGGATGATCGATGGTCGCGCCCACGTCGCGACCACGGTTCTCGAACACGAGCACGTACTCGACCTCTGGCCGCGCGAGCAGTGCATCGGTGCGCGCCGCCCACAGATCGACGACCCGGCGGATCGCGGTCGGGTCGAGGGTGCCGAGCGACTGGTCGTGGTCGGGCGAGAAGAGCACGACCTCGGCGGCGCCGATCGCGGGCAGGGTGGTGGTCCCCGTCGCTTCGGCTGCGGTGACGTCGATCGGCGCACCGGGCGCGAGCGCGGGCCAACGGTTCTCGAACCAGTGCACGTCGTACGCGGCGGGCGCTTCGATGCCGCCGACGCAGAACGGACACCCGCTCGTGGGCAGGTTCGGACGGTCTTGGCGTTGGCCGACGATGTTGACCCACTCGCGCGTGAGCCCGTCGAAGCGAAGCTCTCCGTCGAACGCGCTCACTGCACCGCGGGTAACACGTCGGCGGCCAGGCGCTCGAGACCCTCGTGATCGAACGGCGCGCGCATCGCGACGTTGATCCACTGCGCGCCAGCGGCGATGTACGCGCCGAGATGGTCGGTCATCTGCGCGGTGGTGCCGGTGAGGACGCTCGGTCGGACCGCGTCGCTCAGACGACCGAACTGCTGCTGCAGCTCGGGTTCGGTGAACGCCATGCCGACGTTGACCGATCGCGTGACCTCGGCCGGGTCGCGACCGAGCCGCTCGCAGTGCTCGGAGAGCACGCGCGACTTGTGGGCCCAATCCGACGGCGAGAGGAACGGCACGTTCCACCCGTCGGCGTGTTGCGCGGCGATGCGCAGCGTCACCCGCTCGCCGCCACCACCGATCCAGATCGGCAGTCGTTCCTGCACGGGCTTCGGTTCGCAGCGCGCGTCGCGCAGCGTGAAGAACTCGCCGGTGAACGTCGTGGACTCCGCGGTGAGCAGGCCGCGCACGCACTGGATGCACTCGTCGAGTCGGCGGAGGCGATCACCGGCGGTGCCGTAGGGAATGCCGTAGGCGTCGTGCTCGGCGCGCAGCCAGCCCCCACCGAGTCCGAGGACGACGCGACCTTCGGCGAGCTGGTCGAGCGTGGCCATCGCGTTCGCGAGCACCGCCGGGTGGCGGAACCCCGCCGAGTACACGAGCGAGCCGCAGCGGACGCGGCGGGTGCTCGCCGCGAGCGCGGCGTGGGCCGTCACCGCTTCGAGGCAGTGCGGGTTGCCCGACGCGTCGGCCGCGTAGAAGTGGTCCCAGATCGAGATCCAGTCGAACCCGAGGTCTTCGATACGAGCCCAGAGCGCGCGCAGCTCGGCGATGTCGGTGTTCTGCAGTCCGGTGTGCACACCGAAGCGCACCGTCATGGCAAGACTCCCTGGGTGTCGCTCAGCCGACGTGCGGCGCGACCTCGGCGGCGATCAGTCGCAGGTGATCCAGGTCGTCGAGGTCGAGGACCTGGAGGTAGACGGTCTCCGCGCCGGCCTCCGCGAACTCGCGCACCCGCTCGACGACTTCACCGGGGAGTCCGCCCGCCGCGTTGTCGCGCAGGTGCTGGGGGTCCTGGCCGATCGCGGCGGCGCGGCGCCGGAACTCGTCGTCGGTCGCGCCACAGCACACGACCAGCGCGGCGGTGTAGCGCATCGAGTCGGGGTCGCGCCCGATGTCCTCGCACGCGCGCCGCACGTGGTCGCAGCCCTCGGCGAAGTACGAGACGGGAGGGAACGGGAGGTTGAACTCGGCGGCGTACTGCGCCGCGAGGCGCGGCGTCCGCCGCGTGCCGTAGCCGCCGAGGACGATCGGCGGGTGCGGCCGCTGGGTGGGCTTCGGCAAGGCGGGGGAGTCGGCGAGCGTGTAGTGCGCGCCCGCGTGCGAGAACGTGGCGCCGGGCGGCGTCGACCACAGACCGGTGAGGATCGCGAGCTGCTCCTCGAGGCGTTCGAAGCGCTCGCGGGTGGCCGGGAACGGGATGCCGTACGCCGCGTGCTCCTGGTCGTACCAGCCGGCACCGAGCCCGACCTCGACCCGGCCGCCGCTCATCTCGTCGACCTGTGCCACCGCGATCGCGAGCGGCCCGGGGAGCCGGAACGTCACCGGCGTCACGAGGGTGCCGAGCCGGATCGCGGTGGTGTCGCGGGCGAGTGCGGCCAGCGTGACCCACGCGTCGGTCGAGCCCGGTCCGGGGTCGCCCTCCCCGATGCGCTGGTAGTGGTCGGAGCGGAAGAACGCGTCGAACCCGAGCTCCTCGCTCAGCACGGCGACCGCGCGCAGCTGGTCGTAGGTCGCGCCCTGTTGTGGTTCGGTGAAGATCCGGAGTCGCACGACCGCGGACCCTAGGTCGTCACGGCCGCGGCGTGCCGTACGCTGCACGGATGCTCGAAGTGGATCGCTGGCCCGAGCTGCGCGACCCCGTCCTCGTCATCGCCCTGCACGGCTGGGTCGACGCCGGCCACGCGGGTGCGGGCTCCATCGACGAGCTCCGGGTGCAGATGGCGCACGCGCAGCCGTTCGCCCGCATCGACCTCACCGACGTCTGCGACCTCCAGCAGACGCGCCCGACGGCGCGGTTCGTCGACGGTGGGCTCCGCGTCATCACCTGGCCGACGATCGAGCTCGAAGCCGGCACCGCACGTCGTGACATCGTGCTCGCGTCGGGTCCCGAAGCGTCGTTGCGGTGGCCCGCGGTCGCAGGTGCCTTCGTCGACGTCGCCCAGCGTCTCGGCGTGCGCGAAGCGGTGACGATCGCAGGCATGCCCGGCTTCACCACGCACCGCCACCCCGTCCCGGTGCTCGCGACGGCCACCAGTCGCGCGCTCGCGCAGGAGTCCGGGCCGCTGCGCACCGACTACGCGGGTCCGACGGGGCTCCAGACGATCGTGCAGCACACGCTCGGCGCCGCCGGGATCCCGACCGTCGGCCTGTGGGCGCAGGTGCCGCAGTACGTGAGCGGTTCGCCCTCGCCGCCCGCGGTGCGTGCCGTGCTCGCCCGTCTCGTCGAGCTCTTCGGGTTCGACCTCGACCTCGCCCCGCTCGACGCGCGCTGCGACGTGTACACGGCGAAGGTGGAGGAAGGCCTGCACGAGCGGCCCGACGTCGCCGCGGTCGTCGACCGGCTCGACGAGGAGCGCGCCGAGGCGCCGTCGGGTGAAGAGCTCGTCTCGGAGATCGAGCGGTTCCTGCGTTCCCGACCGGAGCACGACTGAGCCCGTCGGGTCCGGCCACCGACACACACCACGAGAGGACTGCCCGCATGAGTGTCGTGCGCATCAACGCGATCACCGTCCCGCCCGAACGCGCCGACGAGCTCGTCGAGAGGTTCGCGGCGCGCGCCGGTGAAGTGGGGAAGATGCCCGGGTTCGAGGCGTTCGAGCTGCTGCGTCCGTCCGACGATCGCGACGTGTTCCTCGTGTACACGCGATGGCGTTCGGCCGCCGACTTCGACGCGTGGGTCCAGAGCGCCGCGTTCGGACACGGTCACCGGGCGCACAACGAACGCGGTCCCGTGAGCTCGGAGAGCGCGCTCTGGTCCTTCGACGTCGTGCAGCGCGAGGAGGCGTCGTGACCGACGTCGCCGCCGATCCCGTCCTCGCGCAGCTGACCGGGCCGGGTGGTCCCTTCGAGATCGTCGTCGACGACGTGCTCGGCGTCCCCACCCAGGTGTACGCGAAGCGGATGCGCTCGTTGCGCGAGCTCGTCGAGCAGAGCGCCGCGCGCGCCGCGGTCGATTGGGTGGTCCAGGGCGACGTCCGGTTCACCTACGGCGAACACGACGCGCTCGTGCGGCGCGTCGCGGCCGGGCTCGCGAGCCGGGGCGTCGCGCGCGGCGACCGCGTCGCGCTGATCTCCGCGAACAACCCGGAGTGGGTGATCACCTTCTGGGCGTGTGCGGTGCTCGGCGCCGTCGTCGTGCCGCTGAACGCGTGGTGGAAGACCGAAGAGCTCGAGTTCGGTCTGCAGGACTCCGGCGCCAAGGTGCTCGTCGCCGACCGTCGGCGCCTCGCCGTCGTCGAGGATCGGCTCGCCGAGCTGCGCGAGCTGCGCGATGTGTTCGTGATCGGCGGTCCCGACGCACCCGACGACACGCCCGCTCCCCACCCAGGTCTCGTCCACGACTTCGCCGCGCTCCTCGACACCGACGACCCGGGAGCGCTCCCCGCCGTCGACATCGACGAAGACGACGTCGTGGCGATCCTCTACACGTCGGGGACCACCGGGCAGCCCAAGGGCGCGACGGTCACACACCGGCAGGTGATCGCGAACCTGCAGAACATCATCGTCATGGGGGTCGCGCAGGCGATGCGGGGCACGCCGCCGCCCGAGGCCGAGGCCAACCTGCAGTCGGCGTCGCTGCTCGTCGTGCCCCTGTTCCACGTCACCGGCTGTCTCGCGACGATGGCGCTCGCGTACGCGACCGGCGCGAAGCTCGTGCTGATGCCGCCGGGTCGCTTCGACCCCGACAACGCGATGGCGGTCATCGAGGGCGAACGGGTCACGTCGATCGGCGGCGTCCCGACGATCATGTGGCGCATCGTGGAATCGCCGAACCTCGATCGGTACGACCTCTCGTCGGTGAAGCGCGCGAGCTACGGCGGCGCGCCCGCGGCGCCCGAGCTGGTCGAGCGCATCGAGCAGGTGTTCCCGAACCTGCGCAAGACGTTGTCGACCGCGTACGGACTCACCGAGACCGCGTCGGTCGCGACCGCGGTCGCCGGCGAGGACTACTTCGCCCACCCCGGATCGGTCGGACGCGCCGCACCCACCGTCGAGGTGCGGGTGGTCGAGGTCGACGGCGCGGACGCGCCCACGGGTCAGCGCGGCGAAGTCTGGATCAAGGGACCCACCGTGATGGCGCACGGCTACTGGCGCCGCCCCGACGTGAACGCGGAGGTGCTCACCGACGGGTGGTTCCACACGGGCGACATCGGCTACCTCGACGAGGAGGGGTTCCTCTACCTCGTCGACCGGGCGAAGGACATGATCATCCGTGCCGGCGAGAACGTGTACAGCGTCGAAGTCGAACACGTGCTGTTCGACCACCCCGACGTGATCGACGCCGCGGTGGTGGGCGTGCCGCACCGGGTGCTCGGCGAAGAGGTCAAGGCGGTGGTGCAGCTGCGTCCGGGTGCGTCGACCACCGCGGCCGACATCCAAGCCTTCTGCGCGCTCCACCTCGCCGACTTCAAGGTGCCCGCGCACGTCGAGCTGCGCGACGAACCGCTGCCCCGCAACCCGGCCGGCAAGGTCCTGAAGAACCAGCTCCGCGGGGGCGACACATCCTTCGCCGCGAGTGCCGACGACTCGGCGCTCTGAGTCGAGGACCGGGGGCCCGTCATCAGCGCGTTGCGCGACTTCCACGAGGTCTGGGGCTACGTCGCGATCGTCGCGAACGCGATCGCAGGTGTCATCGCGCTCGGTGCGTGGCGCTTCGCGTCGATCCGGGGACGGAGCGTCTGGATCGCCACGATCGTGGCCGAGGCGACGCTCATGCTGCAGGTGCTCGTGGGCGTGGTGCTCGTCTCCGACGATCGCTACACCGTCGCGCGCTTCCACATGTTCTACGGCTTCGTCGCGTTCGTGACCGTCGGTCTCGCGTACTCGTACCGGGCGCAGATGCGCGGGCGCCTGGAGTTGCTGTACGGACTCGTGGGACTCTTCCTCATGGGCGTGGGGATCCGCGCCGTGCTGCAGGTGATGTGATGGGCGATCGTCGGCTCCGAGTGCTCGTGCTCTACGGCGGCCGTTCGGCCGAGCACGACGTGTCGTGCGTCACCGCCGTCGCCGTCGCGGCCGCGCTCGACCCGATGAAGTACGAGGTCGTGCCGGTGGCCATCACGACCGACGGCGAGTGGCTGCTCGCGGGCGACGCGCAACGGGCGATCGCAGCGGGCGCCGACGCGCTCCCGGGCGCGTTCGCGGTCGAGGGCGACCCCGTGGTCGCCCCCACCGATCCCGTGCGCCCCGAGCTGCGGCGCCGTGCGGCCGACGGCACGATCGCGCACCCGCTCGACGTCGACGTGGTGTTCCCGCTCCTGCACGGCCCCTACGGCGAAGACGGCACCGTGCAGGGGTTGCTCGAGCTCGCCGGCCTGCCGTATGTCGGTTCCGGCGTGCTCGGCTCCGCCGTCGGCATGGACAAGATCATGATGAAGCGGGCATTCGCCGCGTGCGGACTCCCGACGCCGTCGTTCCACACGCTGCGCGACGGGCACGATCCCGCGCGACTCGCCGACGACGTCGAGCGCACGTTCGGGTACCCGTGCTTCGTGAAGCCCGCCAACATGGGCTCCTCGATCGGCGTGTCGAAGGCCGACGATCGCGAGTCGCTCGTGCGCGCATCGCACCTCGCGCTCGAGTTCGACGAGTGGGTGCTGGCCGAAGAAGCGGTCGTCGGTCGCGAGATCGAAGTTGCGGTGCTCGGTGACGACCCCCCCGAGACGTCGTTGCCCGGTGAGATCGTCCCCGGCGCCGACTTCTACGACTACGCCGACAAGTACGAAGACGGACGCGCGCAGCTGCTCGCGCCCGCGCCACTCGACGCCGACGACACGGCGAACGTTCGCGCGCTGGCCGCGCGCGCGTTCGAAGCGTGCCGGTGCGAGGCGATGGCGCGCGTCGACTTCTTCTTCGAGCAGGGACGGCGTGGGTTCCTCGTGAACGAGCTCAACACGATCCCGGGTTTCACGCCGATCTCGATGTACCCGCGCCTGTGGGAGGTCTCGGGCGTGCCCTACTCGGCGCTCCTCGACCGGCTCATCGCGCTCGCGCAGCAACGCCACGCGCGGCGCGCGGCACGGGCCGGCCGACAGCGGTCGTGACCGCGGCGAACCTCAGGTGATCAGAGGTTCACGACGGGACACGTGAGGGTGCGCGTGATCCCGTCGACGAGCTGGATCTGCGACACGACCATGCGGCCGAGCTCGTCGATCGACGACGCCTCGGCCCGCACGATCACGTCGTAGGGCCCCGTCACGTCGTCGGCTTGCGCGACGCCCTGGAGCGTCCGCACCTTCTCGACGACCGCCGACGCCTTGCCGACCTCGGTCTGGATGAGGATGTACGCACTCACCGTCATTCGTCGACCTCCGCGTCGCGACGCGCGGGATGGTAGGCGCGCTCGGTCCGGCCCGCCCGGTGTGATCGGCCGGCGGACCCGGTCCTAGACTGCTCCTCTTCCGCGACGCCGGAGTCCGGCCGGATGAAGGACGTGCACGAGGCCGCCATGACCGATCCGACGAGTGCTCCGCCCACGACCCACGCCCGGCTCCGCGCCTGGGTCGACGAGTGGGCAGCGATCTGCCAGCCCGACCGCGTGCACTGGTGCGACGGTTCGGAGGCCGAGTACGACGCCCTGTGCGCTGGCCTCGTCGAGAGCGGCACGTTCACGCGAGTCAACGACGCGAAGCGCCCCAACTCGTTCTACGCGCGGAGTGACCCCGGCGACGTCGCGCGCGTCGAAGACCGCACGTTCATCTGTTCCGAGAACGAAGCCGACGCCGGACCCACCAACAACTGGGCCGACCCGGCGACGATGCGCGCCGAGATGCTCGCGCTGTACCGGGGGTGCATGCGCGGGCGCACGATGTACGTGATCCCGTTCTCCATGGGACCGCTCGGCTCGCACATCGCGCACATCGGCGTCGAGCTCACCGACAGCGCGTACGTGGCCGTCAGCATGCGGATCATGACTCGCATGGGCGCGGGCGCGCTCGAGGTCCTCGGCGACGACGGCGAGTTCGTGCCGTGCGTGCACTCGATCGGCGCGCCGCTCGAGCCCGGCCAGGCCGACGTGCCGTGGCCGTGCGACGCCGAGAACAAGTACATCGTGCACTTCCCCGAGACGCGCGAGATCTGGTCGTACGGATCGGGCTACGGCGGCAACGCGCTCCTCGGCAAGAAGTGCTTCGCGCTCCGCATCGCGTCGACGATGGCCCGCGACGAGGGTTGGTTGGCCGAGCACATGCTCATCTTGAAGCTGACCGACCCGACCGGCTCGTCGCGCTACGTCGCCGCGGCGTTCCCCTCGGCGTGCGGCAAGACGAACCTCGCGATGCTCGTCCCGACGCTGCCCGGCTGGACGGCCGAGACGATCGGCGACGACATCGCGTGGATGAAGTTCGGCACCGACGGGCGCCTCTACGCGATCAACCCGGAGTTCGGCATGTTCGGTGTCGCGCCCGGCACCGGCGAGGAGACCAACGCGAACGCGGTCGCGGCGACGATGCGCAACTCGATCTTCACCAACACCGCACTCACCGATGACCTCGACGTGTGGTGGGAAGGGCTCACGAAGGCGCCCCCCGCGCACGCGGTCGACTGGCGCGGCGACGAATGGACGCCCGCGGCCGACCGCCCCGCCGCGCATCCGAACAGCCGTTTCACCACGCCGCTGTCGCAGGTCCCGTGCGTCGCGCCCGAGTGGCAGGACCCCGACGGCGTGCCGATCTCCGCGATCCTCTTCGGCGGTCGTCGCGCGGGCACGGTCCCGCTCGTGACCGAAGCGTTCGACTGGCAGCACGGGGTGTTCCTCGGCTCGATCATGGCGTCGGAGACCACCGCGGCCGCCGCCGGCGCGGTGGGCAACTTGCGGCGCGACCCGTTCGCGATGCTGCCGTTCTGCGGCTACCACATGGGTGACTACTTCGCGCACTGGCTCGCGATCGGCGAACGGGGTGGCGACTCGCTGCCGAAGCTGTTCTACGTGAACTGGTTCCGGCGCGACGCCGACGGGCGCTTCCTGTGGCCCGGGTTCGGCGAGAACAGCCGGGTGCTCGCGTGGATCGCCGCGCGCTGTGCCGGCACGGCGGCCGCGGTCGACACTCCGATCGGGCGGGTCCCCGCCGCCGGCGCGCTCGACACCGATGGCCTCGACGTCGCGCCCGCCGACCTCGACGTGCTGCTGGATGTCGACGTCGAGGCATGGCGCGCCGAGGTGCCGCTCATCGAAGAGCACTACGTGCAATTCGGCGATCGCTTGCCCGGCGAGCTGCGCGACGAGCTGCGCGACCTCGAGAAGCGGCTCTCGGGCTGACGCGCGTCACGCCTGAGCCGGGCGCGACGCGGCGGTTCACACGCCGGGCATGTGCATCGTCCGGTCGCGCACGATGCCGGCGGCGCGCGTGGCGCTCATCGGACGCGCGAAGTAGTTGCCCTGCGCGAGGTCGCATCCGAGCGTCTGGAGCATCGCCAGCTGCGCGTCGGTGTCCACGCCTTCGGCGATCACGTCGAGACCCAACGCGTGGCCGAGCGTCACGAACGCGCTGATCACGGTCGTGTCATTGGTCAGCACCCCGAGATCGGCCACGAACCCCCGGTCGATCTTGAGCGCGTCGATCGGCAGCGACGCCAGGTGGGTCAACGTCGCCGCGCCGGTCCCGTAACCGTCGATCGCCACCCGCACGCCGATCCGGCGGACCGCCTCGAGCTGCGCGAACGTCGATCCGTGCTCGGTGAACGCCGTCTCGGTGATCTGGAGCAACAGGCACTCGGGATCGATCCCGCGGCGCTCTACGACGTCGCCCACGTGACGGCCGAGGTCCGGGGTCATCACCAGGCGGGTCGACACCGGCACCGCGACCGTGAGCGGAGCTCGGTCCGGCACCGAGTCGTTCCATCGCGCGAGCTGCCGGCACGCCTCCTCGATCAGCCAGCGACCCATGGGGACGATGAGACCGGTCTCGTGGGCGATCGCGGTCAGCTCGTCGGGGAGCGCGACGTGCCCGTCGGCGCGCTGCCAGTGGAACGCGGCTTCGAACGCCACGACCTCGCACGACCGGAGCGCCACGACGGGCTGGAACGCGAGCCGCAGCGCCCCCGAGCCGACCGCGGTCTCGAGCTCGGCCGCGAGGCGGCGCCGGTGCACGGCCCATCTCCGCTCCGACGGGTCGGTCGGCGGCGCGATCGGGCGTCGCGGCGTCGAGGCGGTGGGGAGCAGCTCGTCGGGGCGCGGGACTGTCGCGCTCGCGGTCGTCGGCGGCACACGCCGACCGATCTCGAGGCCGGCGATGGTGGCCAGCGCGCCCGACGCCGCCGACGCGACCCACACGACGGGTTCGGCGAGCATGACCGTTCCGGCGGCGCCGGCGAGCATGCCCACGATGCACGCGGAGACGCGCGCCCAAGGTCTCACCTATTGCGCATCGACGCCCTCGCCGGTCGCGTCAACCCGACGGATTCTCGGCGTTTCTCGACCGCTCAGACCTCGGCGGTCGGCAGTCCCATGTCGGGCTCGGCGCCGGTGCGGACGCGCACCGCCGCGCCGGTGGGATCGGTGTCGAAGACCACGCGCTGGCCCTGGCGCAGCATCCGGAACAGCGAGCCGTCGAGCGCGCCGGGTGCGAGCACGTGCTCGGAGCGGTCGGTGTCGGCGACGATCACACCCTCGCTCGTGAGGGGGTCGTACATCTTCACGACGCCCTGCATCAGGGCTTGACGACCTTGCCGGCCTTGATGCACGAGGTGCACACGTGGATCCGGCGGGGAGCGCCGTTCACGAGCGCGCGCACGCGCTGCACGTTGGGGTTCCACCGTCGCTTGGTGCGGCGATGCGAGTGGCTGAGTCGCATCCCGAAGTTCGGCTTCTTGCCGCACACGTCACAGACCGCCGCCATGGCGCGGAACCTCTCTGCAGGTCAGGTCGAGAACCGGGAAAGGATAGCAGCGGGATAGTCTCGGTCCCGTGCCGGCACTGTCGCAGCTCCGGGCCTCCGACCTGCGCCGAGTCGTCCTCCGGTTCCGCGACGCGCTGCGGCTCCACCAACAGGAGCTGAACCGTCTCAACGTGTACCCGGTCCCCGACGGCGACACCGGCACCAACATGGCGCTCACCCTCGAGTCGGTCAGCCACGAGCTCGACACCGCCGAGACGATGGACGAGGTGTGCCGCGCCATCTCGCACGGCTCCCTCATGGGCGCGCGGGGCAACTCGGGGGTCATCCTCTCGCAGATCCTGCGCGGCCTCGCCGACGAGTTCCGCGGGCGCGACGAGCACGGCGCTCCTGAGCTCGCGTCCGCGCTGCAGCGTGCGTCCGACGCCGCCTACGAGGCGGTCATGCGCCCGGTCGAGGGCACGATCCTCACGGTCGTGCGCGAGACGGCGGCCGCCGCGGTCGCCGCCGCCGAGCACGGCCTCGCGGCGATGATCGACGCCGCGTCCGCTGCCGCCGACGCCTCCGTCGCCCGCACGCCCGAGCTCCTCCCCGTGCTGCGGGAGGCCGGGGTCGTCGACGCGGGCGGCAAGGGCTTCACACTGCTGCTCGCCGCGTTCGCGGAGGTCGTGACGGGTCGTCCGATCCCCGAGCCCGACGAGGTGATGACGCCGGCGATCATCGAGGCGCACCTGCGCGGCGACGACGTCGCCGACCTGCGGTACGAGGTGATGTACCTGCTCGAAGCCGACGATCACACCATCCCCGCGTTCCGCGACACGTGGGCGTCGATCGGTGACTCGATCGTGGTCGTCGGCGGCGACGGGTTGTGGAACTGCCACGTCCACACCAACGACATCGGCGCTGCGGTCGAGGCGGGCATCGACGCGGGTCGACCGCGCAACGTCCGCGTCACCGATCTCTTCGACCAGGTGCACGAGCTGCACCCGCACGCGCCCGGCGGCGAGCACGACTGGGTCTCGGCCGCAGCGAGCACGCCCGCGGAGATCCGCGCGTCGGCCGAGCCCGTCGCCACCGCCGTGGTCGCGGTCGCAGTCGGCGACGGCGTCCGCCGCATGTTCGCGAGTTTGGGTGTGCACGCGGTGATCGCCGGCGGGCAGTCGATGAACCCGTCGACCGCGCAGATCCTCGAAGCGGTCGAAGGGTGCAGCTCGCAGCACGTGATCGTGCTCCCCAACAACAAGAACATCGTCCCGGTGGCGCGCCAGGTCGATGCCCTGTCGACGCGCGACGTGGAGGTCGTCCCCACCACGTCGGTCGTCGAAGGCTTGTCGGCGCTCGTGGCCTACGACCCGAACGCTCCGCTGGCCACCAACCTCGAGGGGATGCTCGCCGCGGTGCAGCGCGTCCGCACCGGCGAGGTCACGAGGGCCGTGCGTGACTCGTCGGCGGAGTGCGGGCCGATCCGGGAGGGCGACTGGATCGCGCTCGACGGCTCCGGGATCTGGGCGTCGGTGTCTTCTCCGGTCGACGCGGCGCGCGCGCTCCTCGACCGTCTCGTCGACGACGACACGGAGATCGTGACGGTCCTCGTGGGCGCCGACGCGCCGGCGGGGGAGACCGCACGGCTCCGCGAGCTCGTCGAGCTCGCGTACCCGCACGTCGAGGTCGAGTTCCACGAGGGCGGCCAGCCGCTCTATCCCTACCTGCTCGGCGTGGAGTGACCGCCGCTCGATGACCGCGACCGGCATCACGTTGCGCGAGCTCGCGTCGCGGCCAGTGCGCGACCTCGCGGGCGTCGGCACCACGCTGGAAGCCCGGCTCGCCGACATGGACATCCGGTCGGTCCTCGATCTGCTCCAGCACTATCCGCGTCGCTACGTCGACCGCACGAAGCGAGTCCCGATCGCCGAGCTGGTCGTCGGTGAGGAATCGACGGTGGTTGGCGAGGTCGAGCGCGCCACGGGGCGGCGCACCCGCACCGGGAAGGCGCTGGTCGAGGTCGTCGTCACCGACGGCGCGTCGCGGCTCGCGTGCACGTTCTTCAACCAGGCGTGGCGCGAGCGGCAGCTCGCGCCGGGGACCGAAGTCGCACTGTTCGGGCGGCTCGAGGTGTACCGCGGCAAGCGGCAGATGACGAACCCGGTCGTCGACGTGCTCGGTCGCGCCGGTGAAGGCGAGGAACGGACCGGCGTCGTCGTCCCGATCTACCCGCAGTCCGGCAAGGCCGAGGTGTTCACCTGGCAGTTGCGTCGCCTCGTCACCGAGGCGTTGCGCCGCTGCGAGGCGCGGCGACTCGCCGATCCCGTGCCCGACGCGGTGCTCGACGAGCACGACCTCGCCGGTCGGCACGAGTCGTACGTAGGGGTGCACCGACCCGACACGACCCAGGAGTACCGCCGCGCCCGCCAGCGGCTGATCTTCGACGAGTTCTTGCGGATGCAGGTCGGACTCGTGGCGCGCAAGCGCAGCATCGAAGCGGAGCAGCACGGCATCCGCCACGTCGTCGACGGCCCGCTGGTCCCCTCGTTCCACGCGCGCCTCCCGTTCGCGCTGACCGATGATCAACGGCGCGCGATCGCGGAGATCGAACGCGACCTCGCGGCCGCCGCACCGATGCATCGCCTGCTGCAGGGCGACGTCGGTTCGGGCAAGACCGTGGTGGCCCTGAGCGCGCTGCTCGTCGCCGTGCAGGGCGGGTACCAAGGCGCGTTCATGGCGCCGACGGAGGTCCTCGCCGAACAGCACCACCTGAGCGCGCGCGCGTTGCTCGACGGGCTCACGGTGAGCGCAGCCGACTCGTTGCTGTCGGAGCGTCCGGTGCGCGTCGAGCTGCTCACGAACCGCACGGGCGCAGCCGATCGGCGTCGGTTGGCCGCCGGACTCGCGAGCGGCGAGATCGACATCGTCGTCGGCACCCACGCGCTCCTGTACGACGCCGCCGCGTTCTCCCGCCTCGGCGTCGCCGTGATCGACGAGCAGCACCGCTTCGGCGTCGAGCAACGCGCGTTGCTGCGCGCGAAAGGAGACACGCGCGGCGACGTCGAGACCGTCCCCGACGTGCTCGTGATGACCGCGACGCCGATCCCGCGCACCGCGGCGATGCTCGTCTACGGCGACCTCGACAAGTCGGAGCTGCGCGAGATGCCGCCGGGTCGCACGCCGATCACGACGCGCGTCGTCCCGCCGAACCCGCTCGATCGGGCCGAGGCGTACGCGACGCTGCGGACGGAGGTCGCAGCAGGGCGGCAGGCGTACGTCGTGTGCCCGCTCGTCGAGGGGTCGGCCAAGGTCGAGGCCAAGGCCGTGACCGCGGAATACGAGCGCCTCGGGGTCGAGGAGCTGGCCGGCCTGCGTCTGGGCCTGTTGCACGGCCAGCTGCCGGCGGCCGAGAAGGAGGCGGTGATGACCGCGTTCCGCGCCGGCGCGCTCGACGTGCTCGTCGCGACCACCGTCATCGAGGTCGGTGTCGACGTTCCCGGTGCCACGGTGATGATCATCGAGGACGCCGACCGGTTCGGGCTGTCGCAGCTGCACCAGCTGCGCGGGCGCGTCGGGCGCGGGGGCGGCGAGTCGTGGTGCTTCCTCTTCGCCGACCCCACGACCCCTGACGCCGAGGCGCGCCTCGAGGCGATGGCCGCGTCGACCGACGGGTTCCTCCTCGCCGAGCGCGACCTCGAGATCCGCGGCGCCGGTGAGGTGTTCGGCGACCGCCAATCGGGGTTCTCCGACCTGAAGCTCGGTCGCATCCCGCGCGACGAGGTCGTGGTGCTCGACGCGCGCCGGGTCGCCGAGTCGTTGCTCGACGGCGATCCCGCGCTGGAGCATCACCGACAGCTGCGCGAAGAGGTCGAGGACCTCCTCGGCGACGCAGTCGACTTCCTCATGAAGAGCTGACGTGGCCGCGCGCGGCCTCCACGTGATCGCCGGGATCGCTCGCGGTCGCCGCCTGCGCGTGCCGCGCGGAGATCGCGTGCGCCCGACGTCGGGACGGGTCAAAGAGGCGATGTTCTCCGCACTCGACGCGCGCGACCGTCTCGTGGGCGCCCGGGTCCTCGACCTCTTCGCGGGCAGCGGCGCGCTCGGCATCGAAGCGCTGTCGCGCGGGGCGACGAGCGCGACGTTCGTCGAGCGTGACCCCGACGCGATCACCGCGATCGTCGAGAACCTGCACGCGACCGGCTTCGACGACCGCAGCGACGTGCAACGGCGCGCGGTGGGCGCGCTGCTCGGAGACCTCCGAGCTGTCGCCGTTCCCTACGATCTCGTGTTCGCGGATCCGCCGTACGACCTCGGTGCCGACGCGCTCGCCGACGTCCTCGCGCGGCTCGCCGCCTCGTCGTGGATCGCGCCGCGAGCGACCGTCGTGGTCGAGCACGGCCGTGCGCCCGATCCCGTCCCCGGTCTGCGAACCACGTGGGAACGCCGCTTCGGGGATACGCTCGTGATCTTCCTGGAGCCGGAACAGTCGGGAACCCCGGCGAGCTGAAGCGTCGGAGGAGGCGTCCGTTGGCCATTGCGCTCTGTCCCGGTTCGTTCGATCCGGTGACCAACGGGCACATCGACATCATCGAGCGCACAGCGCGTCACTTCGACGAAGTGATCGTCGCGGTGATCCGCAATCCGCAGAAGTCGCAGTCGCTGTTCACGCTCGAAGAGCGCCAGGAGATGCTCCACGAGTGCACCGCGCACCTCACCAACGTGCGCATCGACTTCTTCAAGGGGTTGCTCGTCGACTACGCGCGTGAGCACGGTGCGAGCGCGATCGTAAAGGGGCTCCGTGCGGTCTCCGACTTCGACTACGAGCTGCAAATGGCGCAGATGAACCAGCGCCTTGCCGACATCGACACGTTCTTCGTGTCGACGAGTCCGCAGTACTCGTTCCTGTCGTCGAGTCTCGTGAAAGAAGTCGCGCGCTTCGGCGGCGACGTCGCCAGCATGGTCCCGAAGTCGGTGGCGGTGCGCCTCGCCGAGCGCGCCCGTCCGCCCGAGCCGGAGGCGCAACCGTGACCGACGACGACCTCTACGCCGACGATCTCGATCTCGACGAGCTGGAGCGCGACGAACGCGACACGCGATCGCTGCTGCTGCGCGTCCTCGAGCAGCTGGAGAACGCGCGCGCGATGCCGCTGTCGGCGTCGGTGATGGTGAACCGCGAAGAGATGGACGCGCTGCTCCACGAGGCGGTCGAGCTGCTCCCCGAAGAGCTCCGCCAGGCGCGCTGGCTCCTCAAGGAGCGCAACGAGGTGCTCGCCCACGCCGAGCGCGAGGCCGCCCGGATCGAAGAAGCGGCTCGGGTGCGCGCCGAGCGGATGGTGGAGCGCACCGAGGTCGTCCGCGAGGCCCGGCGGGCCGCCGAGGAGATCGTCGAGGCCGCCGAACGCGACGCCAGCCGGGTCCGCCACGAAGCCGAGGACTACGTCGACCGCAAGCTCGCGGCCTTCGAGGTGGTGCTCGACCGCACGATGCAGACCGTCCAGCGGGGACGCGAGCGGCTCCAGATCCACGTCGACGCGGAGCTGGTCCCGAGCGATCTCGACGACGACGAGGGCCCGGCGTTCTTCGACCAAGACGAGGGCTGAACTGGCCCGGCTGGCCCCGGGAGCAGACCGTCTGGCCTGCTACGATGAACCGTCCACCGGACGCCTCTGCCTGCTGCTGCACCCCGCGCGCGGGCCGTTCGGTCCCCACTCCATGATGTCCACCTTGTCCGGTTTGCGCATCTCGGTGGCCGACCTCGTCCGTCGGCCCGGGCTGTCGCGCTCGGTCGAGCTGCGGGAGCCGGTCGCCGATCTCGGCACCCCGGTCACCGGCGTGCCCGCCGACGAGCCCGTCGCGCTCGACCTCACCCTCGAGCGCGTCTCCGAGGGGATCGTCGTGCGGGGGACCGTGCGAGCCCGGTGGCGGGCCGAGTGCAGCCGGTGCTTGCGCGACGTCGACGGTGAGCGCGAGGTGCACGTCGACGAGCTGTTCGAGCCGCATCCGCTCGCCGGCGAGACCTACCTGCTCGATGGCGACGAGATCGACCTCGAACCCGTCGTGCGCGACGCGCTGCTCCTCGAGCTGCCGACCGTCCCCCTCTGCCGGCCCGACTGCGCCGGCTTGTGCCCCCAGTGCGGCACCGACCGCAACGACCGCGCCTGCGATTGCACCGTCGACGACACCGATCCGCGGTGGTCGGCGCTGCGGGCGCTCGATCTCTAGTCAGACCCCGAGGGAGTTCCGATGCCCGTCCCCAAGCGCAAGACGAGCCGGTCGGCGAGCCGGTCGCGGCGCAGCGCCAACATGGCGATCGCTCGCCCCGCCCAGTCGTCGTGCCCGAACTGCGGGGCCGCGCGCCTGCCCCACGTCGTCTGCGGCAACTGCGGGTGGTACCGCGGGCGGCAGGTGATCGAGGTCGAGTGACCGACCGAGGCGGAGACCCGCGCCCGATCGCGCTCGACGCGATGGGCGGCGACCGCGCCCCCGGCGAGATCGTGGCCGGCGCGGTGCGCGCGGTGGCCGAGCTCGGCGTCGAGATCCTCCTCGCGGGCCCGCCCGACGTCGTCCGCCCGCTCCTCCCCGGCGGTGACGTGCCGGCGGGCATCGAGCTGCTCGCCGCGTCCGAGGTCATCGGCATGGCCGACGACCCTGCGAGCGCGGTGCGCCAGAAGAAGGACGCGTCGCTCGTGCGCTGCGCCGAAGCCGTGCGCGACGGGCGCGCCGCGGCGATGGTCGGGGCCGGCAACACCGGCGCCACGATGGCGGCGGCCCTGCTGCGCTGCGGCCGATTGCCCGGCGTCGCCCGCCCGGCGATCGCGGTGCCCGTGCCGATCCCGGGCGCCGGTCGGCGCCAGCTGCTGCTCGACGCCGGCGCCACCGTCGACCCCGAGCCCGAATGGCTCGTCCAGTGGGCCCACCTCGGACGCGAGTTCGCGCGCATCCGCCTCGGCGTCGACGAACCGACCGTGGCGCTGCTCTCGAACGGCGAGGAACCCGGCAAGGGCGACGGGCTGCGCAAGGCCGCCTCCGTCCTCCTCGCGGAGGTCCCCGGCTTCACCGGCAACGTCGAAGGGCGCGACCTGTCGCGCGTCAGCGCCGACGTCATCGTCACCGACGGCTTCACCGGCAACGTCGCGCTGAAGACGCTCGAAGGCTCGCTCCTCGGCATCGCCGCGCTCGTGTTCGGCGTGCTCGACGACCCCCGCCTCGACGGCGCGGGCGATCCGGTCAAGCCGTTGCTGCTCGACGCCGCCGCCGACATGCTCCCCGACAACACCGGCGGCGCGATGCTCCTCGGCATCAAGGGCGTGTGCGTCATCTCGCACGGCTCGTCGAGCGCCGAGGCGATCGTGAACGCCGTGCGCGTCGCGCGCGACTGCGCCGACGCCGGCGTCGTCGACCGGCTCGCAGGGGTGGTGGCCGGTGCCCGCTGAGACCCACAGCCACGCCGGCCCGCTCCGACCCGACGACGTCGAGCGCCTCGTGTGCGAGCGCCTCGCCGAGCTGCTCGCCATCGACGACGACGACGTCACGCTCGACGCGCGGCTGCGCGAAGACCTCGACATGGACGACTACGCGCTCCTCGACCTCGTCGAGACGATCGAAGCCGACCTCGGCGAACGCGAGATCGGACTCCACCTCGACGACGACGAGCTGCACGACATCGTGACCGTGCGCGACGCGATCGAATGCGTGCTCGCGCGACTCGCCCCGGACGCGGCATCGTGATCGCCCTCGCATCCGCGAGCCTCGACGCGCTCGAACGCCTGGTGGGCGTGCAGTTCGCCGACCCCGCGTTGCTCGCTCGCGCCCTCGCGCACCGGTCGTGGTGTGGTGAGAACGGCGAGGTCGAGTCGAACGAGCGCCTCGAGTTCCTCGGCGACTCGGTGCTCGGTCTCGTCGTCACGCACTACGTCTACGAGCACTTCCCCCACCTACCCGAGGGAGACCTCTCGGAGGTGCGCGCCGGGGTCGTGAACGCGCGCGTGCTCGCCGAGGTCGCGGTCGACCTCGGGCTCGGCGACCACCTCCTGCTCGGCAAGGGCGAGGACGCTGCCGGCGGCCGCCAGAAGCAGTCGATCCTGGCCGACGCGGTCGAAGCCGTGATCGCCGCCGTCTACCTCGACGCCGGCTACGCCGCCGCGCGCGAGTTCGTGCTGCGCTGCCTCGCCGAGCGCATCGCCGAGATCGCCGCCGGGCAAGGCGGGCGCGACGCGAAGACGCGCCTCCAAGAGCTCGCCGCGCAGCTCGGGCTCGGCCGGCCGCGCTACGCCGTGCGCGACGACGGCCCGGATCACGCGAAGCACTTCTACGCCACGGTGTACCTCGGCGACGAGCCGTACGGCGAAGGCGAAGGACGGTCGAAGAAGCAAGCCGAACAAGGCGCCGCGCTGATCGCTTGGAGCCGGCTGTCCGGAGGGGGCCACGATGCCGGAGCTACCTGAGGTCGAGGTGATCAAGCGCGACCTCGAACGCGAGGTCGTGGGCAAGAAGATCAAGTCGGTCGAGGTCACCGGGACGCGCACGGTGCGCCGTCACCGCAACCGCAAGGAGTTCATCTCGCTCCTCGACGGCCGCAAGATCACGCACGTCGATCGGCGCGGCAAGTACATCGTCGTGCGGCTCGACGACGGCAACGCGCTCATCATCCACCTCGGGATGTCGGGGCAGCTGCTGCGCGCGAAGACCGCGCGGGCGTCGATGGCGAAGCACACGCACGTGGTGATCACGTTCACGCAGGGCGGCCAGCTGCGCTTCGTCGACCCGCGCACGTTCGGCGAAATGTTCATCGCGCCGTACGACACGCTCGAAGAGCAAGTCGAAGAGCTCTCGCACCTCGGGATCGACCCGCTCGAAGCGCCGATGTCGTGGGACTCGTTCGGTCGGCTGCTCGCCGCGAAGAAGATGAAGCTGAAGACCTTGCTCATGGACCAGAAGTTCCTGGCCGGGATCGGCAACATCTACAGCGACGAGATCCTCTTCCAGGCCGGGTTGCGCTGGGACCGCATGAGCGACGAGCTCACCGACCAGGAGATCCGTCGTCTGTACCGCGCGATCGTCGAGACGCTGCAAGACGCGGTGAAGTACCGCGGCTCGTCGCTGAGCGACCAGCAGTACGTCGACCTGTTCGGCGAGACCGGCGCCTTCCAGGACCACCACACCGTCTACGACCGCGAGGGGCAGGCGTGCCAGCGCTGCCGCCGCCCGATCGTGCGAGCCCGCTACAGCAACCGCTCCACCTTCTACTGCGACGCCTGCCAGGTCTGACCCAGACGTCGCGTGACCGGGGAACGCGTGCGGGTGCGGGTGCACGTGCAGGGGCGCGTGCAGGGCGTGTGGTTCCGGGAGAGCTGTCGGCGTGAAGCCGAGGCGGTGGGCGTCTCGGGGTGGGTGCGCAACCTCGGCGACGGGCGGGTGCAGGCCGAGCTCGAAGGACCGCCGGCCGCGGTGGCGCGCGTCGTCGCGTGGTGCCGGGAGGGGCCGTCCCGCGCCCGGGTCGACGGGGTCGAGACCGAGATGCTGACCCCGCTCGGCGGCGCCGGGTTCCGGGTCCGGTGAGGCGTCGGTCCTGGTGGGCGGGGGCGGGCCCGACGGTCCGCGGCGAGCCCCGGATCCACCCCTACGATCGCCGCGCGGAGAGGGGTGCTGCGTGTTCCTGAAGTCGTTGACCCTGCGGGGCTTCAAGTCGTTCGCCGACAAGACGACGCTCGAGTTCGAGCCGGGCGTCACCGTCGTGGTCGGCCCGAACGGCTCCGGGAAGTCGAACCTCGTCGACGCGGTCGCCTGGGTGCTCGGCGCGCAAGGCGCGCGGGCGTTGCGCGGCGGGAAGATGGACGACGTCATCTTCGCCGGCACCTCCGAACGACCCGCGCTCGGTCGCGCCGAGGTGTCGCTCACGATCGACAACACCGCCGGCGTGCTGCCGATCGAGTTCTCCGAGGTGACCGTCACCCGCACGTTGTTCCGCACCGGCGAGTCGGAGTACGCGATCAACGGCGCGCCGTGCCGACTCCTCGACGTGCAAGAGCTGCTCTCCGACAGCGGCATCGGCCGCCAACAGCACGTGATCGTCGGTCAGGGCCAGCTCGACGCCGTGTTGAACTCGCGCCCCGAAGACCGGCGCGCCGTCCTCGAAGAAGCCGCCGGCGTGCTCAAGTTCCGCAAGCGCCGCGAGAAGGCGCAGCGCCGGCTCGAGTCGACCGAGGCGAACCTCTTGCGCCTCTCCGACCTGCTGCGCGAAGTGCGCCGCCAGCTGCGGCCGCTCGAGCGGCAAGCCGACGCCGCCCGCCGCCACGACGGGCTCGTCGCCGAGCTCGCCGGCATCAAGCTCCACCTCGCCGGACGCGAGATCGACCAGCTGCGCAGCCGGCTGTCGCGCCACCAAGACGCGCGCCGCGCCCACGCCGACGACGAGCGCCGGCTCACCGCGCGGCTGCGCGAGCTCGACGCGTCGGTGATCGAAGCCGAGCACGCGCTCAGCATCCCCGGCGCCGACGACGTCGCCGACCTCCTGCCGCGCGTCGAAGCGCTGCGGGAACGCGCCCGGGGCCTCCACGCGCTCGTCGCCGAACGACGGCGCGGGTTGGAGCGCGAGCTGGCCGCGGTCGCCGACGAAGGCGTCGTCGAGACGTTGGTCGCCGACGCCGCTGCGGTGCGCGAGCAGCTCGCGGCCGTCGAGGCCGACTGGGCGACCCTCGCGCCGAGCCGAGTGGAGGCCGAAGCCGCCGA
>DASUMP010000247.1:0-3542 GCA_036277635.1 Acidimicrobiia bacterium | reverse complement strand
GTCGCCTTCCTTCACGTAGGCGAGGCCGTCGTCGAGCAGGGTGAAGACGTCGGGAGCGATCTCTTCGCACAGCCCGTCGCCGGTGCACAGATCCTGGTCGATCCAGACCTTCATGCCGGAGCCCTCTCTGTCGATGAGGCGTTGTTGCGTTGTTGATCGACCGGTCCGCACCCCGCCTGAGGGGACCGGTCTTCGATAATTTATCACGCCTGGACGGGAAATATGAATCCCTCGCCGACGGCCTGCGCACGCTACTCAATGCACCCGGCAATGCACCGAACCCGACGGGGGCGCGGGGGTAGGGTCCGCAGCGACCGAGGAGGTGGCCGCGATGGCTGCTGAGCACGAGCGCCGTCTCGGCGAGTACGAGACCCAGGTGGCCCAGCTCCAGGAGTCGGTGAAGGCCCTCGAAGAAGAGGTCATCGTCCTGCGCCGCCGGCTCCAGGACGCTCCCAAGCGGGTGCGCACGCTCGAAGAGCGCCTGCTCGAGACGAAGGGGCAGCTCGCCCAGGCCGTCTCGCAGAACGAGAAGCTCTCGGCGACGCTGCGCGAGGCGCGCGAACACATCGCCGCGTTGCGCGAAGAGGTCGAGAAGCTCACGATGCCGCCGTCGGCGTACGGCACGTTCCTCGGCGTGAACGACGACGGCACCGCCGACATCTTCACCGCCGGACGCAAGATGCGCGTCGCGCTCCACCCCGAGCTCGAGACCGACGAGCTGAAGCGCGGCCAAGAAGTCGTGCTGAACGAGTCGCTGAACATCGTCCTCGCTCGCGGTGCCGAGCTGTCGGGCGAAGTCGTGACGCTCAAGGAAGTGATGGAGGGCGGCACGCGCGCGCTGGTGCTCGGCCGAGCCGACGAGGAGCGCGTGTGCGAGCTCGCCGAAGAGCTCCGCGGCGTGCACCTGCGCGCGGGCGATCACCTGCTGATGGAAGGGCGTTCCGGGTTGCTGCTCGAGCGCCTGCCGCGGCCCGAGGTGGAAGAGCTGATCCTCGAAGAGGTCCCCGACGTCGCGTATGACGACGTCGGCGGACTCGACGACCAGATCGAGCTCATCAAGGACGCCGTCGAGCTCCCGTACCTGTACGCCGACCTCTTCCACGAGCACGAGCTCCAGCCGCCGAAGGGCATCTTGCTCTACGGGCCTCCCGGCTGCGGCAAGACCCTCATCGCCAAGGCGGTGGCCAACTCGCTCGCGCAGCGGGTCTCGGAGAAGACGGGCAACGCCAACACGCGCTCGTACTTCCTGAACATCAAGGGTCCCGAGCTGCTCAACAAGTACGTCGGCGAGACCGAACGGCAGATCCGGCTGATCTTCCAGCGCGCCCGCGAGAAGAGCGAAGAGGGCGTGCCCGTCATCGTGTTCTTCGACGAGATGGACTCGCTGTTCCGTACGCGCGGCACCGGCATCTCGTCCGACATCGAGTCGACGATCGTGCCGCAGCTCCTCGCGGAGATCGACGGCGTCGAGAGCCTGAAGAACGTGATCGTGATCGGCGCGTCGAACCGGGAGGATCTCATCGACCCCGCGATCCTGCGCCCCGGCCGCCTCGACGTGAAGATCAAGATCGAGCGCCCCGACGAGGGTTCGGCGAAGCAGATCTTCTCCCGTTACCTCACGACGAACCTGCCGATCGCCACGTCGGAGCTCGCGAAGGCCGGCGACGACCCCGACGCGGCGGTCACGCACATGATCGATCGCGCCGTCGACGACATGTACGGCACCGATGTCGACAACCAGTTCCTCGAGGTCACGTACCAGAACGGCGACAAGGAGACCCTGTTCTTCAAGGACTTCTCCTCCGGCGCCATGATCGAGAACATCGTCCGGCGCGCGAAGAAGCTGTCGATCAAGCGCACGATCGCGGGTGGCGAGCGCGGCATCTGCACCGACGACCTGATCGAGTCGGTGCGCCAGGAGTTCCGCGAGCACGAAGACCTTCCCAACACCACGAACCCCGACGACTGGGCGAAGATCTCGGGCAAGAAGGGTGAACGGATCGTGTACGTCCGCACGATCGTGGGCGAGGGCGAGGCGCAACAGGGTGGTCGTCAGATCGAGCGGGTGCCGACTGGCCAGTACCTGTAGACGCACCGCGCGCCGACTCCGTACGCGTCGCAGTGCGCCGTTCGGCGGCGGAACGCGCCAGTAGGCTGACTCGATGGCAGTGCCGAAGATCTGCGGGATCGAGACCGAATACGGGGTCTCGCTGCGCGGCGCGGCCGACCCGAACCCGGTGCTCGCGTCGTCGCTGCTGATCAACGGCTACGTCGAGCAGCGGCGCATCGGCTGGGACTTCGAAGACGAGTCCCCCGGGCGCGACGCGCGCGGCTTCGCTCGCGAAGGCGCGCAGCCACCGGAGATCGAGACGCACCTCGTCAACGCGGTGCTCACGAACGGCGCGCGCTACTACGTCGACCACGCGCATCCCGAGTACTCGTCGCCCGAGTGCAGCGACGCGATGGAAGCGGTGCTGTTCGACAAGGCGGGGGAGCGGATCCTCGCCCGATCGATGGAAGCGGCCCGGCGCGTGCTGCCGCCCGACCAGGAGATCGTCGTCTACAAGAACAACAGCGACGGCAAGGGCAACTCGTACGGCACGCACGAGAACTACCTGGTCGACCGGGCGCTGCCGTTCGCGACGCTCGTGCGCAACATGCTCCCGTGGTTCGTCACGCGCCAGGTGTTCACCGGCGCGGGCAAGGTCGGCAGCGAGAACGGCGCCGAGCGAGTCGACTTCCAGATCAGCCAGCGCGCCGACTTCTTCGAAGAGGAAGTCGGTCTCGAGACGACGCTGAAGCGTCCGATCGTCAACACGCGCGACGAGCCGCACGCCGATCCGCAGAAGTACCGGCGCCTGCACGTGATCGTGGGCGACGCGAACCTCTGCGAGGTCGCGACGCTGTTGAAGGTCGGCACCACGGCGATCGTGCTGTCGATGATCGAAGACGGGTTCGTCGACAAAGACCTGTCGATCGTCGACCCGGTGCGCGCGATGCGCACCGTCTCGCACGACCCCACCTGTCGGGCAACGGTCGAGCTCGTCGACGGCGGCACCTGCACGGCAGTCGAGCTGCAGTGGGAGTTCCTCCGTCTGGCGCGCAAGTACGCCGACGAGTCGGGATTGGCGCTGTGCGGCGGCGACGACCTCGGTGCCGTCGTGCTCGATCGCTGGGAGCAGGTGCTGGCCGGGCTCGAGTCCGACCCGGCGTCGCTCGACGGCCAGCTCGACTGGGTCACCAAGCTCGGCCTGCTCCGGGCCTACGTGGAGCGCGACGAGCTCGAGTGGTCGGACCCGAAGCTGTCGCTGCTCGACCTGCAGTACCACGACGTCCGCCCCGGCCGGTCGCTCTACGAGCGGCTGGTGCGCGCGGGCAAGGTCGAACGGATCCTGGAGGAGGACGCGGTGCTGCGAGCGATGGCCGAGCCGCCGGCCACGACCCGGGCGTACTTCCGGGGGACCTGCCTCGCCCGTTGGCCCGACTCCGTCGTCGCCGCCAACTGGGACAGCCTCGTGCTCGACGTCGGCAGCGACCCCCTG
>DASUMP010000246.1:0-25549 GCA_036277635.1 Acidimicrobiia bacterium | reverse complement strand
AAGTACCAGCCGGAGATCATCGACGAGTCGCCGACGTAGTCCACGCGGGGCTGCATCGCGGCGGTCGGAATCCAGATCGCGAGTCCTGCCGCGACACTCGTGAACGTTGCCAAAGCACCGTGCCGGACCGATCCCCGCCGGCGAACTCCCGTTGACTCCCACGCCGCGATCGACGGCTGGTCGCTCATCGGCGTGCACTCTGGACATCGAGGATTGTGTATTTCACGACACTCCTTGTCGCGAAATGTTCAAACCTCATTGCGGGTCGCGCCTTCGGTCTGGGCGCGAGCCGCGCGCATGAGCTCGGCGAAACGAGCCGCATCGATGGGCAGCACTGCTTCGGAGATCCACACCTCGCCGGGCACAAAACGACGGCTGAGCCCGCGATAACGAGAGCGCCAGCGCGATTCCCCCAACGAGACGGTCGGGTCGAGGTGGACCGCCACAAGCCGTTGTCCCGCGTACGACTCGACAGCGATTCGTCTGGTCGCGCTCCACGGCACGAACCCGGCACCCGCAAGGGAGGAACGATCGACGAAGCCATCCGTGCGCAGCTCCACCACATGCCGACTCGTCACGCGCCACACCGCAATCAGCCCGACGACCCAGATCGCCGCACTCAGGACACCGAACAGCCGCGTCGACCCGGACGATTTCGCGACCAGGTAGATCGACGTCGCCAGCAGTATCACGCCCCCTCCGAGGAGTCGTAGACGCTTCCGCACCGGCGTCGGGACCAGCAACGGAAGTGGCAGCTCGGCCTCCATTGCCCACCAGCGTGGCACGGCGGGGGAACCAAGGTGACGGCTCCGGGTGGGATGATGAGGGGGTGCGGGGGATGCGGCGTCACGAGCCGCAGCTGGACCGGGGGTCGGTGGGGACCGACTTCGTCGACGTGCTGCTGGCGCTCGTCGTCATCGAGATCCTCCGGCCGCTGCGGGACTACCAGGATCTGAGCGTCGCCGCGTGGTCGCACCTCGGGCTCGCCGCGGTGCTCACGGTCACCACGTGGATCGGCCACCACCGCCGCGGGCGCCAGCAGTTCCTCGTGCGGTTCTTCAACCTGCCGCTGTGGTCGTTCGGTCTCGACCTGCTGATGGTCGCCGCGTGCTGGATGGTCGCGGTGACCGCCGAGAGCGAAGACACGCTGCGCGCCGGCATGGCGACCGTGCGGCCCGAGGCGATCTTCGTGATGGGCGCGTTCGCGCTCTACTCGCTGCGCGACCTCGTCACCCGCCGGATGCGCACCGAGGGCCTGCGCTACGAAGCCGTGCTCGCCGCCGAGCTGCCCGGCTACGAACCGGCGCCCACCGGCGAACGCGAGCGACGCACGATGGTCACCGAGATCTTCGCCGGCCTCGCGTTCGTGGTCGGGATCGCCGCGCTCGTGACCCAGGCGAGCGTCACCCACGTGGAGACATGGCACGCAGTGCTGTTCGACGGCCTGCTGGCAGCCGTGCTCATCGGCTTCAGAGTCGCGACCGACTACGTGAGCGGCAACGAACGCGACGACGTCATTCCCACTCGATCGTTCCCGGGGGCTTCGACGTGATGTCGTACGCGACGCGGTTGACGCCGGGGACTTCGTTGATCACGCGCGACGCGATGCGCTCGAGCACGTCGTAGGGAAGACGCGCCCAGTCGGCGGTCATCGCGTCATCGCTCGTGACCGCGCGCAGGATGATCGGGTACGCGTAGGTGCGGTCGTCGCCCATCACGCCGACGGTGCGCACCGCGGGGAGCACGGCGAAGCTCTGCCAGATCTCGCGGTACAGCCCGGCGCGCTTGATCTCCTCGACGACGATCGCGTCGGCGCGCTGCAGGATCTCGATGCGCTCGCGGGTGATCGTGCCGATGATGCGCACACCGAGGCCCGGACCCGGGAACGGCTGACGCCACACGATCTCGCCGGGGAGGCCGAGCTCCTCGCCGACCGCGCGCACTTCGTCCTTGAACAGGTTACGCAACGGCTCGACCAGCTCGAACTGCATGTCGTCGGGGAGTCCACCGACGTTGTGGTGCGACTTGATGTTCGCGTTGTCGCCGCCGCCCGACTCGACGATGTCGGGATACAACGTCCCTTGCACCAAGAAGCGCGCGTCTTCGTAGTCGCGCGCGACCTCTTCGAACACGCGGATGAACGTCTCGCCGATGATCTTGCGCTTGCGTTCGGGATCGACGACGTCGTCGAGCGCGTCGATGAACCGGTCGGCCGCCTTCACGTGCACGAGATCGATCTGGAACTGGCGGCGGAACGTCTCCTCCACCTGCTCGGCTTCGCCGAGCCGCAGCAGCCCGGTGTCGACGAACACGCACGTGAGCTGGTCGCCGATCGCTTTGTGCACGAGCGCGGCGGCGACGGCGGAGTCCACCCCGCCCGAGAGCCCGCAGATGACGCGCTCGGTGCCGACCTGGGCGCGGATCTCGTCGACCGCGTGCTCGATGATCGACACGTTCGTCCAGCTGGGTCGGCACCCGGCGACGTCGTACAGGAAGGCCTTCAGCACCTCCTGGCCCCGCTCGGTGTGGGCGACCTCGGGGTGGAACTGCACGCCGTAGATCGCCCGGTCGCGGTCTTCGAGGCCGGCGACGGGCGTGCCCGCGGTGGACGCGGTGAGGGTGAAGCCGGGCGGCGCGCCCACGATCGAGTCGCCGTGGCTCATCCACACGACCTGCCGGGCGGGCTGGCCGGCGAACAGCGGGGACGCGGCGGCGAGGTCGAGGTCGGTGCGGCCGTACTCGCCGGTGCCGGTCTTCGCGACCTCACCCCCGAGCTGGAGGGCGACGAGCTGGGCGCCGTAACAGATGCCGAGGATGGGCACGCCCGCGTCGTAGATCGCGGGGTCGATCGAGGGTGCGCCTTCCACGTGCACCGACGCCGGACCGCCCGAGAAGATGATCGCCTTCGGCTCGCGGGCGAGCATCTCCGCGATCGGCATGGAGCGCGGCACGATCTCGGAGTACACGTGCGCCTCGCGCACACGCCGCGCGATCAGCTGCGCGTACTGCGCCCCGAAGTCGACAACCAGGACGCACTCGTGGTCGCGCTCTCCGCTCGGCGGGATACCCGCCTCGCGGGCGCTCGCCGCTCCGGTCAATGCGCTGCCATGCCGATGCCCTGCGCCTGCTGGAGCGACTTGCCCTCGGTCTTCAGCGCGGGAGCGACCATCACCTCGGCCTTCTGGAACTCCTTCACCGTCTCGTAGCCGGTCGTGGCCATCGAGACGCGCAGCGCGCCGAACAAGTTGAGCGTGCCGTCGTTCTCGTGCGCGGGACCGGCGATGATCTCGGCGAGCGTGGCCTTGCGACCCGCGTGCACGCGCGCGCCGCGCGGGAGCGTGGGGTGGAACGTGGCCATGCCCCAGTGGAAGCCGCGGCCCGGCGCCTCGTACGCGCTGGCGAGCGGCGAACCGATCATCACCGCGTCGGCGCCGCACGCGATCGCCTTCGCGATGTCGCCGCCGGTGCGCATCCCGCCGTCGGCGATGACGTGCACGTAGACGCCGGTCTCGTCGAGGTGACGGATGCGCGCCCCCGCGGCGTCGGCGATCGCGGTGGCTTGCGGCACGCCGATGCCGAGCACGCCACGGCTCGTGCACGCGTGGCCCGGCCCGACCCCCACGAGCACACCGACGGCGCCGGTGCGCATCAGGTGCAGCGCGGTGGAGTACGACGCGCAGCCGCCGACGATCACCGGCAGGTCGAACTCGCGGATGAACCGCTTGAGGTTGAGCGGTTGACGGTCGGGGTCCTTCGACACGTGCTCCGCGGAGACGACGGTGCCCTGGATGACGAGGACGTCGAGGTCGGCGTCGACGACGACCTTCGCGTACTCCTCGACCCGCTGTGGGGTGAGCGACGCGCACGCGGTGACGCCGCCTTCTTTGATCTCGCGGATGCGCTGCGGGATGAGCTCGGGCTTGATCGGCTCCGCGTAGAGCTCTTGCATCCGGCGCGTCGCCTTCTCGGGCGGCAACGACGCGATCTCCTCGAAGATCGGGTCGGGGTTCTCGTAGCGCGTCCAGATCCCTTCGAGGTTGAGGCACGCAAGCCCGCCGAGCCGACCGATCTCGATCGCGGTCGCGGGCGACACGACGCCGTCCATCGCGGCGGCCATCATCGGCAGCTCGAGGTGGTACGCGTCGAGCTCCCAGGTGATGTCGACGTCTTCGGGGTCGCGTGTGCGCCGGCTGGGCACGATCGCGATGTCGTCGAACCCGTAGGCCCTGCGCCCTGACTTGCCGATGCCGATCTCGACTTCCACGGCCCCTCCGCCCTGCTCCGACCCGCTCGCCCGAAACGACGAGGTTATCGCCGCACCCTCGCGGAACTCGGCCTCTGCTGCGGGGCGCGTTCTGCGACCATGCACCGGTGCTGCGACGGGACGAGCGAGCGCGACGGGCACCACTCGGCGGCGACTACCGGCGACTGCTCGGCGCGGCCACCGTCTCGAACCTGGGCGACGGGATGACGATCGCGGCCGCCCCGCTCCTGGCCGCGACCCTGACCCGCGACCCACGCCTCGTCGCAGGGCTCGCGACCGCGACGACGCTGCCGTGGCTCCTGTTCCCGCTGCTGTCGGGCGCGCTGGTCGACCGCTGGGACCGCCGCCGGGTCATGTGGACCGTCGACGCGTTCCGGGCGGTGGTCGTCGGGGCGATCGCGATCGGCGCCGCGCTCGACGTCTTGGAGCTGCCGATCCTCTACGCGACGTTCTTCGTGCTCGGGACGGCCGAAACGCTCTTCGACAACGCGTCGCAGGCGATCCTGCCGAGCGTCGTCGCCCGCGACCGGCTCGCCGATGCCAACGGGGCGCTCCAAGGCGCCGAGATCGTGACGAACCAGCTCGCCGGACCGGCGCTCGGCGGGGTGCTGTTCGCCGCGACGGCGAGCCTGCCGTTCTTCGTCGACGCGGCGACGTTCGCGTGCGCGGCCGTGCTCGTCGTGTCGATGCGCGGCCGGTACGGGCGCGACCCCGGCCCGCGCGCCCCGACGACCCTGCGGTCCGACATCGCCGAAGGCCTCCGGTACTTGTTCTCGCACCGTCTGCTGCGTTCCCTCGCGATCCTCCTCGGCGTGTGGAACCTCGTCGCGCTCGCGACGACGAGCACGCTCGTGCTGCTCGCGCAGGAGCGCCTCGGTCTCGGCGCGGCCGGCTACGGCGTGCTGCTCGGCGTGGGAGCGGTCGGCGGCGTGCTCGGCAGCGTCGTCGCCGGACGCGTCGTGCGCCGATTCGGTGAGGGCGCACCGCTGCCCGTGTTGATCCTCGCCGGCGCGTGCAGCGCGGTCGTGCCCGCGCTCACCCACTCCGTCGTCGCCGTCGCCGCGTCGTTCGCGCTCTTCGGGATGGTCGGCGTGATCTGGAACGTGATCACGGTGTCGCTGCGCCAGTCGATCATCCCCGATCGCCTGCTCGGTCGCGTGAACAGCGTGTACCGCCTGCTCGCGTGGGGCGGCATGCCACTCGGTGCGCTGCTCGGCGGGTTCGTGGCGAACCGCTACGGGCTCACCGCGCCGTACTGGGTGGCGGCGGCGACGCAGCTCGTGATGGCGGTCGTCGCGATCCCGTTGCTCAACCAGCGCGAGGTCGACCGGGCACGAGCAGGTGCGTGAGGAACCCGGTGAGGATGCGCGCGGTCGCGCCCCACACCGTCTCGCCCACGAGCTCGTAGAAGTGCACGTCGAGATCCATCCGCCAGGTGTCCCAGCGCTCTTCGCGGTACACGCCGTCGGCGAGCAGGTCGGAGAGGGCGACGTCGAACACGCGCACGACCTCGCGCGGGTCGGGCGTCAGCGCAGGGCGGCCGGCCAACATCCCCACGAACGGTGTGATCACGAACTGCGACGCGACGGTCGCGATGCCGTCGAGGCGCGCGACCACATCGACGGTCGCGGGGTCGAGCCCGATCTCCTCGTGCGCTTCCCGCAGCGCGGCGGCGCGCAGGTCGGCGTCGACGGTCGGCTCGAGCTTGCCGCCGGGGAACGCGATCTCGCCGCGGTGCGACGGCATCGTGTCGGGTCGCTTCGTGAGCACCACGCGCGCCTCGCCGTGCTCCTCGAACAGCGGGAGCAGCACGGCGGCGGGCCGCGCGCCGCTCGGCACCTGGTTGTCGGGGCTGCCTTCCACGATCACCGACGTCTCCCGGTCGGCCGCGAGGTCGGCGAGGCGGGCGCGCACGTCGGCGAGACCGAGGTGCCGAGCGGTCGGGTCGAGCCCTGCCCACGGCGCGGGTCGACCCGGACGCGTCCCCGGAGGACGGGGGATGTGCTGGCGGCCGCCGCGGGTCGTGGTCATCGCCTCCGCTGAACCGTCGGGGGGCGGCAGGCCTTCCCGACACCTGGTCGGGCATACTCGCACGCTCACCGGCGGCCTCCGGACGCCGCCGCGACCAGGGGGACACCAGGTGCAGTGGAACTTCGCGACCGCGTGGGAGTCCGTCGCCGACGCGCTCGGCGACCGGCCCGCCCTCGTCCACGGCGACCGCCGCACGACGTGGCGGGAGTTCGACGACCGCTCGGCGCGCCTCGCGGGCGCGCTCGCCGCTCGCGGCATCGGCCGTGACGCGAAGGTCGCGTCGTACCTCTACAACTCCAACGAGTACATGGAAGGGCTCTTCGCCACGTTCAAGCTCGGCGCGGTGCCGGTCAACGTGAACTACCGGTACCTCGAAGACGAGCTCGTGTACCTCCTCGACAACTCCGACGCCGAGGCGTTGCTCTTCCACGGCGCGCTCGCGGATCGCGTCGCGAAGGTGCGAGACCGCGCTCCGATGGTGAAGGCGTGGATCCAGGTCGACGACGGCGCGCCGCATCTCGAGGGCGCGCTGCACTACGAGGAGCTGATCGCCGAGCACGAGCCCGCACCGCGCGTCGAGCGCAACGGCGACGAGCTCTACTTCTTGTACACGGGCGGCACGACCGGGATGCCGAAGGGCGTCATGTGGCGCAACGAGGATCTGTTCGGCACGCTGGCGGAGAGCGTCTACCCGCTCGTCGGCCGCACGTTGCCCGATTCCGTCGACGAGGTCGGCACGATCGCGCGCGAGGTCGTCGAGGGCGGCCGCTCCACGGTGCACCTCCCCGCGTCGCCGCTCATGCACGGCACCGGCGCGTTCACGTCGTTCCAGTCGATGCTGCTCGGGGGCACGATCGTCACACTCGAATCACGCCACTTCGACCCGCACGAGCTGTGGCGCGCGGTCGAACGCGAGCGGGTCAGCCAGATGGCGATCGTCGGCGACGCGTTCGCGAAGCCGATGGTGCAGGCGCTCGAGGAGGCCGAGCGCGACGGACGTCCGTACGACATCTCGTCGCTCGGGCTCGTGATCTCGTCGGGGGTGATGTGGAGCACCGACGTGAAGCAGGCGCTCATGGAGCGCCAACCGCTGTTCTGCCTCGACTCGCTCGGCTCGAGCGAGGGCGTCGGCTTCGCGAACTCGATGTCGGCGCCGGGCGCGGCCACCGAGACCGCGAAGTTCACGATCGGCACCAAGGCGAAGGTGTTCACCGAGGACGGGCGCGAGGTGGTCCCGGGCTCGGGCGAGATCGGTCTGCTCGCGGTCGGCGGGTTCATCCCGGTCGGCTACTACAAGGACGAGGCGAAGAGCGCGGCCACGTTCCGCGTGATCGCCGGCCAGCGCTGGTCGGTGCCGGGCGACTTCGCGTCGGTCGAGGCCGACGGCACCGTCACGCTGCTCGGGCGCGGCTCGGTGTGCATCAACTCCGGCGGCGAGAAGGTGTTCCCCGAAGAGGTCGAAGAGGCCGTGAAGGTGCACCCCGCGGTCGCCGACTGCCTGGTCGTCGGCGTCCCCGACGAGCGGTTCGGCGAAGCGGTCACCGCGGTCGTGGCGCTGCGCGGCGACGCCCACGCCACCGCCGACGACCTTGCGGCGTCGCTCGAGTCGCTCGCGCGCTACAAGCGGCCGCGTCGCTTCGTGCTCGTTTCCGAGATCCGGCGCGGCCCGAACGGCAAGGCCGACTACGGGTGGGCGAAGGAGACCGCGCGCGCGCCGGGCGACTGAGCTCGGACGCGACGAAGGGGCGGCTCGCGCCGCCCCTTCGTGGCACCGCGTTCGGCGCGGCTACTTCTTCTTCGACTTGCCGCCGATCTTGGCGAGGACGTCGCGCGAGCTGAGCACGAGCAGGTCCTCACCGTCGATGGTGATCTCGGTCCCGCCGTACTTCGAGTAGACGACGGTGTCGCCCACGGCGAGGTCGAGCGGGATGAGCTCGCCGGTCTGGTCGGAGCGGCGCCCCGGACCCACCGCGAGCACCTCACCCTGCTGGGGCTTCTCCTTGGCGGTGTCGGGGATCACGAGGCCGCTGACGGTCGTCTCTTCGGCCTCCGCGGCCCGAACCACGATGCGGTCCTCCAACGGCTGCAGGTTCATCGGTGTGCGTCTCCTCGAGGGATGCTCGGTGTGCGATCGGCGGCCGCCCGGCTCCCGAGGGAGCCGCCGGCGAGGCGTTAGCACTCACCGTGGCCGAGTGCTAACGGTACCAGCGGCCCCCCGGCCCGGCAAGCCCGGCCCCGGCGGGTGCCGAGGCCGCCGGTGGCCGCCCGTCGATCAGTCGAGGCGCAGGCTCGGGTCGACCCCGCCGTCGAGGGGGGTCGGGCCGGCGCGGGCCAGGCGCTCCGTGGCGGCGGCGGCGATCATCGCTGCGTTGTCGGTGCACAGCTCGTGGCTCGGCAGCACCGCCCGCAGGCCGGCGGCGTCGGCGGCGTCGAACAGGCGCGTCCGCAGCGCGCTGTTCGCGGCGACCCCTCCGCCGAGCACCACGGTGTCGATACCGGTGGCCTGCGCAGCGCGCACCAGCTTCGTGATGCACACGTCGACGACCGCCTCCTGGAACGACGCCGCGACGTCGGCGACGTCGACGTCGGGGTGGGCGCGCACGTACTGGACGACCGCGGTCTTCAACCCCGAGAACGAGAAGTCGAGGCCGTCGTCGAGCATCGGACGCGGGAAGGCGACCGCGTGCGGGTCGCCGGTCACGGCGAGGCGGTCGATCACCGGTCCGCCCGGATACCCCAACCCGAGGAACCGGGCGACCTTGTCGAAGGCTTCACCGGCGGCGTCGTCGACCGTCTGGCCCAACACGCGGTAGCGCAGGTGGTCGTCCATCGCGACGAGCAACGTGTGCCCGCCGGAGACGACGAGCGTCACGAGCGGCGGGCCGGCGTCGGGGTCTTCGAGCAGCGCGGCGTAGAGGTGCGCTTCGTGATGGTGCACGCCCACGTACGGCGCGCCGGTCGCGAGCGAGATCGCCTTGGCGGCGCTGACCCCGACGAGGAGCGCGCCCGCGAGGCCCGGTCCGTGGCACGCCGCGACCGCGTCGACGTCGTCGAGCTCGATGCCCGCCTCCACCGTCGCCTGCGCGAGCACGGGGATGATGAGCTCGACGTGCGTGCGACTCGCGACTTCGGGCACCACCCCGCCGAAGCGCGCGTGCAGGTCGGCTTGGCTCGCGACGACCGACGAGCGGATCGCGCGCCCGTCGGCGACGACTGCGGCCGCGGTCTCGTCGCACGACGTCTCGATCCCGAGGACGAGCACGTTCACCAGCCCTTCGGGCGTTCGACGACCGTCGTCCCCGGCACCTGGCGTTCGAGGCCGTCGAGCAACGTGGCGTACTCGGGTGTCGCGACGTCGTGGGCCCACATCACGAGCGCGTCTTCCTTCGTGTCGGCGTAGTAGCCCTTGCGCACGCCGACGGGACGGAACCCGAAGCGCCGGTAGAGCTCTTGCGCGCCGCGGTTCGAGAGGCGCACCTCGAGCGTGAGCGCGGTCGCGCCGCGCGCGAGCCCTTCGCGCACGAGGGCGAGCAGGAGGCGCGTGCCGATGCCGTGTCGGTGCCAGCGCGGATCGACCGCGATCGTGGTGACGTGCCCGTCGTCGACACTCATCATCAGCCCGGCGTACCCGACGACGTCACGACCGACACGGGCGACGTAGTACGCGCGCGTGGAGCGGAGCGCGAGCTCGCTCGCGAACAGCGACGCCGACCACGGACGGGGATACACCTGCTGCTCGATGCGCAACACCGCGCGGAGGTGACGTCGGCGCATGCCCACGACGTGCACGGCGAGCGGTTCGTCGTCGCGGGCGACTACCACCCGGCCGCCTCCCTCGTCTCCCACGCGACCTCGGCGTCGCTGCGGCGCAGGTACAGCGGCGTGATGTCGGCCGGGGCCTCGAACTCTTCCCGCTCGTAGCGGCCGCACGCGAGCTCGACCAACGCCGCGAGACCGGGGGCGGTGTGGCCGGCGCCGGCGTGCTCGACCCGCTCGAGGTGACCGAGCTCGGCGCGGAAGCGGATGGCGCCGTCGCCGCACAGCAGCGTCTCCTCCCCGCGGGCCGTGAGCTCGCTCGCGAGGTCTTCGGGGCTGCCGAGCGTGTACTCCGATTCGCGCTGCAAGCCGCCGGGGACGGGGCGGTAGATCGCGTAGTAGAGCTCGCGGCGGCGGGCGTCGATCGCGGGGGCGACGACGCGGTTGGCGTGCCGCAACGGGTACGCGAGGAGGTCGAGGCTCGGGATCGGCACGACCGGGATGCGCAACGCCTGCGCGAGCACCTTCGCGGTCGTGACCCCGACCCGCAGCCCGGTGAACATCCCCGGCCCGATCGACACCGCGATCGCGCTCAGCTGCGCGAGCTCGATGCCGACCTGGCGCCGGACGAAGTCGATCGCGGGCGCGAGCCGCTCGGCGTGGCGAGGTGGCTCGTCGAGTCCGGGCCCGCCGATCGCGACCGACGCGACGATGCCCTCCGCGCCGCCGATCGCGACGCCCACGCGTCGGGTCGACGTGTCGATCGCGAGCAACTGCATCAGCCGGCGTCCTCGGCGGTGAACGGCGCGAGCGCCGTCTCGATCTGCGCGACGCGCGTCCGCCAGCGACCGCCGTGCGACGAGATCGAGATCCACCGGTCGTCGGGCCCGGCACCGAGATCGAGTCGCACCACGAGACGATCGGCGGGCAACGCGCGGGCGACGTTCTCGCCCCACTCGATCACGACGACCCGACCGGAGTCGACGAGCTCTTCGAAGCCGAGGTCGTGGAGCTCTTGGATGTGGTCGAGCCGGTAGACGTCGACGTGCACGAGCGGGACGCGACCGTCGTACTCGTGCACCAGCGCGAACGTGGGGCTGAGCACCGGCACGGTGACGCCGAGCCCGCGCGCGAGTCCTTGGGTGAACGTCGTCTTGCCGGCGCCGAGATCGCCGGAGAGCACGACGACGTCGCCGGGTCGCAGCGCGCCGGCGAGGGCGTCGGCGACATCACGGGTCGCGCCGGCCGAGCTCGTGCGGATCTTCATCACGCGGCCCGGCCGAGGGCGCGCTTGATCTTCACGAAGTCGGCGCGCGCCTCGGCGAGCGCGGCCCCGCCGCCGCGCAAGACGAACGCGGGGTGCAACGTCGGGATCACGACGGCGCGCACGCCGGCTCGTTCGAGCGGGAACTGCTGGCCCCGCAGCTTGGTGATGCCGACCTTGGTGTCGAGCACCAGGTGCGTCGCGTGCTTCCCCAACGTGACGAGCACGCGCGGCTCGACGAGCTGGAGCTGGCGATCGAGCCACGGGCTGCACGCCGCCACCTCGGCCGGTTGCGGGTCGCGGTTGCCCGGCGGTCGGCACTTCACGACGTTGGCGATGTACACGTCGTCACGGGTGAGCCCGATGCCTTCGATCAAACGGGTGAGGAGCTGACCGGACCGCCCGACGAACGGGAGCCCCTGGAGGTCTTCCTGTTCGCCCGGGCCTTCACCCACGAACATCAGCTCGGCGGACTCGGTGCCGCTGCCGAACACCACTTGGGTCCGCGTCGGTGCGAGGGTGCACAGGGTGCACGTGGCGGCCGCCCGAGCGACGTCGGGGAGGGAGTCGCCCGCCGCGAACGCGGGGTGCGAGAGCAGGGGTTCGAGCGACACGCGGCTCCCCCGATACGGGACCGGTCGATGCTACCGCCGCCCTCACGCGTGCCGACGGGCGACGGCCTCGCGCGCGAAGTCGGTGAGGACGCGGTGGAACTCCGCGGTGCGCTCCAGCATCACCATGTGTCCGGCGCCGGCGACGAGGTGCAGGCGAGCGCCGGGGATCGTCTCGGCCAGGCGTCGCGACTCGTGGGGCGGCGTGAGGATGTCGGCGGTCCCGCCGATCACGAGCGTCGGGACGTCGACGGCGCGGAGGTCGTCGACCAGGTCGAGTCCGATCAGCACGGCGGGCGCGTCACGGCGCGTCGCGGGCGTGCACTCGAGCATCATCTGACGCACCATCTCGACGTGCGTCGGCTGCGGATCCTGGCCGAACCCGAGGCGCGCGAGCAGCAGGCCCAGATTGGGCGCCGCCCACGCACGCGTCGTGTCGGGGGCGCGGCGCGTGAGGCGTTCGATGCGCGCCTTGAGCCGAGTCGCCTGCGACCCCAACGGCGCGCGCGCCAACGTCGAGAGCAGCACGATCCCCGCCACGCGCTCGCGCAGCACGTCGGGGAACCGGATCGCGAACGACTGCACCGCGACGCCGCCCATCGAGTGTCCGACGAGCACTGCGTCGCGCAGGTCGAGTGCTTCGAGCACGCTGCGCACGTCTTCGGCGAGGTTGTCGAGCGAGTGGCCCGCGGTGCCGAGCTCCGATCGGCCGTGCCCGCGATGATCGAACGCGAGCACGCGGAAGCCCTCGGCCGGGAGATCCTCGAGCTGGTGGAACCAGGTGCGCACCGACAACGTGACGCCGTGGGAGAGCACGATCGGCGGACCCGAACCCGACTCGACCACGTGGATGACGCCGCCGTCGTGGCTCGGGATCCAGTGCGTCGTGCGCACCGCGGGCTCGAGCACGCGGGGTCCGTCGGGGTCGGGCGCACGACGGATGCGCGACGCGGCGATGCGCGGCGCGCCGTACGCAACGGCCGCGATCGCGGTGGCTCCGAGTGCGGCGATCCCGAGCGCACGCCGAGTCGCGCTCACGTGTCGGCACCCGAGTACCGACGGGGGACGCGCGGTCCGATCCCGCACACGACTTCGTACGCGATCGTGTCCATCCGTCTCGCCCACTCGTCGGCGGTGATCGTCTCGTCACCCTGCCCGCCGATGAGCACGACGTCGTCGCCGACATCGACGGGGTCGTCGCCGACATCGACCATCAGCTGGTCCATCGTGATCGTGCCCGCGATCGGGCGTCGCTTGCCACCGACGAGCACCTGCCCACCCTGCGTCGCGAGTGCGCGAGGGACTCCGTCGCCGTAGCCGATCGGCACGGTGGCGATCGTGGCGTCGCGCGCGAGCCGGTACCACAATCCGTACGAGATCCGGCTGCCTGCCGGCAGTCGCCGGACGTGCGAGACCCGCGATCGCAGCGCCAGCGCGGGCCGCAGCCGCACGATCCCTGCGAGTGCCGGCGCGGGCGCGATGCCGTACACGCCGATGCCGACCCGCACGAGGTCGAAGCGGGCGTCGGGGAACGAGAGGGCGCCCGCGGTGTTCGCGGCGTGGACGATGCCGGGGTCGATGCCGGCGCGCTCGAGGTCGGCGAGCACGCCCCCGAACGCGTGGAGCTGTTCGCCGGTGTACGGGTCGTCGGGTTCGTCGGCGACTGCGAAGTGCGTGCACACGCCGCCCAGGCGCAGCGCGGCGCGACTCGTGATGTCGCGCGCCAACCCGAGCGCGTCGGCGGGCGCGCACCCGACGCGGTGCATCCCGGTGTCGACCTTGAGGTGCACCGCCAGCGGCTCGGGACCGGCGGCGCGAGCGAGCGCGTCGATGCCGGCCGCGGTGTCGACGACGGGCGTCAGGTCGTGCGCCACGACGTCGGCGGCGCTGGCCGGCGCGGGTTGCGACAACACGAGGACCGGGGCGCGGATCCCGGCGGCCCGCAACGCGACGCCCTCCTCCACCAACGCGACTCCCAACCACTCCGCCCCGGCGTCGAGCGCGGCGCGGGCGATCGCAACGGCGCCGTGGCCGTACCCGTCCGACTTCACGACGGCGAGGAGCGCCGCCGGTGCGGAGTGGTCGCGCAAGGTCGCGACGTTGGCGCGCACGGCGTCGAGATCGATGTCGGCCCAGGTCGGCCGCGATCCGCTCACGTCGTGCGAGCGATGAACCGCACCAGGTCGCCGCGCGCCACGATCCCGACCAGCGCGCCCGACGCGTCGACGACGGGGAGGTGCGACACGTCGCGCTCGTACATCGCGGTCGCGAGATCCTCGACGGTGTCGTCGGCACCGATGGTCGGCGGGTCGGCGTCCATCACGTCGGCGACGCGGGAGCCGGCGACCTTCTTCAGCTCGTCCTCGAAGCGGTGCTGCGCCCCCGGCAGTGTGAACGTCGCACCGAGGAACGAGATGACGGTCGGCACGTGCAAGCGGGCTTCGGAGACGATCAGGTCTTCGTCGCGCAGCAGTCCGACGAGCCGCCCCGAGTCGTCGACGACCGGCATGGCGCCGTAGCGCCCGGCGGCGAGCAGATCGGCGGCCTCGCTGATCGGCTGGTCCGCGCGCAGCGTCGCCACCTGCGTGGTCATCACCTCGCGCACGCGGGTGGTGGTCGCCATCGGTCCTCCAACGTTCACGGTCGGGTCGGGAGCGCCGCCAGCGTACGGGGTAGGGCCTCGATCACGTCACTTGCGACCAGGCCGGGCGCGGTCCCGGCGCGCCGAGCGGCCGCACCGTGGAGGTACGCGGCGGCGCTCGCCGCCCGCGCGGGATCGACGCCGCGAGCGAGCAGCGCGCCGATGACGCCGGTCAGCACGTCGCCGGTTCCCGCGGTCGCGAGCGCGACGTCGTCGGTCGTGTTCACGACCACGTCGCCGGCGGGGCTGCTCACGACGGTGCCGGGACCCTTCAGCAGCACGATCGCGTCGAGCCGAGCCGCCAGCCGGCGCGCCGCCGCGATCCGGTCGGCGCCCACCGGCTCGTGCGCGAGCCGTTCGTACTCGCCGGCGTGGGGCGTGAGGACCGCGGGTGGGAGTCCGGCCGTGTGCCGCACCCGCAGTGGCGCGGGATCGTCGGCGAGGGCATGGAGCGCGTCGGCATCGACGACGATCGGGCACGGTGCCTCGGCGACCAGTCGCGCCACCGCGGCGGCAGTGCGGTCGTCGCGGCCGAGACCGGGACCGAGCGCCAGCGCGCGGAAGCGGTGCAGGTCGCGCAGCACGAGTCGCGCGGCGTCGGTGTCGAGCGCGCCCTCCGGGGTGGCCGGCAGCGCGCGCGTCACGATCTCGGAACCCGACGCGCGCGCGGCCGCGTCGCGACCGGGCAGTGCGCACACGACCATCCCCGCGCCGGTACGCGCCGCGGCGCGAGCGACCAGGAGCGCCGCTCCGGTCATCCCTTCGGACCCGGCGACGACCATCAACCCGCTCGACCACTTGTGCGCGGACGGGTCGCGAGGGACCAAGGCGAGATCCTCGACGTCGAGGACCGACGCGCGCGACAACCCTGCGACGTCGATGCCGATGTCGGCGACGTGCACCACGCCCGCGTGCGTGCGTCCGGGAGGGAACAGCAGGCCGGGTTTGCGCGCCGCGAACGTCAGCGTCTCGTCGGCCACGACCGCCGCGCCGTCGACGCCGCCGGTCGCGCCGTCGACGCCCGACGGGATGTCGACCGCGAGGACCGCCAACGCGCGTCGGGTCCGTTCCTCGGCGACCGCGTCGACCACGACGAGCGCGTCGCCCGCGAGCGCGGCCCGCAAGCCGGTGCCGAACATCGCGTCGATCACGAGGTCGGCCCTCGCGACGGATCTCCGGAACGCGGCCGCGTCGACACCGGTCGCGAGCTCGTAGGTGTCGACCCGGACGCCCCACGCCGCGAGCCGCCGCGCCGCGACGCATCCGTCGGCACCGTTGTTGCCCTTGCCCGCAACCACGGTGACGCGGCGCCCGTACGTGCCCCCGAGCATCCTCCGCGCTGCCCACGCCACCGCGGTGCCCGCGCGCTCCACCAGCACGGCTTCGGAGGTCCCGCGTTCCACCGCACGGCGATCGGCGGCGGCCATCTCGCTCGGCGTCAGGACCGGGTGCATCGCCGCCATTGTCGCGTCGGGCGCGTGCCGACCCGCGCGGGGGCCGGAAGCGTGGCGCTCGGCTAGCTGCGCCAGTGGTCGGCGAGGCGGACCACTGGCTCGGTGAGCAGCTCGACGAGGTCGAGCTCGCCGAGGACCTCGTCGCGCATCGAGGGTTCCGTCTCGGTGACCTGGTCGCGGATCGCGGCGTAGCGGTCGCGGTACCCCTGCAGCACCCGGCGCGCGACCTCGGCGGGCAACCGGTCGTGGAACCGGACGTGCAGCAGGGTCAGCCCTGTCGTCTGGTTGTCCTTCGCCTCCGGCACGAGGATCAGCGTGCGCCCGTCGGCGCGTCCGCGCACCACGGTGACCTCGCGCTCGGTCGCGGCCCGGTGCTTCGTGCCCCGCAGGACGGGGCTCTGGGTCGTGCGGCTCGGGATCTCGCGCGCGACCCCGCCGCGATCGACGACGTGGATCGTGGCGTCGCCGTCGACGTCGCCGTCGATGCGGTAGCGCGTGAAGCCCACGACCGCGTCGACCGACGCGTCGAGCGCGACGAGCGTGCGCAGCGCGCGGTAGCTGAGCCGGTCGCGAGGTGCGCCGGCCTCGAGCACTTCGGCGACGAGCCGCACCCGCAGCAGCGTCTCGTCGGAGCGCGAGATCCCGACGGTCACGGTCTTCGCCTGGTGCTTGATCGCGTCGACCGGCCGGGTGAGCTCGTCGATCGCCGCGGTCAGCGCGCCGGTGACGTCGTCGATCAACGTGCCCGGGGTCCCGACCTTCCCGAACTCGACTTGGTACACGTCGAGCGGGACGATCCCGGTCGCGAACCGCAACAGCGAGGCGAGCCGCACGGCGGTGCGTGCCTCCAGCGCGCCGTCGTAGCCACCGGCGCGCAACCCGGCGAAGAACTGCGCGGCGCTCGGCTCCAGCTCGCGCGCGAGCGGGACCAGCAGATCGTCGGCGAGCTCGCCCGCGCTTGCCGCGGCCGCGGTCGCGATGATCGCCTCGATGCGGGCGCGCGCCTGGCGCAGCGGACGCGCCGACGCGTCGATCGCCAGCGCGGCCTCGTACCCGAAGAGGTGACCGGCCATCGTCGACAGCACGAACGCGACCGAGGGGTGCAGCGACGGGACCGAGATCGTCTCGACTGCGGCGCCGAGTCGGGACTCGCCGTCGTCGACGATCGCGATCGCCGCGGCTTTGTGCGCCCGGTAGATGGCGAGCTCCTTGCCGACGTCGTCGGCGTTCGATCCCCGCAGGCCGGCGGCGCACACGAGGATCAGCGGCTCGGCCGACAGGTCGATGTGCTTCTTGTCCTCGGTGACGTCGCACGCGATCGACTTGTAACAGAGCTCGGAGAGTTTGATGCGCACTTCGGACGCCGCGATCCGGTTCACGCCGTTGCCGACGACCGCCCACGAGCGCCGCTGCGGTCCGTGGCGCTGCGCGGCGCCGGCGATCGGCGCGCGCCGTCGGAGCATCTCGAGCATCGCGTCAGGGACCTGACGCAACGCGGCGAGGACGGCGTCGCGATGGGCGACGTGCTCCGGGTCGCGCGCGCCGAGCTCGTCGGCGATCGCGAACGCGAGGAGGAATCCGGCGGCGATCTGCGAATAGAACGCCTTCGTCGACGCGACGCTCATCTCGACGTCGCGTCCGTCGGAGGTGAACAACACGCCGTCGCTCTTGTCGACGAGGTCGCTCTGGCGGCGGTTCACGATCGCGAGGAGCGACGCGCCGCGAGTGCGCACCAGGTCGACGGTGCGGTTCGTGTCGGTGGTGGTCCCGCTCTGACTGATCGCGATCACGACCGTGTCGCGCATGTCGTCGCGCAACCCGAACCCCGACAGCTCGGTGGCCGCGATCGCTTCGACGGTCACCGGGAGCCCGCGCACCGCGTCGCGCAGGGCGGTCGCGAGGCTCTGGCCGGCGACCGCGGCGGTGCCCTGTCCGATGACGAGCACGCGCGTGATCTCGCCGGCTCGGAGGCGGGCGCGCAGCGCCGCGGGCAGCGCGTCGTCGCCGAGCTGCACCGCGAGGTGTCCGTCGCGCTCGACGATGCGACCGCGCAAGGTCTTGCGGAACGACGACGGTGACTCCGAGATCTCCTTCAGGAGGTAGTGCGGGTACTCGCCGCGGTCGACGTCGCGCGTCGTCATCTCCGGTGTCTGCAGCTCCTCATCACCCACCGGGAGCTCACGGCCGTCGTAGGAGCGGCGGACGATGCCGTCGAGGGTGCCTGCCGCGCGCGCGTCGAGGGCGACGATCTGACCCTGCGTCGACGGGTCGCCCGGGTCGAGCTCGGTCTCGCCGTCGAGGCGCACGTAGCGCGTCGCCTCTTCCACGAGACCGTAGGGCTCGCTGGCGACGACGAACGCGTCGTCGGCGAGACCGACGTAGAGGGCCTGGCCGCTGCCGCGCTGCGCGAGCAGCAGCCGGTCGGGCTCGACGGCGGAGTGGGCGGCGATCGCGACCGATCCTTCGAACGTCGCGACCGTGGCGCGGAACGCCTCGACCAGGTCGTCGCCACCCGCGAGTCGCCGCGAGACCAGCGCCGGGATCACCTTCGCGTCGGTCGTGACCTCGACGTCGAACTGCAGCGAGTTCAGGGCCTTGAGGTCGGCGTGGTTGTCGACGTCGCCGTTGAGCGCGGCCGCGACGTACGGACCGTCGACCGCGTCGATCTCTTCGTGGATCAGCGGGTGGGCGTTCGCCTCGGAGATGATCCCGACGCTCGCCCAACGCGTGTGGCCGAGCACGATCGCGCGCGCGTCGTCGCCGGCGAGCGCGAGGCGCAACAGCTCGTCGTCGCGGATCTGCTCACGCAACCGCGCGGTGTTGTCGCCGAGCTCGCCGATCTCGGCCGCGGTCTTGTAGACGAACGCGAGGTGCCCGTTCGGGAGCCGGACCGCCCCCGATGTGAACAAGCGATCGTCGCGACGGCCGGCGAGGAGCCGCGCGACCGCGGGGTCGTCGAGCGCGAGCCCGTGGTCGACGACGAGCACGTGCAAGCCGGCCGAATCGCGGCCCCGCACCTCGAGGCGTTCGAGTGCCGACAGCGCGAGCTGGATCGACGCGAACGCCTCGATCGCAGCGCGACTCGTGGCACCGCCCGCGAGCTGTTCGATGCCGCGTGCTGCGCCGAGGCGGTCGTGACGGATCGCCCACACCGCGTCCTTCGCGTCGACGAGCGCGGCGTTCAGCGCTTCGAGGTCGGCGTCGGAGACGATCGGTTCCGAGTCGAGCCGGGCCTCGACCGCCACGAGCGCCCCCGCCAGCTCCTCCGCTCGGTGTTCCAACCCCACGAAGCCCCGCCGGTCGGTGAGCAGCGCGAGCAGTCCGGGCACGCCCCGCAGCGCGGCGTTCACCTCGGCGACACGCGTCGCGGCGGTCGCGAGGGTGCCGGCGTCGAGGCCGGTCGCTCCCGCGACCGCGCGCAGCTCGCTCGACGCGACGTCGAGTGCGGCCGCGAGCGGATCGAGGTCGGGCGCCTCGGCCCCGCTGCGACGCCGGACGACGGCCACGATCCCGCACATGAGTCCGCCAGTCTACGGGCCGACCCGGCGGCGCCCGACCCGCGCTCGTCAGCCGGCGACCTCGTGCACTGCGGTGCGCAGGACAGCGAGCGTCGCCTCGAGCTCGTCGTCGGTGGGGGCCTCCACCATGATGCGCACGAGTGGTTCCGTGCCCGACGGGCGCACGAGCACCCGCCCGCGCTCCCCGAGCTGCGCTGCGACCGCGGCGATCGCCGCCGCGATCGTCGGGTGGTCGAGGTCGACCGGCCCGCCGACGCGCACGTTCTCGAGCCGCTGCGGCACCGACTCGACGACCGCGGCGAGCTCGGAGAGCGGCCGGCCGGCGCGCACGACGGCGTCGGCGAGCACGACCCCGGTGAGCAGCCCGTCGCCGGTCGTGGCCCGGTCACCGAAGATGATGTGCCCCGACTGCTCGCCGCCGAGCGCGAGGCCGCGCGCCTCCATCGCCGCGAGCACCGCGCGGTCGCCGACGGGCGTCTCGATCACGGTGATGCCGGCGGCGTCGAGCGCGCGCCGCAGCCCGAGGTTCGACATGACGGTGACCGCGACCGTGTCGGCGCGCAGCGCGCCGCGCGCGTGCAGGTCGAGGGCGACGATGGCGAGGATCCGGTCGCCGTCGACGAGGTCGCCGCGCTCGTCGACCGCGATCACGCGGTCGGCGTCGCCGTCGAACGCCAGTCCGAGCACCGCGCCGCGGCTCGTCACCTCGCGACGGAGGTCGTCGGGGTGGGTCGAACCGCACGCGGCGTTGATGTTGCGCCCGTCGGGCGCGGCGTGGATCACGTGCACGTCGGCGCCCAGCCGCGCGAACGCTCGAGGAGCCAGCGCGGTCGCCGCCCCGTTCGCGGTGTCGAGCACCACCGGCAACCCGTCGAGGCGGCGGCCGTCGATCGTGTCGACGACGTGATCGACGTAGCGGTCGAGCGCGCCGTCGGGAACCGCGCGACCCGGCGCACCATCGGGTGGTCTCGCCCTGGACGCGAGGGCCGCGAGCTCGTGTTCGACCGCCGCCTCCGCGTCGTCGGCGAGCTTCTTGCCGCCGCGCTCGAACAGCTTGATCCCGTTGTCGGTGAAGGGGTTGTGACTCGCCGACACCATCGCGGCCCGGGCGTCGAGATCAGCGGCGAGGAACGCCACCACGGGCGTCGAGACGACCCCGGCGTCGATCACGTCGGCGCCTTCGGCCCGCAGCCCGGCGGTGAGGTCGGCGGCGAGGCGCGGCCCCGACTCGCGCGTGTCGCGACCCACCACGAACGGGCGGTCGGTGCCGAACACGCGCGCCGCGGCGCGACCGAGCGCCGCGACGAGCGTGGGGGTGAGGTCGGCGTCGGCGTCGCCGCGGACGCCGTCGGTGCCGAATCGCAGGGTCATGGACCCGAAGGGCCGGGTCGGACCGCTACCGCTTCGAGTACTGCGGCGCCTTGCGGGCCTTCTTGAGGCCGTACTTGCGCCGCTCCTTCTCGCGCGCGTCGCGCACGAGCATGCCCGCCTTCTTCAGCGTCGGGCGCGCCTCGGGGTCGAGCGCGATCAGGGCTCGGGCGATGCCGAGGCGGATGGCACCGGCCTGGCCGCTCACCCCGCCGCCGTCGAGCGTGGCGTCGACGTCGTAGACCTCTTCGGTCTGCGTGAGCCGCAGCGGCTCCTTGGCGATGACCCGGTGGGTGAGGATCGGGAAGTACTGCTCGAACGGCCGGCCGTTCACGACGATCTTGCCGGTGCCGGGACGCAGGCGCACGCGTGCGACGGACTCCTTGCGCCGGCCGGTGGTCTGGATGAGCGGCTTCGTCACGAGCGGTTCCTCGATCGATTCGGTCAGTCGGCGGGACGCGCCGTGGCGCGGGCCGGGAGGGCTCGCGCGGTCGGCTGCTGCGCCTGGTGCGGATGGTTCGGGCCGGCGTGCACCTTCAGCTTCTTCAGCATCCGGCGGCCGAGCGGGCCCTTCGGCAACATGCCGCGCACGGCGAGACGGACGACGCGTTCGGGGTCGCGGGCGAGCAGCTGGTCGAGGTTCTCGCTGCGCAGGCCACCCGGGTAACCGGAGTGGCGGTGGTACATCTTCTCGGCCCGCTTCTTCGCGTCGAGCGCGAGCTTCGACGCGTTCACGACGATGACGTGGTCGCCGACGTCGACGTGCGGGGCCCAGATCGGCTTGTGCTTGCCACGCAGCAGCGTCGCGACCTCGGTCGCGAGCCGGCCGAGCACCGCGCCCTCGGCGTCGATGACGTGCCAGTCGCGGGTGATGTCGCTCGGTCGAGGCGTGAACGTGCGCACAGATGGGTCCTGGATGGAGAGCCGGTGTGGACGGTGTCGGCCCGGGGACCGGGCCGGACGCGCCGGCCCACGAGGGGCGCCGAGCGCAGCGGGACACGTTAGCCGACCAGGCCCGCAGCCCGACAACCGCACGGACCCCGACCGCAGCGGCCGACGGTACGGTGTCGCGATGGCCGACACCCGGACCCACGACGAGTCGCCCGGCGCCGGACACGAGGTCCGCCCCGAGCACGCCGCCGACGTCGAGGCAGCCCTCGGGCTCCTGCTCGACCCCGCCCTCGAGCCGATCGTCGACATGGTCCTCACCCGCCGCGACGGCGCCCTCGAGGCCCACTCGCACGACGGCTCGGTCCGGTTCCGCCGAACCGGCACCGACGGCTACGAGGTCGTCGCGGCCACCGGCGCCGACCCGCTCGCCGACCAGGCGACCGATCGCTTCTCCCCCCTCGCCGACGAGCGCGGCTCGCCGTACCCGCACCGGCGCGTCAACGCCTACCCGCACGGCTACGACCAGGTCGCCCAGCTGTTCGACGCGCCCGCGGCGCCCGACCTCTGCGTGATCCACTCCGCCGCCCACAACTGGGAGGACCAGGGCGGCCACCGCGGCGAGCACGGCTCCCTCGGCGTCGTCCAGGCGCGCGCCCCGTTCGTGATCGCGGGCAAGGGCGTGCGCGCCGACGGCTTCGTCCCCCGCGCGGCGCGACTCGTCGACGTCGCGCCCACGATCGCGGCGCTCGCCGGGTGCGCGCCCCTCGACGACGACGGTCGCTACCTCGCGCGCCAAGACGGTCGTGTCCTCGAGGAGGTGCTCGATCCGTCGGAGCGTCCGAGCCACGTCATCGGCGTCCTCTGGGACGGCACGAACGCCAACGTCCTCTACGACATGCTCCGGCGCGGCGAGACGCCGCACCTGGCGCGCCTCCTCGAGATGGGCACCGCCTACGAGCACGGCGCGATGGCGGGACTGCCCACGGTCACCCTTGCGAACCACACGTCGATCCTCACCGGCGCGCTCCCCGGTCACCACGGGATCCTCCACAACGCGTGGTACGACCGCGCGCGCGGCGAGCAGGTCATCACGAACTCGCCGGCCACGTGGCCGTGGGCGATGCAGCACTGCGCCGACGGCGTCGACTCGTTGCACACCGCGTTCCACCGCACGTGGTCCGACGCGTTCACCGCGTCGGTCAACGAGCCGTGCGACATCGCGGCCGACTACTCCACGTTCGACTTCTTCCGCCGCGGCGAGATCCCGCCGATCCCGAAGACCCCCGACGGCCTGCCGCACGTGACCGAACGCTTCGTGCGCCCGTCGAAGGACTACTCGTGGTCGTCGGTCGTCGACCACATGGGCCTCGAGCAGGCGCTCGGCATCATCGCCGGCGACTACCGCGACGAGACGTACCCGATGCCGCGGTTCCTCTGGTTCAACTGCACGCTCACCGACGCCGCCATGCACGAGGGCGGACCGCACTCCGAGGTCGCGGCGGCGTCGATCCGCGACTCCGACGGCCGCCTCGGCGAGGTGCTCGCCGCGCTCGAGCAGCGCGGCGTGATCGACGACTGCGCGTTCGTGCTCGTGGCCGACCACGGCATGGAGGAGACCGATCCGGCGTGCCGGGGCGACTGGGACGTCGCGCTCCGCGACCACGGGCTCACGTTCCGCGACGAGGGCTACGGCTTCCTCTACTTCGGGGTGGGCGCGGAGTAGCGTCCGGGCGCGTCACACCTGGAGGTGCCCGATGCGCAGGTCCCGGATCCTCGCCCTGGCTCTCGCGGTCGTCCTCTTCGGCGCTGCTGCCGGCTGCGGAGGTGGTGACGACTCCGACGACGCGTCGGTCACGACCGCCGACGGCGGGTCCGACGACACCACCGACGACACCGACGACACCACCGACGACACCACTGGCGACGAGCGCATCGACGACCTGATCGAGAAGTCGCGCGAGGCCACCTTCCGTGTGGTCTACGAGACCGCGAGCGGCGAGATGATCATCGCCCAGGATCCTCCGCGCTACGCGCTGATCCAAGGCGACTCCGGCACGTACCAGATCGAGAACGGCGACGCCGTGAGCTGTTCGGGGATCGACGATCCCGACACGGCGGAGTGCACGACGCTGCCGATCGGCGGCGACTTCTTGACCCAGACGATCTCGGGCATGTTCGGCGGCGCGTTCGCGGCGATCCTCATCGCCGCCGGCGAGGACGACGACGTGTTCGGCACGATCGACCTCGAAGACGACGAGATCGCCGGTCGCGACGCGAAGTGCGCCACGTTCGACCCCGGCAGCGCGAGCTTCGTCCCCGACACCGGGACGTGGGAGGTGTGCGTCGACGAGGAGACGGGCGCGACGTTGCGATCACGCGGCACCGACGCCGACGGCAACGAGACCGACGTGATCGAGGCGATCGAGTTCGGCGAACCGACCGACGAGGATCTCGACCCGCCGGCCGAACCGGTCGAGATCACGATCCCCACACTGCCCGACTGACGCGTCAGTCGTAGCCGACCTCCCACAGGCACAGCCCGTGGGGTGGCGCGATCGTGCTCGTGAGCGCGCGGTCGCGCCCGCGCAGGATGCCCATCACGTCGCCGGGCGTGCGCTTCCCGGTCCCGACCTCCGCGAGCGTCCCGACGATCGAGCGCACCATCTGCCAGCAGAACGCGGTCGCGCGGATCTCGTAGCGCAACACGCCGTCGCCGTCGTCGTGCCACCGCGAGTCGAGCACGCGCCGCGTCGTGGTGGACCCCTCCGGCCCCTTCCGGCAGAACGATGCGAAGTCGTGGTCGCCGATGAACGGATCGGCCGCGAGCCGCAACGCGCGCAGGTCGAGCGGCTCGTCGATGTGCCACGAGAACCGGTGCCGGAACGGATCGGGCACCGGGCGGTTCACGATCGTGTAGCGGTACGCCCGCCACCGCGCGGAGTGCCGGGCGTCGAAGGTCGGTGGCACGAGCGCGCACTCGCGCACGACCACTTCGGGGCCGAGCATCGAGTTCAGCGCCCGCTGCAGCCGCCACTCATCGAGTCCGGGTTGGGCGGCGAAGCTGACGACCTGCCCCCACGCGTGCACGCCGGCGTCGGTGCGACCCGCGCACGCGAGGTCGACCGGGTGGCGCAGCACCTTCTCGAGTGCGGCCCCGAGCACGCCGCCGACCGTGCGGACGTGACCTTGACCCGGCTGATCGGCGAAGCCGCGGAAGTCGGTGCCGTCGTACGCGACGAGGAGCCGGACCTTCGCCGGGCCGTCCGTGGGCGTACCGCTCGGCGCGTCGAACAGGGTCACGGCGCGAGTCTTGCCCGACCCGGGTCGGTCGTGTCAGACGAGCTCGATGCGCGCCATGGGAGCGGCGTCGCCGTTGCGCGGACCGAGCTTGAGGATCCGCGTGTAGCCGCCGTTGCGATCGGCGTAGCGAGGTCCGACGTCGGCGAAGAGCTTGTGGGCGGCGTCGCGGTCGTGGATCTTGGCGACGACGAGGCGCTGGTTGTGCACCCCGCCCTTCTTGGCCTTCGTGATCAGCTTCTCCACGTAGGGACGCAACGCCTTCGCGCGCGCCTCGGTGGTGGTGATCGCTCCGGCCTCGATGAGGCTGGCCGCCATGTTCGCGAGCATCGCGCGGTGGTGCGACGGGCTCCCGCCGAAGCGCGGGCCCTTCTTCGGCGCCGGCATCGCTTACTCCTTCACGCGCAAGGACAACCCGCGCTCGTCGAGCTTCTGGATCACTTCCTCCAGCGAC
>DASUMP010000245.1:0-2616 GCA_036277635.1 Acidimicrobiia bacterium | reverse complement strand
GATGAAGTGCTCGGCGACCTCGCCGCCGCCGGGGTGCTCGTCGGCACCGACTGACCAGCGACGCGCGCGACGCGGCGGTGCGACCCCGACTCAGAGGTCGGTGCCCGCGGGCGCGGGCTCTTCCTCTTCGTCGTCTTCGTCGTCGGCGGCGCCGATGAGGAAGTTGCGCACGGCGAGCAGCGCGCGGCCGAGGATGACCGCGGCGCCGCCGAGCAGCACCATGTCGCCCGCTTCGGTGCCCGTGAACGGCAATGGCCCGCCGCCGCGACCCCGGTCGTTCGGCCGCACCGGCGGCACCGAACCCGGAGGGTTCGTGGCGGGGGTGACGGGCACGGTGGTGGGCGGGTTCGTGGTGCGCGGCACCGTGGTGGGCGACACCGTCGAGCCGATCGTGACCGTCGTGCCGCCCTCGACCACCACGAGACGGATCGTGACCGTGGCGGGCGTGCAGATGCCGCCGCGCGTCGAGGTGGCGGTGAAGGTGTGCTCGCCGCAGAAGATCGCGCCGGGCTCGCACCCGCCGTCGTCGTCGCCGGCCGACTGGAACGCGGCGATCGGCGTGATGCGGAACGTGATCGTGCGCGGGGTGGTGCCGGCGCGCGCCGACACCGTGGCCCACGACGTGGGGCCCGAGATCTCGAACGGCTGCGCGCTGCCGTCGCTGGCGGTGAGCGGCACCGAGAAGAACACGTTGGGCGGCGCGTCGTCTTCGGAGTAGCGGAACTCCCGCACGATCGCGGGACTCCCGTCGAAGAGCAGCTCGCAGGGCACCGTCGTGGACGTGGTCGACGACGACGACGTGGACGAGGTCGACGACGTGGACGTGGACGACGTGGACGACGTCGACGACGAGCTCGTGGAGGTCGACGACGACGAGGTCGACGACGACGGCGGCGGGTACACGAAGTCTTCCTGGGTGAGGCGCACGCTGTGCAGGCGCGGTGCGCTCCACACGGCCACGCTCGCGACCGCGCCGCCGCGCGCGGCGACGCGCATGAACGAGCGGCGGTCGAGCCCTGCGTCGGGCGCCGCGCCCGGGTCGGGGATCGCCGCGGCGCCGGGCTCCGGCGCGCCGTCGTCAGAGGGTCTCACCGGAGAACTCCCGTGACCGCAGCACGCCCTTGGCGTCGAAGACGAGCCGCGCGTGTGCGCACACCGCGTCCCAGTCGAACTCGGGGTGGTCGACGAGCACCACCACGAGGTCGGCGCCCGCGAGCTCGGCGGGCGTCGCGTCGACGAGCGGCATCCCGACGCGATCCGTGAGCGCCGGCGGGATGTGCGGGTCGACGCCGACGACCTGCGCCCCCAGCCCGGCGAGCCGCTCGGCGACGACGAGCGACGGCGACTCGCGGAAGTCGGAGGTGCTCGCCTTGTAGGTGAGGCCGAGCAGCACGATGCGCGCGCCGTTCACCGCGAGGCCGTGCTTGTTCAACAGCAACGTGACCCGCTGCACGACGTAGTCGGGCATGTGCTCGTTGACGTCGTTGGCGAGCTCGACGAACCGGAACCCGTGCCCGGCGAGGCGCCGCACCCGCCACGACAGGTACGACGGGTCGATCGGCAAGCAGTGGCCGCCCACACCCGGACCGGGCGTGAAGCGCATGAACCCGAACGGCTTCGTAGCCGCCGCGTCGATGGCGCGCCACACGTCGACGCCGAGGTCGCCGGCGAACATCGCGAGCTCGTTGACGAGCGCGATGTTCACGTGGCGGAACGTGTTCTCGAGCAGCTTCACGAGCTCGGCCTCGGCCGGCGAACCGACCGCGACCGTCTCGTCGACGAGCGCGCCGTAGAACGCCTCGACCGCGGCGAGCGACGCCGCGTCGATCCCCGACACGACCTTCGGCGTGTTCTCGAACGTGAACGTGGGGTTGCCGGGGTCGATGCGCTCGGGCGAGTAGCCGAGGAAGAAGTCGCGCCCGGCGACGAGCCCCGAGCGTTCGAGGATCGGCGCCAGCAGCTCTTCGGTGGTGCCCGGATACGTCGTCGACTCGAGCACCACGAGCGCGCCCGGGGTGAGCGCGCCGACGAGCATCTCCCCCGCCGCTTCCACGAAGCTGAGGTCGGGCGCGCCGTCGTGCAGCGGCGTGGGCACCGAGATCACCGCGACGTCGAAGCCGCGCAGCGCCGCCGGTTCGTTGGTGGGCACGTAGCCCTGCGCGAGCGCGGCACCCACGACGTCGTCGACGACGTCTTCCACGTAGGAACGCCCGGCGCGCAGCGCGGCGACCCGGTTCACGTCGGTGTCGAAGCCGACGACCGAGAAGCCCACGTGCACGGCGCGCATCGCGACCGGCAGGCCGACGTAGCCCTGGCCGACGACGACCACGGTGGCGTCGCGCGCGGCGATGCGGTCGATCAGGGCGCGCACGGACGCGACCGGCGCGTCGTGGTCACGCGCGACACCGTGCTGCGATCCGTCGGCGCCCAACTGCCTCCGCCTCCGTCCCCCCAAGGCAGGCTGCCCACCAGCGAGGCTACCACGGAGCGCGCGCACCGGAACCGGGTCGCGCGGCCCATCTGCGAGCCGTCCGGGGCGCACGCGCGCGCCGACCCGGCGCCTACGCGGGCAGCGCCCGCAGCTTCTCGACCGCGAGGTCGATCCAGTCGCCCGCG
>DASUMP010000244.1:0-2045 GCA_036277635.1 Acidimicrobiia bacterium | reverse complement strand
GGTGACGACGACTCGACCACGGACGACTCCCTCAGGGGACCAGCACGACCTTGCCCGCAACGCGCCGTTCGAGGAGATCGGTGATCACCGCACCCGCCTCGGCGAGTGGACGCTCCGTGGGGGCGACCGGGCGCAGGGTGCCGCGTGCGATCTCGGCGAGCACCTCGTCGACGACGGAACGGTTCTCCGCGACGTTCCGCATGGCCCAGCCGCCCCAGTCGACGCCCACGACGCGCCGGTTGTTGAGCAGGACCAGGTTGAGGGGGATGCGCGGGATCGCGCCGCCGGCGAACCCGATGACGAGGAAGCGTCCGTCGGGGCCGAGCGCACGCAGGGCGGGCTCGGCGACGTCGCCGCCGACGGCGTCGTACACGATGTCGACGCCGCCGCCCGACAGCTCGCGGGCGCGCACCTTCACGTCGTCGGTCGTGGTGTCGATGGTCGCCTCGGCTCCGGCGGCCTCGGCGAGCGCGCGCTTCTCGGCGCTCGACGCGGCGCCGATCACGCGCGCGCCCAACGAGCGGGCCACGTCGATCGCCGCGAGACCCACGCCGCCGCCCGCGCCGGTCACGAGCACCCACTCGCCGGGTGCGACGGTGATCCGACGCGTGAACGAGAACCAGGCCGTGCAGTACGACTGGTGGAACGACGCGGCGCGAGCGAAGTCGAGTGTGTCGGGGATGACCACGGCCTGGTCGGCGCGCACGACGACGCGTTCGGCGAACGCGCCGGTGCCGACGCTCGCGAAGACCCGGTCGCCGACTCGCAGGTGGTCGACGCCGTCGCCGAGGGCGTCGACCACGCCGGCGAGCTCGCTGCCGGGCGTGAACGGCGGCGGGATCTTGATCTGGTACCGACCCGCGGCGATCAGGCCGTCGACGTAGTTCACGCCGGCGGCCCGCACCGCGATCCGCACCTGGCCGGGACCGGGCTCCGGTGCGTCGCGCTCCTCGACGACCAGCGCGTCGGGTCCACCCAACTCGTTGCACACGACGATCCGCACCCCGCGACACTACGGCGCGTGACGACGAACCCGTCGGGATGCGACACTCCGCTGATGGGGGATCCATGAGCCTCGTCCTCGAGGAGCTGCGCAGCGCGCTCGGCGCCGAACACGTCCTCACCGGCGACGCGATCGGTGACGACTACACGCACGACGAGGCGCTGACCGCCACGCCGGTGCGGCCGCTCGCGGTCGTCCGGCCCGGCGACGCGGCTGCGGTGGCCGCGGTGCTGCGCATCGCGAACGAGCACCGGGTGCCCGTGACCGCGCGCGGCGCCGGCACCGGGCTGTCGGGCGCGGCGATCCCGCGCGCCGATGGCATCTTGCTGTCGACCGAGCGGATGCACGAGATCCTCGAGATCGACCACGACAACCACGTCGCGGTCGTCCAGGCCGGCGTCACCCTCGAACAGCTCGACGCCGCCCTGCTCGGCGACGGGCTCGTCTACCCGGTGTTCCCCGGCGAGTACAGCGCGTCGCTCGGCGGGAACGTCGCCACGAACGCGGGCGGCATGCGCGCGGTCAAGTACGGCGTGACCCGCCACCAGGTGCTCGGCGTGGAAGCCGTGCTCGCCACCGGCGAGATCATCCGCACCGGCGGGAAGTTCGTGAAGGCCACGACCGGCTACGACCTCACCCAGCTCATCATCGGATCCGAGGGCACGCTCGCGGTCGTCACCGAAGCCACGCTCAAGCTGTATCCACGCCCTCCGCACACCGCCACCGTGCTCGCGCCGTTCCGCACGCTCGACGACGTGACCAACGCGGTGCCCGCGATCGTGAACGCGGGCGTGCAGCCGATGATCCTCGAGTACATCGACATGATGAGCATGGCCGCGACGACCGCCAACGTCGGCCTCGACCTCGGCATACCGGCCGAGATCGTCGAGCACGCGCTCGCGTACCTCGTGGTCGTGATGGAGGCCCACGCACCCGAGCGCCTCGACGAGGACGTCGAGGCCGTTGCTCTGCTGCTCGGAGAGCTCGACGCGATGGACGTGTACATCCTGCCCGCGTCGTCGGGCGCGAAGCTGCTCGAAGC
>DASUMP010000243.1:0-12381 GCA_036277635.1 Acidimicrobiia bacterium | reverse complement strand
AGATGGTGATGCCGGGTGACAACACGGAGATGACCGTGGAGCTCGGGAAGCCGATCGCGATGGAAGAGGGGTTGCGGTTCGCGATCCGTGAGGGTGGCCGCACCGTGGGCGCCGGCCGCGTCATCAAGATCCTCAAGTAGCCGATCCGGATCACGAGCACGAGAGAGCGGTCACCACGATGGCAGCGGCAGGCGGTCAGAAGATCCGGATCCGATTGAAGGCGTACGACCACGAGATCATCGATCAGTCGACGAAGAAGATCGTCGAGACCGTGGTCCGCACCCAGGCCAAGATCCGCGGTCCGGTGCCGCTGCCGACCGAGATCCACCGCTACTGCGTGATCCGGGGCCCGCACGTCGACAAGGACTCGCGCGAGCACTTCGAGATGCGGATCCACAAGCGCCTCATCGACATCGTCGAGCCCACGAGCAAGACGGTCGAGTCGCTCCAGCGTCTCGACCTGCCCGCGGGCGTCGACATCGAGATCAAGATCCAGCAGGTCTGATGCCGGTGGGGCGTCGGCTCCGCTGGTCGAACCGAACCGGGAACGGCTAACCTCTCCCGGTTCGCCCGGCCCCGTGTTCGGGGTCGAACCGAAGTCCGCGCAAGCCCGCGCTGGGAACTGCGTGGCGCAACCGAGGATCGCTCCGCCGGGTTCACCCGTGCGGAGCGTTCGCGTGACACGAGGGCACGATGGCTACCAAGGGCATCCTGGGACGCAAGATCGGCATGACCCAGGTCTACGACGCGGAGAACCGGATGGTCCCGGTCACCGTGATCGAGGCCGGTCCGTGCCGCGTCGTCCAAGTGAAGACGCCTGAGCGCGATGGCTACGCCGCGGTCCAGCTCGCCTTCGGCGACACCAAGCCCCGGCGGTTGAACAAGCCCGAGCTCGGTCACCTCAAGGCCGCCGACGCGCCGCCGACCCGCTACCTCGCCGAGGTGCGCGTCGACGACGTGTCGGCGTTCGAGGTCGGTCAGGTGGTGCGCGCCGACGTCTTCGACGCCGGCGAGCGGGTCGACGTGACCGGGATCTCGAAGGGCAAGGGCTTCTCCGGTGTGATCCAACGCCACAACTTCAGCGGGCAGGGCGCGTCGCACGGCAACCACAAGAAGCATCGTGCGCCCGGCGCGATCGGCGCGTGCGCCACACCCGCACGCGTGTTCAAGGGTCTGCGCATGGCGGGCCAGCACGGCAACCGCAAGGTCACGACGCTCAACCTCGAAGTCGTCGAAGGCGACGTCGAGCGGGGCTTGCTGCTCGTGAAGGGTGCAGTGCCGGGTTCGAACGGCGCCCTCGTGTTCGTGCGCAACGCGGTGAAGGCGAAGGTGACGTCATGACCAGCGTCACGATGAAGTCGGCCACCGGCACCGACGCGGGCACCGTCGAGCTGCCCGAAGAGCTGTTCGGCATCGAGCCCAACGTCGCGGTGCTCCACCAGGTCGTGACCGCCCAGCTCGCGCACAAGCGCGCCGGCACGCACAGCACCAAGGGTCGGGCCGAGGTCGCCGGCGGCGGGGCGAAGCCGTGGCGCCAGAAGGGCACCGGTCGGGCCCGGCAGGGTTCGATCCGCGCGCCGCACTGGCGCGGCGGTGGCGTGGCCCACGGCCCGAAGCCGCGCGACTACTCGCAGCGGACGCCGAAGAAGATGGTGCGCCTCGCGCTGCGCTCCGCGCTCTCCGACCGCGCCGCCGACGGTCGTGTCGTAGTCGTCGCCGACTGGGGCATCGACGCGCCGAAGACCAAGGACGCGATCCGGGTGCTCGAGTCGCTCGGCCTGCGCACGAAGGGCGAACGCGGCGATCGCGTGCTCGTCGTGCTCGACCGGTCCGAGGACGCGACCTGGCGCTCGTTCCGCAACCTCGGCAGCCGCGTGCAGATCATCCTCCCCGAAGAGCTCAACGCGTACGACATCCTCGTGAACGACTGGATCGTGTTCTCGCGCGCAACGCTCGACACGACGGTCGCGCGCCTCACCGGCGCGCCCACCGAGGAAGGTGCGGAATGACCGGTCGCGATCCTCGCGAGATCATCATCAAGCCGGTCGTGTCGGAGAAGTCGTACGCGGCGTACGACGCGAACGTCTACACGTTCGTGGTCGCCCCCGACGCGAACAAGATCGAGATCCGTCGCGCGGTCGAGACGATCTTCGGCGTCAAGGTCACCAACGTCAACACGGTCAACCGCAAGGGCAAGCGCAAGCGGAACCGGCGCACCGGCACGTGGGGCAATCGCTCCAACGTGAAGCGCGCGCTCGTCTCGCTCGCGCCCGGCGACCGCATCGACATCTTCGGGAGCTGACGATGCCCATCCGCAAGCGCAAGCCCACGAGCCCCGGGCGTCGGTTCCAGTCGGTCTCCGACTTCGCCGAGATCACGCGCGCCGAGCCCGAGAAGTCGCTGACGAAGAAGCTGCCGCGCACCGGCGGTCGCAACTCGTACGGCCGCATGACGGCGCGCCACCGCGGCGGCGGGCACAAGCGCCGTTACCGTGTCGTCGACTTCCGTCGCAACAAGGACGGCGTGCCGGCGAAGGTCGCGGCGATCGAGTACGACCCGAACCGCAACGCGCGGATCGCCTTGTTGCACTACCTCGACGGCGAGAAGCGCTACATCCTCGCCCCCGCAGGGCTCTCGGTCGGCGACATGGTGCAGAGCGGGCACGGCTCGGAGATCCGGGTCGGCAACGCGCTCCCGCTGCGCTACATCCCGGTCGGCACCACGGTGCACAACGTCGAGCTGAAGCCGGGTGCCGGCGGGAAGATGGGTCGGGGCGCCGGTGCCGCGATCCAGCTCATCGCGAAGGAAGGGCAGTTCGCGACCTTGCGCCTGCCGTCCACCGAGATGCGCCGCGTCCCGATCGACTGCCGCGCCACCGTGGGTTCGGTCGGCAACAGCGAGGCCGGCCTGGTCTCGATCGGCAAGGCGGGACGCAACCGCTGGAAGGGCAAGCGGCCGCACACCCGCGGCGTCGCGATGAACCCGGTCGACCACCCGCTCGGCGGTGGTGAGGGCAAGAGCTCGGGCGGACGCCACCCGGTCTCGCCGTGGGGCAAGCCCGAGGGTCGCACCCGCAAGAAGGGCAAGCCGTCCGACAAGCTCATCGTCCGTCGTCGCCGCACTCGCGGCGCTCGGAGGTAACGCGCCATGCCGCGCAGTCTGAAGAAGGGCCCGTTCATCGACGACCACCTCCGGGTGAAGATCGAGCGGATGAACGAAGCCAACGAGAAGCGGGTCGTGAAGACCTGGTCGCGCCGTTCCACCATCACGCCCGAGATGGTGGGTCACACGATCGCGGTGCACGACGGGCGCAAGCACGTGCCCGTGTACGTCACCGAGGCCATGGTCGGTCACAAGCTCGGTGAGTTCGCGCCGACCCGCACGTTCCGCTACCACGCGGGCCAGGAGAAGTCGAGCCGCCGATGAGTCCCACCGAGACCGCGACACTGCAGGTGCGCGCCACGGTGCGCTACCTCCGCCGTTCGCCCTCCAAGGTGCGCCAGGTCGTCGATCTGGTGCGCGGCCTGCCCGTCGAAGAAGCCGAGCGCGTGCTGCAGCTGTCGGCGAAGGACGCGGCCGGCGACGTGTTGAAGCTGCTCGAGTCCGCGATCGCGAACGCCGAGCACAACCATGCGCTCCCGGTCGACGAGCTCGTCGTGGCCAAGATCTGGTGCGACGAAGGCCCCACGCGCAAGTGGGGGCGCGCCCGCGCCCGAGGTCGCTACTTCCGGATCCGCAAGCGCACCTCGCACGTGACGATCGTCCTCACGCGACTCTCGGAGGACGCGCTCGAGCAGAAGCGCCGCCGCGAGGAGTCCTCGGGCGCCGCGCGCGGCACGAGCGCCCGCCGGCGCGCCGAGCGCGTGCGTCGCTCCCGCGCGGTCGCGCAGGGCCACGACCACGACCACGACGACGACCACGATCACGGTCACGACGACGACCACGACGACGCGACCGCCACCGAGGCGAGCGTCGACGACGGTCTCGACGCCGACGACGCGAGCGAGCTCGAGACCACCGACGACGGTCCGGACGACAGCATCGACAGCACGGACGACGGTCCGGACGACAGCGCCGACGACGGCGAGGAGCGCGCCTGATGGGTCAGAAGGTCAACCCCTACGGGTTCCGGCTCGGCATCACCACCGACTGGAAGTCCCGCTGGATCGCCGACGGCCAGGAGTACCGCGACTTCCTCATCGAGGACTGGAAGATCCGCGACTACCTGCGCAAGCAGCTCGAGCGTGCCGCCGTCAGTCGGATCGAAGTGGAGCGCACGCGCGACCGTTTGCGCGTCGACCTCTACACCGCGCGTCCCGGCATCGTCATCGGTCGGCGCGGCGCGGAAGCCGAGCGCCTGCGCGAAGGGCTCCACAAGATCACCGGCAACCCGAAGGTCCACTTCAACATCCAGGAGATCAAGCAACCCGAGGTGGACGCCGCGCTGCTCGCGCAGGGCGTCGCCGACCAGCTCGCGGGGCGCGTGTCGTTCCGCCGGGCGATGAAGCGCGCCGTGCAGACGGCGATGAAGGCCGGCGCGTTGGGTGTGCGCGTCCAGTGCAGCGGTCGGTTGGGTGGCGCCGAGATGAGCCGCAAGGAGTGGTACCGCGAAGGTCGCGTGCCGCTGCACACCCTGCGCTCCGACGTCGACTACGGCATGGCCGAAGCGCGTACCACGTTCGGTCGCATCGGTGTGAAGGTGTGGATCTACAAGGGCGACATCCTCCCCTACAAGACCGCGGTCGAAGACAAGATCGCTCGCGAGGCCGCGATGGCGGTCGGCGAGACGTCGGGTCAGGTGCCCGGTCGCCGGGTCGTGAGCGCGGGTGGCGGTCGCCGCCGACCGGCGGCTGACGCGGTGCCCGTCGACGGCGCTGACGCACCCGACGACGGCGGCGAAGCGCGCGAGCTGGTGCACGAAGCCGATCCCGAGCTCGAGCGACTGCTCGCCGAGGAAGAAGAGATCGAGCGCCGCACGCGTTCGCAGCACACCGAGCCGCAGAAGTTCCACGGCGACGACGACTAGGGACCAGGTACGAGATGTTGATGCCGCGCAAGGTCCGCCACCGCAAGGTGCAGCGGGGCCGCATGACCGGGACCGCCAAGGGTGGGACGAAGCTCGCCTTCGGCGACTTCGGCATCCAGGCGCTCGAGGCCGGTTGGCTCACGAACCGCCAGATCGAAGCCGCTCGTATCGCGATGACCCGCTACATCCGCCGCGGCGGCAAGGTCTGGATCAACGTGTTCCCCGACAAGCCGGTCACCCAGAAGCCGGCCGAGACGCGGATGGGCTCGGGCAAGGGCAACCCCGAGCAGTGGGTCGCCGTCGTGCGACCGGGCCGCATCCTCTTCGAGCTGTCGGGCGTGGCCGAGCCGGTCGCCCGCGAAGCGATGCGGCTCGCGATCCACAAGCTGCCGATGAAGGCGCGGTTCGTGGTGCGCCAGGAGGAGGCGTAGTCGTGGCGAACAAGACCCGCGAGCTGCGCGAGCTCACCGACGAAGCGCTCGAGCAGCGACTCGTCGAGGCCAGGGAAGAGATGTTCAACCTGCGGTTCCAGCACGCCACCGGGCAGCTGGACAACAGCACCCGTCTCGGCGACGTCCGCCGCGACGTCGCGCGGCTGCTGACGCTGCAGCGCGAGCGCGAGATCGCGGCCGCCGAGCAGGCGTCGCACGAGGAGTGATGGTGATGGCCGACGCAGAAGAGTCCGCACCCCGCGACAACGCCCGGAAGGTCCGGGAAGGCATCGCCGTGTCGACGAAGATGGACAAGACGGTCGTCGTGGCCGTCACCGATCGCGTGCGCCACCGCCGCTACGGCAAGACGGTGCAGCGCACCAAGCGCCTCTACGCCCACGACGAGACGAACGACGTGCGCGAGGGCGACCGCGTGCGCGTCCAGGAGACCCGGCCGCTGTCGTCGCTCAAGCGGTGGCGCATCGTCGAGGTGCTGGAGCGTGCTCGATGATCCAGCAGGAGAGCCGCCTCAAGGTGGCCGACAACTCGGGTGCGCGCGAGGTGCTGTGCATCAAGGTGCTCGGCGGCACGCGCCGGCGCTATGCCAGCATCGGCGACATCTTCGTGGCGACGGTGAAGGACGCCGTGCCCGGCGCGTCGGTCAAGAAGGGCGACGTCGTGAAGTGCGTCGTGGTCCGCACGAAGAAGGAGAAGCGCCGTCCCGACGGCAGCTACATCCGCTTCGACGAGAACGCGGCGGTGTTGATCAACGACCAGATGCAGCCCCGGGGCACGCGCATCTTCGGCCCCGTGGGTCGAGAGCTGCGCGACCGGCGCTTCATGCGGATCGTCTCACTCGCGCCGGAGGTGCTTTGAGATGAAGCTCAAGAAGGGCGACGAGGTGCAGGTGCTCGCCGGCAAAGACGTCGGCAAGCGCGGCACGATCACCCGGGTCATCGACGCGCGTGATCGGGTGATCGTCGACGGCGTCAACATGGCGAAGAAGCACCAGAAGCCGACGCGCGCCACGATGCAGGGCGGCATCATCGACAAGGAGATGCCCGTCCACGTGTCGAACGTGGCGCTCGTGTGCCCGTCGTGCGGACCCACGCGTATCGGTTACCGCTTCGCCTCCGACGGCAGCAAGGTCCGGGTCTGCCGCAAGTGCGGAGCCGACATCTGATGGCGGCTGCGACCACGGAGGTCCCGCGCCTCAAGACGAAGTACGACGCCGAGATCAAGGCCGCGCTGCAGGAAGAGCTCGGCGTGACCAACGTGATGCAGGTGCCGCGACTCGAGAAGATCGTGGTGAACATGGGTGTCGGTCGCGCCACGCAGCAGCGTTCGCTGCTCGACGGCGCCGTCACCGACCTCACGGTGATCACGGGCCAGAAGCCGCTCGTCACCAAGGCGAAGCGCTCGATCGCGACGTTCAAGCTGCGTGAAGGCAACGAGATCGGCGCGAAGGTCACGCTGCGGGGTGCCCGCATGTGGGAGTTCTTCGACCGTCTGGTCACGTTGGCGATCCCGCGGATCCGGGACTTCCGCGGCATGTCGCCCGACCAGTTCGACGGTCGCGGCAACTACACGTTCGGCGTGACCGAGCAGTTGATCTTCCCGGAGATCGACTACGACAAGATCGATTCGGTACGGGGCATGAACATCACGATCGTCACGACCGCCGAGTCCGACGACCACGCCCGCGCGCTGCTCCGAGCGCTCGGGTTCCCGTTCCGCCGCGAAGGCCAGGGGTGATCGATGGCGAAGAAAGCGTTGGTCAACAAGCAGCAGCGCACACCGAAGTTCAAGGTGCGCGCGTACCGCCGGTGCCGGAGGTGCGGTCGCGCGCGTTCGGTGTACCGCGACTTCGGGCTCTGTCGCGTGTGCCTGCGCAACATGGCCCACGCCGGCGAGGTTCCCGGCGTGACGAAGGCTTCGTGGTGAGGGGGCTGGCTCGATGACGATGACCGACCCGATCGCCGACATGCTGACCCGCGTGCGGAACGCGAACATCGCGTTCCACGACGACGTCGTGATGCCGTCGTCGAAGCTCAAGGTCGCAGTGGCGAAGATCCTCCAGCAGGAGGGTTACATCACGGGGTTCCACGTCGACGACGTCCCCGGCCGACCCGGCCAGCGTCTCACGATCCAGATGAAGTACACGCCCGACCGTCGTCGGACGATCTCAGGGATCAAGCGCGTCTCGCGCCCCGGACTCCGCGTCTACACGAACGCGTCGTCGGTGCCGCGCGTGCTGGGTGGGATGGGGATCGCGATCCTCTCGACCAACATCGGTCTCCTCACCGACCGCGAGGCGCGCGAGCGCAAGGTCGGCGGCGAGATCCTCTGCCAGGTCTGGTAACGGAGCACGACATGTCTCGCATCGGCAAGCAACCCATCCCGATCCCGTCCGGAGTCGACGTCACGATCGACGGCACCCGGGTCGCGGTCAAGGGACCGAAGGGTGAGCTCGCGCACGAAGTCGTGGGTCAGATCACCGTGACCCGTGACGGCGACGACATCGTCGTCACGCGCGCCGACGACACGCGCACCAACCGGTCGTTGCACGGTCTCGCGCGCACCTTGATCAGCAACATGGTCGTCGGTGTTTCTGAGGGCTTCGTGAAGGAGCTCGAGATCGTGGGTGTGGGGTACCGCGCCCAAGCCCAGGGTCCCGACAAGCTCGAGCTGCAGCTCGGCTTCTCGCACCCGGTGCACGTGCAGGCCCCCGCGGGTGTCACCTTCGAGGTGCCGGTGCCGACGCGCATCACCGTGCGCGGCTACGACAAGGTCATGGTCGGCCAGGTCGCCGCCGACATCCGCAAGATCCGCAAGCCGGAGCCGTACAAGGGCAAGGGCATCCGCTACGCCGGCGAACGCGTGCAGCGCAAGGCCGGCAAGTCCGCCAAGTGAGCCTGGCCGCACACCAGGCAGTGGAGTCGACATGAGCACCGCCAAGCACGAAGCCCGGCGCCGCCGCCACCGGCGCGTGCGCAAGAAGATCATGGGGACCGCCGAGCGGCCGCGCCTCGCGGTGTTCCGGTCGAACCGTCACATCTACGTCCAGGCGATCGACGATCTCGCCGGCCGCACCATCGCGGCCGCCTCGACGATGGAGACCGACGCGCGTTCGGGCGCGACGGCGACCGTCGACGCGGCGCGCGCAGTGGGGAAGCGGCTCGGCGAGAGGGTCAAGGCGGCCGGCGTCGAGCGGGCCGTGTTCGACCGCGGCGGCTTCCGGTACCACGGCCGCGTCGCTGCGGTCGCCGACGGGGCCCGCGAAGCCGGGCTCCAGCTGTGATCGACATGAGGAGTGAGTGATGGCCGAGGGCCAGTACGACGAACGAGTGATCGCGATCAACCGCGTGGCCAAGGTCGTGAAGGGTGGTCGGCGGTTCTCCTTCACCGCGCTCGTGGTCGTCGGTGACGGCAACGGGAACGTCGGCCTCGGGTACGGCAAGGCGAAGGAAGTGCCCGCCGCGATCCAGAAGGGGATGGAAGAGGCGAAGAAGAGCCTCGTGTCCGTGCCGCTCGCGGGTTCCACGATCACACACACGATCATCGGTGAGCACGACGCCGCGCGCGTGCTGCTCAAGCCCGCGTCTCCCGGAACCGGTGTGATCGCGGGTGGCGCGGCACGCGCGATCCTCGAAGCCGCCGGGATCAACGACGTGCTCGCGAAGTCGCTCGGCTCCTCGAACGCGATCAACGTCGCGCGCGCGACGCTGCAGGGCCTGCAGTCGCTGCGCCGACCCGAAGAGGTCGCGAAGCTGCGCGGCAAGAGCGCGGAAGAAGTGAGCACGAAGGGCATGTTGAACGCCTACCGCGAGCGCGCTCGCGGGCCGCGCACCGTGAACGAGGTCGCGTAGCCATGACGACGCTGAAGGTCACGCTCGTGAAGTCGAAGATCGGTACGAAGCCGAAGCAGCGCGGCACGTTGCGCGCGCTCGGCCTGCACCGCATCGGGAGCTCGAACGTGCTCCCGGATCGTCCTGAGATCCGCGGGATGCTGGCCCGGGTGCCGCATCTCGTGAAGGTGGAGGAGCAGGCGTGAAGATCCATGACCTCAAGCCGGCGCCCGGGTCGCGCACCGCGCGGCGCCGGGTCGGACGAGGCATCGCGGGCAAGGGCGGCAAGACCGCCGGACGCGGCACCAAGGGCCAGGGCGCGCGCGGCAACGTGCCGGCCGGGTTCGAGGGTGGTCAGACCCCGATGCAGCGACGGACGCCGAAGGCGAAGGGGTTCAAGAACCCGTTCCGCGTGGAGTACCACGTGGTCAACCTCGACACGCTCGAGACCTTCGACGGCGGCAGCGCGGTCGATCCCGACAGCCTGCGCGCCCGGGGCCTCGTCGCGAAGCGTGGCCTGGTGAAGGTGCTCGGTCGCGGCGAGCTGACGAAGCCGCTCACGGTTCGTGCGCACCGGTTCTCCGAGTCGGCCGTCCGGGCCATCGAAGCGGCCGGCGGCAGCACGGAAGTGATCCCGCTGCCGTGGGGCGACCGCCGCCCGCCGGCGAGAGGGAACGCACTGACCAACCGTTAGACTCGTCGCCTCGCCCTCCACCCGGAGCGCGACCAGGAGGTCGAACACCCCGATGTCGGGTCTTTCCCGCTTGCGGAACATGTTCCGGGTGCCGGACCTCCGCAACAAGATCCTGTTCACGATCCTCGTGATCGGGATCTACCGCTTCGGCGCCCACGTCCCGGTTCCGTACGTCGACTTCGACGCGATCAAGGAGCTGCAGGACGCGGCGGAGGACACCGGCGGGGTCGTGGCGTTCCTCGACCTGTTCTCGGGTGGCGCGATCACCAACGTCGCGGTGTTCTTCCTCGGGATCATGCCGTACATCACGGCCTCGATCATCATGCAGCTGCTCGGTGTGGTGATCCCGAAGCTCGAGGAGTGGCGCCAGCAGGGCCAGGTCGGGCAGAAGAAGATCACGCAGTGGACGCGTTACGTGACCGTCGCGCTCGCGCTCGTGCAGTCGACAGCGTTCGTGTTCGCGCTGAAGAGCGGCAACGCCGGGTTGTTCGGCATCTCCGGGATCAACCTCCCCCAGGGCGTCAGCCTGATCCCCGACTTCACGGCCTGGAAGGCCGTCGTCATCGTGCTGACCTGGACCGCGGGCACCGCGCTCGTGATGTGGCTCGGCGAGCTCATCACCCAACGCGGGATCGGCAACGGCATGTCGATCCTGATCTTCGCTTCGGTCGTCAGCCGGCTGCCGTTCCAGACCTCCGCGGTGTACTCCGAGGGGAGCCGCGTGCAGTTCGTGGTGATCATCGCCATGGGCATCGCGATGATCGTCGGCATCGTGACGGTGGAGTCGGGGCAGCGGCGCATCCCCGTCCAGTTCGCGAAACGCGTCGTGGGCCGCCGCATGTACGGCGGCCAGAGCACCTACATCCCGCTCAAGGTCAACCAGTCGGGTGTGATCCCAGTGATCTTCGCGAGCTCGCTGCTGCAGCTGCCGGCGCTGCTCGCCACGGTCACGCCGTGGGACGGCGTGAAGCAGTGGATCAACGACAACCTCGTCGGCACCAACTCGCTCACCTGGACGTACATCGCGATGTACTCCGCGCTCATCTTGTTCTTCGCGTACTTCTACACGGCGATCGCGTTCAACCCGCAACAGCAAGCCGACGTCATCCGGCGCCAGGGCGGCTTCATCCCCGGCATCCGGCCCGGGCCGCCGACCGAGCGATACCTGGCGAAGGTGCTGAACCGCATCACGCTGCCCGGTGCCCTGTTCCTCATGGTGATCGCGCTGGTCCCGTTCGTCGTGTTCAAGGTGTGGGACATCTCGCAGTTCCCGTTCGGCGGCACGTCGCTGCTGATCACCGTGGGCGTCGCGCTCGAGACGATGAAGCAGATCGACAGCCAGCTGATGATGCGCAACTACGAGGGCTTCCTCCGGTAGGCGCATGGTCCACCAACCGCGTCTCGTCCTGCTCGGCAAGCAGGGTGCCGGCAAGGGCACCCAGGCGCGCCGGCTCGCCGACCACTACGAGGTCGTGCACCTCTCCACGGGAGAGCTCTTCCGCGCGCAAGCCGAAGCGGGCACGCTGAAGGGTCTCGAAGCGAAGTCGTACATGGACGAGGGCAAGCTCGTCCCCGACGACGTCGTGGTCGCGGTCGTCGAGGAGTGCCTGCGCCCCGGTGCGCCGCTCGCCGAGGGGTTCGTGCTCGACGGGTTCCCGCGCACGCTCGCGCAGGCCGAGGAGCTCGACCGGATCATCGGCGACCACCCGCTCGACGTCGTGATCGATCTCGACGTCCCGACCGAGGTCGTCATGGATCGGCTCGCGGGTCGGCGGGTCTGCAAGGACTGCCAGCGCGTGTACCACGTGAACATGCCGCCCACGAAGCCGTGGGTCTGCGACACGTGTGGCGGCGAGGTGGTCCAGCGCGACGACGACACCCCGGCGGCCATCGCCATCCGGCTCGACATCTACGAGCAAGAGACCGTGCCGATCATCGAGTACTACCGCGAGCGCGGCCAGCTCGTCGTCGTCGACGGTGTCGGCACCGGCGACGACGTGTTCGACCGACTGGTGCGGGTCGTCGACGAGCAGCTGAAGAGCCCCGCGGCCTGAGGTGAGCCTGCGCAAGACCCGCGAGCAGATCGCGACGATGCGACGAGCGGGCCGGGTGGTCGCCGAGATGCACGAAGCGTGCGTGCGGGCGGCGGTTCCGGGCGCGACGACCGCAGATCTCGACACCGCCGCGCGCGACGTGCTCGCCCGGCGCGACGCGCGCTCCAACTTCCTCGGGTACCACGGTTTCCCGGCCGTCGCGTGCATCTCCCCGAACGAGGTGGTCGTGCACGGCATCCCCGGCGAGCGTCGCCTCGACGAGGGCGACATCGTCTCGATCGACTGCGGGGCGATCATCGACGGCTGGCACGCCGACGCCGCGATCACC